>CALUUT010000098.1 GCA_944324045.1 uncultured Desulfovibrionaceae bacterium | reverse complement strand
AATATTCCGTGAAAAGCGCCGCAGTGGACAACGAGGCGCGGTGCGTCTCCCAGATTTCCAGAGGCAAAAAACGTTTTTTGCGAAACTCTTTGTACAGGATGAGCGCGTCAAACAGCGAGACGGGCTTGCCGTTTTTGTTGTGAAAACAGTCTTTCCGTATTGCCGCCGCGAAGCGCTCGCGTTGCATGGGAGGCAGTTTGGGCATGAACACGGCGCCTTCCGGCATGGCGGAAGACAGAGCGAAGGGCGGCGCGCCGTCCTGGAACGCTTCAAGAGCTGTTTGCAATGCGGTCTCGCCTTCGTCCTCAGCCATTCTGTACAGCAACAGTCCGGCCAGGGTGTCGCTTCGCAAAGGCGTGCCCCATGGGGAAAGGGGGCGCAATATAAAGCGATGAAGCGCCATAGGCCCTCCCTTAAAAAGCCGTTATAGCGTCAAGGCGGACAGGTTGGCCGTCAACTTTCAGGTCTTCAAAGACGACCTGACCGCTGCCGCGGGAGCCGCCTCCGCCGAGGGCGTCAAGCTGGATAAGTTTCAGCCCTTTAAGCACCCAGTCAAGGAGGCCGTCGGAGTCGCCTTCATAGATGCGCAGGGCAAGATTCAGCGTAAAACAGGCGCCGGCGGGCACGCGTTCCAGAGGTCGGGGATTTTCGGCCGTGCCGTTGACGCGATGAATGATGTTTTCATATTTTACTTCCATGGGCAGGCGGCCGTCTTTGAACAGTTTCATAAATTCGGGCGTGAGGGGCGCGTCGCGCACAAGCAGGCGGGTGGGGCCAAGGTCTGGATCGCACGCTTTCGGGGCGGCGTGCGCCCCAAAGATGACGCATGCCGGACAGTCTTTTTTTCCGCATGTGCAGGGATTGCCGTTCATGACAGCCTGTCTGGTGCCCTGGTTTTTCATAAAGACGGATGTTTCAAGCAGGGAGCGCAGTTTTCCTTTAAGCGAAGAGCCGGGGATATAGGGCGCTTTTGTGACAGGGTCTTTGATGATGGGCTGATCCAGGCCGCCGATTTCCACGCTGTCCTTGCCGGCGCCGATGTGCAGTCCGGAGCGAAGACGGATGATGCCGGTGATTTCCTTTATATGTGTAAGCTTCATGGTCTTTTCCTTTGTGCTGGATATCAGTCCTTGAGCCCTTCGCCGTAGCAAAAGCCGACCACTGCCTCAAAATGCAAAAGAAAGGCCGCGAAATCCGAAGGCCCGGCTATGGCGTCCACGTGTTTGTTCATCCATTCGGCAAAGGCCGGCGGCACAACTTTGCGCTGTCGGGCATAGGCGGCCTTGGCCTTGAGTATTTTTATCTGCGGCAGAATGCCGGGAAAGGCGGCATCGGAGCGCCCCTGATATTCCCAGGCGCGTTCCAGGTTTTTCACATCCGCATAGAACTTGCGCAGCTGGGAAGTTCTGATGCACTTTCCGTCAAGTTTGCCGTCATTTTTTATAACCAGCCTTTTGGCCACGGCCAGGGCTTCGGAATCCACCCATCGGGCGTCAAGGGTCTTGCCGTCGTCTTTATAGTATATGCTCATGCTCTGTCTCCTACGCGGTTGTGCGGGTTCTGTAGAGCGCCCATGTAACGCTTATTTCCATCTGTTCAAAATCCTTGTCGTGGCAAAGGGCCCGCAGGGCGTTCACATCCTCTTTTGTCAGCTTTTTTTCATCGCAGTTGCGGGCTATGTCGTACATCATGTGCGAGCGGTACAATCCGGCGGAGACATCGCCTTCGGCAAGAGCGCGGGCCTGCCGCGAGTAGTCGAGCAGCCGCCGCGTAAAGCCCTGGGTTATGGCCCCGGAAAGGCACAGTTCTTCAAACCATTCGCCTTTTTCCAGTTGAGGGGAGAACTTCGGCCATGGACAGGTCACATTAAACAGCGTGACGGCGTTTTTATTCGGGCAGACGTCATCTGACTGTTTGCCGAAATCTTCTGATTGTTTTTCCCGTCGCTCCTTGGAGGCTTCAAGTTGGTTTTCCGCCAGTTTTTTGATGACGCGTATGGGCAGGCCGGGTTTGGTCAAGGCCACGCCGGCGGAGAGCGTCACATCCGGATTGTTGCCGGTAAAAGCCGTGAAGTTCGCATATAAATGCTCCGCGAAATGCACAATGTCGCTCCACGGGCCCAATACAAAGAGATCGTCGCCGCCTGCGAACACCACGTAGATGTTCGGGAAGGTCTTTTCAATGACGGTTATAAGGTGCGAAGAGAAAAAGTGGTGCATCATGCGCGAGAGCATGGCGAAACGCGAGATGGAGAGGCGGGGGGAGTCGTCGGATTCCAGACCGGTGTCGAAGATCATGCCGGGATTGCGTTTGCATCCGCGACTTGGTTGTTTACGCTTCTGAGTTTCCAGACCGATTCCGAAGATCATGCCGAGATTGTCCACGTCGGCTTTGCAGGCGGCAAGGCACGGAATGGAGCGGAAACCGCGTTCGGTGCGGATGCGGGCTTCCTGCGCGAGCACGCCAAAGGTTTTGGGGACGCCCGGTTCCAGGGGGTCTTCGTCAGGCATGGCGCGCTGTTCCGCCTTCCAGCGTTGCAGATCGGCCTCTGTGATGCGCGGAACGTAGCCCGCCGCGGGCGCGGCCGAAAAGGCGAGACGGTCTTTCAGGCTGAGTATGTCCAAAGCATGGGCGTCCGCGCGCGCCGGAGCGTCTTTTTCAAGGCGCAGGCGAAGTCCGCCGAACAGCGGAAGACCCTTGCCTTCCTGCGCGAGCACGGCATAGCGGGCATCGGGAAGTCTGCGGCCCACCTCCCGGATGAGCGTCACGCAGATATGGCAGCCGGCCTCGTCGCCGCTGCCGGCAAGCGCGGGACGAAGACCGCAGAAGGGGCAGGGGCCGTGCTCCGCGTAGTCGGCGCTTTTGATATCAATGACAGGCGAGAAGCCTTCATGTAAAAGCTGGGCAAAGGGACGCAGTTTTTCGCGTTCCAGGGCGTCGTTTAATTGCTGGAATACGGTGTGGAAACGGGGCGCGTCAAGGTCGGAAGCGATCAGGTTCTGCATGGCGAAGTGGACGCGCACAACGCCGTTAAAGGCTTTAAGCGTATACTGCATGGCTTCGCGGGCGACGTCGTCTGTGACCTTGCGCACCGCGGGCGTATCCGGAAGAAGCAGGATGAAGCGGCCGCCTGCGTCCATGATGCGCGCGACGGAGTGCAGGCCGCACCGCTTAAGGAGAATCATCCAGATGGAGCGGGTGAGCATTTGCAGGCTGAAGGAACGGGCGCGCAGAAGTTTTCCGGCGCCGCGGTCGCCCTGTTCGCCCAACCCGAAGATGAAGTTCTGTATGCCGGAAAGTTCGCCGCTGAAGAGCAAAAGCGGCGTCTTTTTCAATGATATGTTCACGTAGGGGCTGTGATACAGCGCCTGAGCAATGGCCGCCGTGGTGTAGCTGTGGTCGAAAAGCGAGATATCGGCCCTGGTTTTGTATGTGGAAGAAGGGATGCACCATGTGAAACGTTCAAGCGCCGTCTGTACCGAAGCAATGTAGTGACCAACGCCCATGGCGAGCGGGATATGCTCCAAAGCGGCAAGAAAGTCTTTGTATAATGCGTCGTAGGTCGTGTCCGCCGCCTTCTTTCGCTCCACAGGGAAAATGGGGGCGCCTTCCGCATCCAGGGCTTTGAGCGGATAGCGCCTGGGCGTCTCCTCCAGTTGATGAAGGCGCAAACGCACCTGTGAGAACACGGATTCCATGCGGGCGGTTTCAAGATTGCCGCCGCTTTCGCCGTCCACGCGGTCGTTGCCCGCGGAAAGGCGGTCTCCTTTCTGAATGCACAGCTCCTCGCGACTGGCCAAGTCAGCGCGGTGATGGGCCGAAGCCATGCGGGCCAGTCTGCCGCGCGCGCCTTCCAGTTCCGGCGGCAGAGGCAGATTGTTTTCAATGAAATAGTCGGTATAGAGGACATGTTTGTGCGATGTTCCGCCGGGGCAATATTCCTGAGCAAGGTTTTTGCTGTACGGGGCTTTGGCCCGTTGGGCGAATTTGCCTATGTCATGAAGGAGCGCCGCCAAAATGAGGAGTTGCTGGTCGGATGCGTTCATGAGTCCTCCTGATAAAAAGATAGGCGGAGTATACTGTAAGCGGAGAGCCCGTTCAATGGTCGCAACGTTGCGGCTCTACGGAAATCTGTCTTCTGGGAAGGCGCAGACTGTATTTGGCGACGTTGTTTTTCTTTATGGAAACAATACTGAGACGTGCGCCGGTTATTTCGCCGAACGTCTGCGCCAGAATTTTTTTGATTTTTGCCAGCGCGCTGCGAAAATTGTCGGCGGAGAGATGCAGAATGCCGCGTCGCCCTCGCGCCAGGGCTTTTATCTCCACCATCTGATAGAGGCGGAGAATATCGTTTCGTCTTGGTTCGATATCAGCCCAGGCCATGGCGCAGGAGCGGCACTCCGCCGGGCATGCCGTCGCGCCGTCCGGGCAGGGCGCGTTTTGCAGCGCAAAGAATGCATAGACGGCAAACAGCGCTGGCGGCAGGCGCAGGGTATGCCCATGACAGGACAGACTTCGTTCGCATATGTTAATTTTCAGG
>CALUUT010000097.1 GCA_944324045.1 uncultured Desulfovibrionaceae bacterium | reverse complement strand
AATAATTTTAGCGAAATCAGCGTCATAGATGAATGCTTTCGGCTTTGAAGCGTCGATTAGAAGCGCGATTTCACCGCCGGAAAGGCGATAGTTGATAGGAGCGCCCACAGCTCGCAGCTTGTGACCGGCAAGATATGTGAATGTAAATTCTGGAGAGTTCAGCAAAGCATACATGACGATATCGCCCTGACCCACTCCATGCCGCATGAGCGCATGCGCCAAGCGGTTCGCTTCCTCGTTTAGCGTTTGATAGGTCCACATCCGTCCCGTAAGAGGACAATGCAACGCGGGTTTGCGCGCTTTGCGAAGCACATTGCGCATAAACCCGTTTATCCAGAGAAACTGATGGGCAAAGGTGTCTTGAAAAGACCGCACGTCATACGAATATTGCAAAGGTCACCTCTTGTTGGTCGTTTCCCGTGTTACAATGATACTGGAATTTTGTCCGCCAAAACCGAGAGAGTTCGACATGGCTGCCGTAATATGAGCCTGGCGGGCGATATTGGCGACGATATTGAGATTACAGTCGGGGTCCGGCGTTGTATAATTCAGCGTCGGCGGCAAAAGACCTGTCTGAAGAGCTTTGATGCAGGCGATGACCTCTGTAATGCCGCCGGCCCCCATCATGTGCCCGGTGGCGCTTTTGGTGGAACTGACGGCAAGGGATTGGGAGTTTGCTCCAAAGACAGAATGAATGGCGAGCGTTTCCGCCTTGTCTCCCATTGGAGTGGATGTTCCATGGGCATTAAGGTAGCCGATATCCGATGGATTGAGCCCGGCCCGCTGCAGGGCTATGCGCATGCAGGCGGCCGCGCCGGTTCCTCTGGGGTCCGGCGCCGTGATGTGATATCCGTCTTGCGTGTTGGCGTACCCGGCCAGCGTCGCATAGGATTCGACGCCGCGACGCGCGGCATGTTTCGCTGTTTCCAGAACAATGGCCCCGCCGCCTTCGCCGATAACAAAACCGTCTCGCTCCTTGTCGAAGGGACGGGACGCTTGCGCAGGCGCGTCATTGCGGCGGGAGAGCGCTTTGGCTGCGGCCAGACTCGCAATAAGAATTGGAGAAAGAATGGATTCGCCGCCAACCACAATCATGCAATCGGCTTCTCCACTGCGTAAAAGCATGGCCGCGGTCATCAGGGCGTCGCCGCCGGAAGAGCAGGCCGTGTTCAGCGTCATGCTTGGACCGTGAAAATCATAGGCTATGGCAAGCAGTCCGGCCGTCATGTTGCCGAGAATCATGGGCACCAGACGCGGACCCACGCGATTGAGAACCCCTGCAGCGAGCTGGGCCTGGGTATGGGCGAGCAGCCCCATGCCGTCCATGGCGGTCCCCATGACGACGCCTATGCGTTCAGGGCGGTCTGCGCGTTCAAGGTTCGCGTCTTGCAGGGCTTCCTGGGCCGCGGCAAAAGCATATTGAGCGAATATGTCCATATTGCGCGCAAGCTGCGGGGAGATATCCTGCTTGAACTCGAAATTGCTTACCTCAGCTGCAATGCGTACAGGCAGATCAGAGGCGTCGAAACGGGTAATTGGGGCGACGCCGCAGACTCCGGAAACGAGATTGTTCCAGTAGGCGTCAATGCCTATGCCGATGGGAGTGACCGCTCCCATTCCAGTGACAACCAGTGTGTTATCTTGCATGATATGGTCCTGTGCATGGCCGCGCATCGCTGATGCAGGGCGGTGCGAACTCTCAGGCTTTGTTCAACGCCTGGGCAAGATCCTCAAGAATGTCTTCAATATTCTCAAGACCCATGGAAAGTCTGACAAGGCCGGGCGCAATGCCGCACTCAGTCAGTTGCACATCGCTAAGCTGGCGGTGTGTGGACGATGCGGGATGAAGGACGCAGGTACGGATATCCGCTACATGCACCTCCAGGGTCACCATCTTGAGACTGTCGATGAAGCGGGCGCCTGCATCGCGGCCGCCTTTAAGGCAAAATGAAATGACCCCGGCGGTCCCTTTGGGAAGATATTTTTGCACCAAGGCTTGAGCCGGACTGGAAGGCAGTCCGGGATAATTCACAGAGGCGACTTTGGGGTGATGTTCCAGAAAACGGGCGACAGCCTCCGCATTGCGGCAGTGCTTTTCCATACGCACCGGAAGCGTCTGTATGCCCAGATCCACATAAAAGGCGCCCTGCGGCGTCTGATAGCAGCCAATATCGCGGATGATTTGCGCTCTGGCCTTGACCAGAAAAGCCATGGGACCAAAAGCGGTCGTGTATACGGTGCCGTGATACGACGCATCAGGTTCGGTGAATTCCGGAAAGTTTCCATTCGTCCAATCAAATTTGCCGCTGTCGACTATGACGCCGCCCATCTGCACGGCATGTCCATCCAGATATTTGGTGGTGGAATGAATGACGATATCGGCGCCAAATTCAAAGGGACGGCACAGGTAAGGCGTGGCAAAGGTATTATCCACAAGAAGGGGCACATTATGCCTGTGGGCGAGCCTGGCGAAACGTTCTATATCAAAAACCGTAAGCGCGGGATTGGCTATGGTTTCCCCAAATACAAGCTTTGTGTTGGGGCGAAAGGCTTTTTCCAGCTCTTCATCGTTTGCCTGTTGATCCACAAAGGTCACCTCGACGCCAAAGCGTTTGAGAGTCACCCCCAGCAAATTGAAGGAGCCGCCGTAAATCGAGGAGCTGGATATTATATGGTCGCCGGCTTTTGCAATGGTCATGACAGCCGTAAATGCTGCGGCCTGTCCTGATGATGTGGCCAAAGCGCCGATGCCGCCTTCAAGCGCGGCGATTTTACGTTCTACGGCGTCCACAGTGGGATTGCCAAGACGGGAATAAAAAAATCCGGCTTCCGTCAGATCCAAGAGTTTGGCCACTTCAGCCGTAGATGTGTAGCGAAACGTTGTGGATTGCGTGATGGGCAACACGCAAGGCTCGCCGTTTTCAGGCGAGTATCCTTCGTGAATGCACTGGGATTCAATCTTCATGTATGCTCTCCGTGCGGCCCGGCCTCCGGCGCTTTAAAAAATTTTCAGGAAGGAAGCCATTGGCTGTGATATCGAATGAATCTGCTCACGGCAGCTCACAAGAACAGGTATATTTGCTAGACTTACAACGAATCGTCAAGGCTTTTTTCGCTCCTGCAAGGAAGAACGCCTTGAGGCGCGTAAGGCGCGCGAGCGTGTCGCAATCTTTCCGCAACATAACCTGCCGGCGCGATTTGAATATGTGCGCCGCGTAAAAAGATGCGGAACGCCGTCGGCGTTATCGGGCATTTCCCGGTTTAAGGCTGAATGCGTCCATTTGCGATGTCGCCGAATCCGTCCCTGGTGCGCCCTATGGAATATTGGAAAATTTGGAAAGTCAAGTCCGCAGGCGTTTTTTTTCTTCTCTTCTTTGCTGAAAAAATGAACGCAATAAAGATGAGCATTGCTCTTCCAGCACGCCGCCGAGAATACGCGGCCGGTGGTTTTGAAAGGGCAGCTCGGTCCCCCTGATACATGAACAAAGCGCGCCGGTTTTGGGGTCGTGGGCGCCATATACCACCCCCGCAAGCCGCGCGTGGACTATTGCGCCCACGCACATAAGACACGGCTCAAGGGTGACGACCAGCACGCCGTTTGTAAGTCTGTAATTGCCGACCTTGCGGGCCGCCGCTCGCAACGCCTGAATCTCAGCGTGCGCAGTCGGATCCTGCGCGCGAATCGGAGTATTTATTCCTGTGCCAAGCACTGCGCCCATGCCGTCAATAATTAAAGCGCCCACAGGGATCTCTCCCAAATCCCAGGCATTGCGGGCCAAAGCCAATGCGGCGCTCATGTAGTCTTCCCAGGCGCATCCCGCAGGCGGAGCAAGCGTTTCAAAAACCGGCATAAATATTTACAGTAACGCTGTCAAATGTGGTGGTCATACGGTTAGACGATGACGACGCGCTTTATATATTCCAGTATTTCTTCAGGCGTATTCACTACCGTAATGTATTCTGTTTCTTCAGAGTCTATATAGCCATGTTCGACTAATGTTGTTGATATCCAATTCATCAGAGGCTCCCAAAATTCTTTTCCGTATAAAATTATGGGGAATCGCTTAATCCTGTTTGTTTGCGCCAGCACATACGCTTCAAACAATTCATCAAGGGTTCCGATTCCGCCGGGCATGACGATATAGGCGACGGCATATTTGACGAACATAAGCTTTCGTGTGAAGAAGTATTTGAAATTGCAGCGAGTCGTTAGATAGTCATTGGCCTTTTGCTCGTTTGGCAAAATAATATGCAATCCGACCGACACTCCGCCTTCTTCGGAAGCTCCTTTGTTTGCAGCTTCCATGATTCCCGGACCGCCGCCGGTTATTACGCCGAAATTGTTTTGAACAAGCGCTCTGGCTATTTTTTCTGCATCTTTGTAGTAGGGGTCTGTCGTTTTGGTTCGCGCTGATCCGAAAATGGAAACACACGGACCAATTTGGGCCAGCGCATCAAATGCTTCCGTTATTTCGGACATGATTTTAAGTATGCGCCATGACTCATTTATGGAAAACTCTTCAACAGGATATTGCAGTGATCTCATATTCAATCCTTGTATTATTGTAATATAAATATTGTTTATAACATATAAACACTACAATAAAGATTAAAATTTATATTGATATTCAGGATAATTTGATGGTTAAACCGTTTATATAAAAAAATACTATAAAATTTTTTTGACAGAAAAAGGTTATGCTGAAAAATTTTTATAAAAGAATAATTATATTAAAATCATATATGAAAAACACGCACGTTATCATCGCGTTGGATGATTGCCGTTTGAGCCCGTCATACGCGGATTTCCCTGTATACTGGGAACTGCGGTTGAGCGCAATGCGGAAAATGCTTGCCATTGGTTTTTGTTGCCGCCATAGTCAGTGCGGTCATCGATGAAAAGTAAAAACACCACATACTTCGGGCAGGTGCTTTATGAAAATACAGTTCATGGGCGCGGCGCAAACCGTCACAGGTTCGTGCTTCATAATTGAAACGCAAAAAGCGCGGTTCGCTGTTGACTGCGGCATGCACCAGGGCAACAGCGTCATTGAGAAACGAAATATGGAAATGGGGCCGTACGATCCGGCTCACATAGATTTTTTTCTCATTACCCATGCGCATATCGATCATACCGGCTTACTTCCTAAAATGGTGACGGAAGGGTTCCATGGAAAGATTTTCTGTACGGAACCGACAGCGGATTTTTTAGATATCATGCTCCTTGACAGCGCGCATATCCAGGAAATTGAAGCGGAAGCCCAAAACCGGCGCGGCGGCCGCAAGGGGAAAAAGAAGGTTGACCCTCTTTATACCAAAGAGGATGCCGTAAAAGTGAAGCAGTTCGTTGTTCCGGTCGCGTATCATGCGACTTTTGAGCCGGCCTCCAACGTCCGGGTGACATATAAAGATGCCGGTCATATTCTTGGTTCGGCATTCCTTGAAGTGGAAATTTTTGAAGAGGGGAAATGGACGCGTCTGGTATTTTCCGGCGACCTGGGACGGCCCGGCGCTTCATTGGTCAACGACCCTGAACTCCCGAAAAGTACGGACTATCTTTTTGTGGAGTCCACATATGGCGACCGCAATCATAAGGATGAAAGCACAAGCAGGCAGGAGCTTGCCGAAGCTATCGCGTATAGTTACGCCAACAGGCAAAAGGTTCTTATCCCCGCCTTTGCCCTGGAGCGCACTCAGGAAATATTATATTTTTTGCATAAACTTGATGCCGAAGGCAAATTGCCCAAAGACATGCCGGTGTTTTTGGACAGCCCTCTGGCAATCCGCGCGACGGAAGTTTTCAAAAAGCATCCGAAATATTTTGATAAAGAGTTTCAGGATCTTTTGGCGAAAGGCAGAGATCCGTTGAGCGTGCCCAATCTGCGTCCGACATTGACATCTGAGGAATCCATGGCCATCAACGAATACGAAGGTCCCGCGATTGTCATTGCCGGAAGCGGCATGTGCAACGCCGGAAGAATTAAGCACCACCTGCGGCATAACGCCTGGAAGCCTGGCGCAAGCATTGTGTTCGTCGGATACCAGGGCGTCGGCACTCCCGGCCGCAGTATTGTGGATGGGGCCACATATATTCGTATTTTTGGGGAAGATGTCATGGTCAAGGCCAAAGTCTTTACCATCGGCGGCTTTTCGGCGCATGCCGGCCAGTCCCAGATAGTAAACTGGGTAGCGGATTTCGTCACCGCCGCAACCAAAGTCTTTCTTATTCATGGAGAACTGGAGGCGCAGAAAATTCTTTCCGGATTATTAAAGGAACACTTTAATGTTTCGGTGTACATTCCTGAATACCTCGAAGAGGTCACCTTGGAGCCGGGCGAGGCGCCGGTCGTCGCGCTTTCTAGGGAAACCAGCCCTACGGATTTTGTCGATTGGGAATTTTTGCTTCAGGACACGGAGAACAAGATGCAGATACTGCGGGAACGGCTTCTTTCCAACAAAAAGCGAAGTTTGGGCGAACAGGCTGATATCCGCGACAGGCTTGTGGACTTAAACAGCGATCTTTTAACCTTCATTTCAACTTTGCGCTCCTGAGCTGGCCGCAGTTTTTTTGTTTTTCACGGTATCATAAAGAGAGCGCTTCGGCGTGGTGAACCGGAACACTCATCAATCAACCGCCAATTAAATTTTAGTATCCAGGGCGCGGTCCGAATTGTTGTTTGAACAAGGCGCACAGTTGCGACGGCATCGGCGATGAAAGCAAGACCGCGCCATAATCATTTCATTTAAGGTTGTCATGTATGCGTATTATAGCGGGAGAATTCAAGGGACGAACCCTTAAGACGATAACCGGCCCCGGATACAGGCCGGCTATGTCCAAAGTGCGCCAGGCTGTTTTTTCCATGCTGGAATCTCGACTAGGTTCCCTTGAAGGATTGCGGGTGCTGGACCTTTTTGCAGGCAGCGCGAGTCTTGCCTTTGAGGCGCTTTCGCGGGGAGCTGCGCACGCGACATGCATAGAGAGCAATCTCAAGGCGTCAAACGCCATTATCAGAAATGCGGAACTGTTGGGGTTGGAAACCGTTCGGTGTCGCGTGATGACGGAAGATGTGGGCAAAGCGCTTCGCAAGAGAAGCGGCGAGCCCTTTGATCTGGTCTTCATTGACCCGCCCTACGCGCTTGATGTATTAGCATCAACGGCAAAGCAGCTGGTAAACAATGGATGGCTGTCAGAGGCGGCCGTCGTTTGCGCGGAAGTGGAGCGGCATGCCGCATTTGATTCTGAAAATCTTTTTTTGCCTTTGAAACTGGATACAGACCGGACATATGGCCAAACACGGATTCTTCTCTGGTCTTCTATGGAGTAAGCATGTGCCGCACTGTGCCTAAAAAGAGAGTAGGGGTGTACCCTGGAACCTTTGACCCTCTGACAAATGGACATTTAAGCCTTATAATGCGGGCGACGGCAATTTTTGATACGGTGATTGTCGCCATTGCGGCCGACACCACGAAATCGCCGCTGTTCACCTTGGAGGAACGCATTTCCTTGGCCGCCGAATCCGTAAAAAACATACCAGGCGTGGTTGTCGAGGGTTTTGAAGGTCTGCTGGTGGATTATGTTCTTAAAAGCGGTTCGCACACCATCATCAGAGGATTGCGGGCTGTTTCTGATTTTGAGTATGAATTCCAACTGGCGCTCATGAATCGCAAGCTCGACCGCGAAATTCAGACGGTATTTCTTATGACGGACTATCAGTGGCTCTATATAAGCTCGACAATTGTAAAAAATGTGGCGTCGCTTAACGGCAACGTCAAAGATCTTGTTCCGCCGCCGGTGTGGACAGCGTTGCGACATAAATATGGATTTGATGAAAAGTGAGCGGCCGAAAATCATCTGTCTTCTTGGCCCGACCGGATCAGGAAAAACTGAGATAGCTCTTGCTGTCGCAAAAGAGTGCGGCGGTATCGTCATCAACAGCGACTCGCGGCAGGTTTATGCGGATTTTCCCATAATCACCGCCCAGCCGGGCTCCCGTGAACGAGCGGCGTGTCCGCATCGCCTTTATGGCTTTCTGTCTTCGGAGGAGAAGATATCTGTGGGCGTGTACCTTGAACACGCACGGGAATCGATAGCGAAAGCCCTTGCCGCGGAAAAGGTTCCGGTGCTTGTCGGCGGCACGGGCATGTATATCAGGTCGCTTATTGAGGGAATAGCCGAAATCCCGTCTGTGCCCGCGGATGTTTCATGTTACTGGCTTTGCCGCTGTCAAAAGGAAGGTTCTGCGGTTTTGCACAGACTTTTGACGGAGAAAGACCCTGCATATGCCGCTAAAATTCATCCGAATGACCGGCAGCGCGTTGTAAGGGCCCTTGAAGTTTTTGAAGCCACAGGGCGCCCTTTGTCCTGGTGGCATGGACAATCTTCTTACGACAGGCCCTATAGAGCGTTGCGCCTGGGGACGCATACGACATTGGACGCCTTGACTCCCATACTGCAAAAGCGCATACAAAGAATGCTCGATTGCGGCGCGATTGAGGAGGCTTTGATTGCCAGGGAACGATGCCGAAATCCAGACGCGCCGGGGTGGTCGGGCATCGGCTGCAGGGAGCTTTGGCGGCATATCAATAAAGAAATTTCGCTTGACGAAGCCTGCACGCTTTGGATGCGCAACACGCGCGCCTATGCCAAGAGGCAATTGACCTGGTTCGCCAAGGAGCCTGAAGTCTGCTGGCTTTCTCCCATGAACCCCGATGCATATGTGGAAAAAGTCATAGCCTTTTTAAAGAGGGAAGATTCTCTTTTTGAATTTCAAAAAAAACATCTTTGATAAGAAAGCGCCATAGCGGATTGGCCCTCACCATTAAACTATTGCCAGAGAGCATTATTAGGACTCATGATTACGCAAAAAAGCAAGAGCGCTCTTTCTGTTCAGGAAAAGACCGCGAGCATTCTTAATTGGATAAGCGAGAAAAAAGGACGCGACATGCTGGCCTTGGATGTATCCGGGCTTGCCAGCTTCGCTGAGACCCTGATCATTGTTACGGCGACCTCTGTGCGGCAGGCCCAGGCCCTGGCGGATGACGTGCTCGAGCGGTGCAAGCAAGAGGCCATAGAATTTTTACATATGGAAGGATATAATTCCGGGCAATGGATTCTTTTGGATCTTAATGATGTGGTCGTCAATATTTTCCAATCCGATGCACGGGAACTTTTTAATCTGGAAGGTCTCTGGTCCGGGGCGCGTATTCTTGATGACCGGCGAAATATGTCCGTAATGGAAAGCGAGGCTTAAATGAAGACGTTGACGCCCACCGTGCTTTTGATTCTTGACGGCTGGGGCCAGGCGCCGGCTGGTCCTGGAAATGCCGTTTCGCTGGCTAGAATGCCGAATATCGACAGGCTTGCGGCTGAAAATCCGCACTGCCTTCTTTCCGCTTCCGGACGCGAGGTCGGATTGCCCGCGGGATTTATGGGAAATTCTGAGGTCGGGCACCTGAATATCGGAGCCGGCCGGGTAGTGTATCAGGACATGACGCGGATCGAAGATATGGTCGCCGCAGACGGCATGGGGCAAAATCCTGTCATATCCAGACTCCTGCAGGACACGGCCAAGGCCAAAACCCGGATACATCTTGCAGGTCTTTTATCTGACGGCGGCGTGCATAGCCATATTGATCATCTCATAGCGCTTATCAAAGCAGCAAAAGAATATGGAGTTCCAGTGTTCGTCCATGCCTTTCTGGATGGACGCGACACGCCGCCGAAAAGCGCATCCGGTTTTGTACGCGAGCTGGAACGGCAGATGCATGTCATGAATTGGGGACGCATCGCCACCGTATGCGGACGCTATTACGCCATGGACAGAGACAGGCGCTGGGAACGTTTAAAAAAAGCCTGGGACGCAATGGTGAACGGCATGGCGTCACGTGAGCCGAATGCGGAAAAAGCCATTGAAGACGCATATCGAAGCGGGACGACCGACGAATTTGTTTTGCCGTGCATCATACCGCTCTCCGATGGTTCTCTTCCAGTCGTTCAGGATAAGGACAGCATTTTGTTTTTTAATTTTCGGGCGGATCGGGCCAGACTCCTTGTGCAGGCGTTTGTCGAGGCTGATTTCAGGGAATTTGACCGCGTGCGCCAACCCAGGCTGACCGGACTTGCGACAATGACGCAGTATGACGCCTCTTTTGATGTGCCTGTGGCTTTTCCCAAGGAAAATCTTGTGGATACAATGGGAGAGGTTGTCTCAAAAATTCCTGCAAAACAGTTGCGTATCGCTGAAACGGAAAAATATGCGCATGTCACATATTTTTTTAATGGCGGCCGGGAAAAGCCTTTTGACGGTGAAAAGCGGATTCTGATCCCTTCGCCGAAGCATGTCGCGACCTACGACCAGGCGCCTGCAATGAGCGCCCAGGAAGTCACGCAAAAACTGATTGCCGAATGGAAGACTGGCGAATGCCTTTTTGCGGTATGCAATCTTGCAAATCTTGATATGGTCGGGCATACAGGCGTCATGTCGGCCACTATTGAGGCATGCGAAGTTGTTGACGAATGCGTGGGACTCATCGCGCAGGCGGTTGAAGATTCCGGCAGCCGTCTTATCATTACTGCGGATCATGGGAATGCCGAACAGATGCTGGATGAAAACAACGCTCCCCAGACCGCTCATTCCACCAACAAGGTGCTCTTTATTCTGGCGGATGCCCCTTCAACAAAAAACACGTATACGCTTCATGATGGTCGGCTGGGCGACATAGCTCCAACGATTCTGGATTTATGGGGCATCGCGCAGCCTGAGGCAATGACCGGAAAAAGCCTTCTGGAGAAACATAATGTCGCAAAATGACCGCAAACCAATTACGCCGGTTGCGCCAATCGGCATGGAAGTGATTTTTCTGTATGAATGTCCTTATTGCTTACGGAAACTGCCTGTGCTTGCCCCAAAAAGCCCGGCCATGATTCATTGTGAAGCATGCGGCAACCCTTTTCCCATTCTGCCTGTAGAGGGACGCGCCATTGACTTTATAAAGCTTGTTTGCGCAGGCGGTCCTGCGGCTGTTGATCCGACTTATACCTAAAACAGACTCATGCGAGGTTGTGCATGAATGTTGAGCAAACGCGCGACAGAAACCGCTCTGGCTTGATAGCCTTGGCCATTATTGACATGCAAAATGATTTTGTGCTCCCAGGCGCGCCTCTTTGCGTCGCATGCGCCCTGGAAACCGTGCCGACTATCAGACAGCTTCTGGAACAAGCCAGAAAAAACGGCTGGCATATTTTTCATATCATTCGCGAGCATCGTCCTCATGGCGTGGATGTGGAGCGAAGCAGGGTTCCTTTGTTTTCGCCGGATGCAAATGGAGTATGCCTTGCCGGTACGCGCGGCGCGGAAATAGTCGATGACTTGCGTCCTTTGCCGGGGGAATGCATCGTGCGCAAACGCAGATTCAGCGCGTTTATGCACACGGAATTTGATCTTGTGCTGCGCCGCCTTGGCGTTCGCACGTTGATTATCGCCGGAACCCAATATCCCAATTGCGTGCGCGGCACAGCCGTTGACGCCATGAGCCTTGATTATGAGGTCATTGTCGTTACGGATGCCTGTTCTGCGCAAAGTCCTGAAATTGCGGCGGCAAATATTCGGGATATGCAGAACATGAATATTGCATGCATACCTCTGGCAGAGCTTGAGGGCTTGTTGCGCACACAGGGAGCAGAGAGATAGTTAAAGTAGTACTTTACTATTTCGCCCGTATTTTTTGCAGGAAAACGCACGTTTGCGGTCCGGGGGATAGACGCTTCGTTTTCATGAAGGCCCGGAAAGGCGAAGCTGCCTCCATGCTTTTAAAAGAGCGTCTTGCCGCATGCCTGCAAAAGGCAGCGAGGCGAATGGCCGTCATCTGGGCAAGGCCTGTTGGGAAATCTGTACATCGGGCCCCTGAGGAAGAATTTTGAACGAACGTATCTGCTGAAGAGGAAAAAACTGTTTTTCATGGTTCAGCAGGGTGGCTGTAAGAATCTCTCCTTCGCTCAGCACAGAATAGTCGTATGCGGCCAAGGTGATAAGCCCGCCGTCTTTAAACTGGATGACGAGTGTAAATGGCTGCCGCGCGACATGTTTTTCCGCTTCAACCTGCTGGGTGACCGTGACCGAATTTTTCCACCGGCGGTCCCATTCCGCTTGGGCAAGCGCGCGATTTTCAGGGGTATCATGCTGTGCGCATAGTCCTGTTTTCTGACTGTCCGGCGCAGGGGGAAACCCTGTCCACCATCCGCCTTCAATATCTTTGCCGCAGATAAAGCATGGAATCATAATCAGATATTTTGCTTTAAATAACTGATTGCATTTTCAAACAGGACTATGCCCAGCGCCGCATTTTCGCCATGGGTCCATCTTGGATGATTTGTCGGGTGGTTATACGCCTCAGGATGGGGCATAAGCCCCAATATGCAGCCGGACGGATCGCACAGACCGGCTATTCCCAATGGAGAACCATTCGGATTGTAGGGATATTCCATGGTGACTTCGCCTGTTTCGGGATGCGCGTATTGCAGGGGAATGAGCTG
>CALUUT010000096.1 GCA_944324045.1 uncultured Desulfovibrionaceae bacterium | reverse complement strand
CGCCGGCGCTCAGACTTCCGCCGCTTCCGACTTCCGGCGAGCCTGTCAGAATTGTATGAATGTCATCAATAAACAGTATCGGGTTTTTTAAATCCGCAAGACCGGTCAGCACTCCTTTCAGGCGTTCTTCAAAATCGCCGCGGTATCGGGCGCCGGCCACTAAAGCCGCCAGATCCAGCGACAGCATGACCGAGTTCGCAAATTCGTAAGGAACGTTTCCCTGGGCCAGGCGTATGGCCAGCCCTTCGGCCAAAGCGGTTTTGCCCACGCCCGGCTCGCCGACAAAAACGATATTGTTTTTGCGCCGGCGCGCGAGCACTTCAATGGCCCGCTCCAATTCTTCCTCACGGCCAATGAGGGGATCAAGCAAACCGGCTCTGGCGCGTTCCGTGAGATCGATGGTGAAACGCTCAAGAAGTTCTTTGGGGGAAGGCGGCTCGCCGCCCATCATGCCGCCGCCCATCATGCCGCCCGGCATTCCGCTTTGTTCGCCGGGATTGGAAAAACCGCGGCTGAAAAATTGCCGCACATCCTTCCACACGGGATCATCTTCAAAATCGTCTGTATCCCGTACCTGTCCCTGCGCCAGAACCTCAAGAAGGCGCACATGCGTCATGCCTAATTTTTTTAAGAGCGCGCCCGCCGGTTCATCATTTGTATCAAGCATGGCCAGCAGCATATCGCCGATGCGCGTCAATTTATGCCCGGCGATACTGGCCTGTTGCTGCGCCTTGGCGAAAAGCTCCTGTAGCTGGGGCGCATAAAATAAGGCGGCCATGTCCGGCACGTCTGAGGCCGTGCGTTCCACAAAATATGCGTCAAGCCGATCATTCAGTATGCCGACGTCCACGCCGCAGGCCATCAGGAGTTTACGACCATTTTCTATAGTCGTGATCGCGCGCAGGATGTGCTTTGCGTCCACTTCCTGATGGCCGCGTTTTTTTGCAAGCTGAACAGCGTACTGCAGAACTTTCTGTAAAGATTTGGCAAGCATCTTGCCTCCGGGTACCATCTAGCTTTATTTGTGTCACTTTCGGCAAAGGCAAGGCGCCAAAGCTTTCCTTATTCGCTCTTTGCTTTATTTTCCGCTTCCTGCTCTACCAGATCAAGAGATGCATAGCCCAAGCGCCGGTACAGATTTTCGTAGCGTTCCTGAAGCAGATTCCGCCCCGCCGCGAGCGCATCTTTCACTTCATTATAATATAATTCCATACTGCGCGAAGACAAGGTCTGTAGTTCAGATGCCGCATATGTTTTAAAACCCTGCCCCTGTTGCGAGAAACAACGCGGATACTTGGTTTTAAGTTCATCCATCCATGTGGCTTCCGTATCTACAGTAAAGGAAATTTCTGGCGTTACATTGGATGGAATCAATCCTTCCATTCTGCCGTATTTTTCCGTCATCAGGTTTCTGCCGGCCTTTTTGGCTTCCTGCAGATCCTGAAGATAGCTTTCCAGGTAGTCAAGCTTGTGGACAGAATGGGTCATCCAGCGCATGAGCCGAAACGTTTTCAGTCTCTGCTGGCACGGGGATTCGCCACCTCGGTTGTTTACGGCCGTGAACATATCCTGTTCAAGGTCAATGATGGAATCAATCACCGATTCCCGGTTGTCATTGCTCGTAGCCATACGACGCCTCCAGAGTTAATGTTATGAGCTGAACCCGTCACCATGGCATATACTGGTCTGCCGCATCGCGAGCGGGACCCCATTTCCCCATCGCATCCCTGCTGTTCTAAAGCGTTATGGCGGGAGCATTGCTCCCGCCTTTTTTTCAAGCGCAGTCATCCAACTTTTATATGGATGCGGAACAACAAGATAGCTATTTGGTTTTTAGAACGGGGTCTCCCAACCCACGTAGCAGATAAGGCCCTGGTCTATCATGATTTTCTGCAGTCTTTGCATGTAGTCATGAGCGGGAGGAACTTCCTCGGCATACACATATTCACGGCCAAGCTGGCGGTATTTGGATTCGCCAAGGCGGTGGAAGGGAAGCAGGTTCACCGCGTCAAGGCCGATATCTTTAAGGTAGTTGGCTGTCGCCACCATATTTTCGTCTGAATCGTTCACGCCCGGGATGATCGGGATTCTGGGCATGATGATGCCGTTCCAGTCTTTTCTTGCGGCCAAAGTGCGAATATTGTCAAGCGTGAGCTTGTTGCTTACGCCTGTATATTTTTTATGCACTTCCGGATCCATGTGCTTTAAATCCACGAATACCCAGTCAACGTAGCTGATGACTTCCTGGAAGTAGGCGGGTGCAAGGCACGCTGTGGTTTCAACGCAGGTATGAATTTGGATTTCCTTGCATTTTTTCAGCAGGGCCAGCATGAATTTTTTCTGCATGAGCGGCTCGCCGCCGGAGAAGCTCACCCCGCCCGTGGAGCCCCAGAACTGACGGTCGCGGCGGAAAATGCGCATCATCTCGCTTATGGTGTATTCTTTGCCGCTGATGTAGATGCCTTCCTTGTAGCACGCTTCAACGCATTCAAAGGTGGTGCAGTTGTCGCAGATTTCACGAATCGGCTCGGCTGTGCCTTCAGCGGATATTCTCATGCCGCCGCGCGGACAGGCGCGCACGCATCGTCCGCAGCCGATGCAGCTTTTGGACTTGGTCATGAGAACTTTTCTGGCGAAAAGGCCTTCAGGGTTACAGCACCAGTTACAGCGCAATGGGCAGCCGCACATGAACACAGTGGTCCGGGCTCCGGGGCCGTCATGCACCGAATGCCCCTGGATGTTAAAGATCAATCCTACAGGTTCTCCCTGAGCATTCTGGTGATCATTGTCTTCGGGGTTGAGGGGGAATAAATCTATACAGTTTGTCTGCTGCTTTTCCTGAGGTTGAGTGCTCATGGGCTCTCCTTGAGTACTTTAATGTGTGTGCGGCCTTGTGCTAACGATATGTCGCATGTTCCGTTCCAAATATTTTTGGAGTCAAATATGCCCGGATGTTCCGGGATTTCGCGTCAAATTCCGCCTGCTGAAGAGAGCCAGGCGCGGAAAAAACACAAGGCGAAAACAAATCCGGCGTTGTCAGGCTCCCGGCGAAGGGACATGCTCCAGTTTGCGCCGGGCTTACGGGGCGATAGCCGTATTGTTATTATGACAGATAAGCATTCCGTATGCCTCTGACAAGAGCCGGGCGCGTTTTTCAACGCATGCCAAGAGTCAAAAAACGGGCATGTTCAAGCGGCTTTCCCCTGATTTTCCGAATTCGCAGCCTTGGCAACCGCGTCGGACGCCGCTGTAACTAAGGAACATGCCGTTTTGATATCAAAATCAATGCAACATCTT
>CALUUT010000095.1 GCA_944324045.1 uncultured Desulfovibrionaceae bacterium | reverse complement strand
GCCGCTTTTTCATATCCCCTTCCCCATCCCGCAAAACAAAAAAGATCAGGCAAGCATCCCGCAAGTTCAGGCATTCCCCAAGACAGCGCCATATCTGTATTAAACGGCATGTTCGTTCAAATTCTTCACGTTGACGCACCAAGGAGGACTTATATGACGAAGCGGACCATTCTGATAAGCGGCGCATCCAGCGGTTTTGGCGCTCTGACCGCGCGGGAGCTGGCGCAAGCCGGGCATGTCGTGTATGCGGGGATGCGCGAAACAGCCGGCAGAAATGCGAAACAGGTCGAGGCGGCCCGCGCCTTTGCCGCGGAAAACAAGGTTGATCTGCGCTGCATCGAGCTGGACGTGGTTAAAGACGAATCGGTCAGACAGGCTGTGGACGCCATACTGAATGAAACCGGCGGCATCGACGTGCTGGTGCATAACGCCGGGCACATGACCCTGGGACCGGCGGAAGCCTTCACCCCGGAACAGTGCGCGGACATTTACGACGTCAACGTGCTGGGAACGCAACGCCTGAACCGCGCGGTTCTGCCGGGAATGCGCGCCAGAAGAAGCGGTCTTGTCGTATGGGTTTCCTCATCCAGCGCGCGCGGCGGCGTGCCGCCGCTTTTAGGGCCGTACTTCGCGGCCAAGGCGGCCATGGATTCGCTGGCCGTCGCCTATGCCGGCGAGCTGGCCCGCTGGGGCGTGGAAACCTGCATTGTCGTGCCCGGCGTCTATACGTCCGGAACCAATCATTTCGCCCATGCCGCTTTGCCCGCGGATCAGGCCGTGGCCGAAGAATACGCCGCCGGACCTTATAAAGGCGTGGCCGAACAGTGCCGCAGGGAACTTGAAGCCCTGATTCCGCCCGGCGCGGACGCAAAAGACGTGGCCCGGACCATTGCCGCGGTGGTTGACGCCCCGCGCGGCGCGCGTCCATTCAGAACGCATATGGATCCGGCAAACGACGGCTGCGCCATAGTCAACGCCATGGCCGACCGCATGCGCGAGGAACTCTTGCGGCGCATCGGACTTGCCGACCTCTTGCAGGCGCAAAAATAAGGGTCCGCGCCGCAAAACCAACTTCAGGGCCGGGCCGGGCGCGCCTTGTCCGGCCCGGCTGGACGCAGGGTCAAGAGGGAAATTTCCGAAGGCGCGAACACCCGAATGGGCGCTCTTCCAAAAAAGCCGGTTCCTCTGGTGACATAAAGGCTCATGCCGTCCACTTCATACAGCCCGGCAAGATATCTGTTGGCAAAAAGCGCAAAGAGCTGTCCCGGCAGCATCTGGCCGCCATGGGTGTGCCCCGAAAGCTGAAGAGCGTACCCAAGGGCCGCATTTCCACGGGCATTGCCCGGCCGGTGCGACAGAAGAATACGCACGGCCGTATCCGGAACGCCCTGCATGGCCCGGGCCGGGGCCGGCGGCGGCCCGGCATTGAACCACGTCCCGGCCGGGTCCGTGATTCCGACGAACGCAAGCTGCGCGCCCTTGCGCGCCACCAGCCGGTGCGCGTTCAAAAGCGGCGGCAATCCCATTTTGGAAAACGCCGCGACCCATTCGTCATACCCGGAAATATACTCATGATTGCCCAGAATAAGAAATATTCCGTCCGGAGCGCGCAAGCCGGTCAAAAGCGCCGCGTCGGCGTACAGATCTTCCGGTTTTCCGTCCACCACGTCGCCCAGAATGACCACGGCGTCCGGACCTATGGCGTTGACGCGGGTGACGATATCGTTAAGCCACTGATTGCCCGCACGCCCTCCGACGTGCAGGTCGGAAAGAACGGCGATGCGATACCCGTCAAACGCTCTGGGCAGTCCGGGCAGACGGATATCCACCGCGCGCACGTCCGGAATGCGGTGGGCGTCGTCATACCCGGTCGCCCCGAAAAACAGGGTCGCGAAAACCAAAACCACGCTGGAAATATTGAAAAGAATGCGCCGCCTGCGCCGGATATGGTCTTGGACGGAACCGGAAAAACGGTGCATGAGCAGCCAGGGAGGCGCAAGGACGTCGCGCGCGAAAAGCAGAAAGGTCAGCAGGAAAAGACAGGACTGCATGACGCCGATGACCACGGGAAACATGGTTTCCTCAGAGGCCGCGCCGCCGGCGCGGCGGGGGCTGAGGGTCACGCCGAGAAATCCGATAAAGATCAGCGCGACCCAGCACACCGTGGCTGCGAGTCTGGGCAGTTTCAGGGGCCTGATCACGCGCAGGCCCACATATAAAACAGAAACAGCCGTAATGACGGAATAAAAAAGAACGAACACGCGACACTCTCTCCATCCCGACGCGCCACGGCGAACGCAACGGCCGGCGACTGCGTTTCACACAGTCCTGCGTTTTCCAAAAAGTTGCAGGATAGTACCGGTTCCTTGTCCGGACCGCAAGCTGAATATCCCATATTTCATACGCACTTATACCGCGCGGCCAAATGGTAGAATCCGACGCGGGGCAATAAGGCGGCAAAATCCAGGAGACGCGAAGCCCCCCTTCAGCTGCCTTGCGAGAAAAGGGGTGGGGGCATGCGGCCTTTTGGCCTTCGGCCTCAAGCCACAGAGAAAAATAGATGAAAGGATGAACGGACGCCGCCGCGCGCCCGGCTTCAGACGCTGGCGGGAATGGACGAGCCGCATGAAAATTCGAATAAAAGCAGGTGGGGCTCTATGGCCTTCCGGCCGAAAGGCCTCAAACCACAGAGGAAGATAGGTGAAACAGGCTGGTGAAAAGACGCGCGCGAACCACGCAAAGCTCAGGCGGCCGCGTTGTGAAAAACGGTCCGGAAAAAACGCAATCAAACCGTCGCGGCAAGAGCCGGAGAGAGTGACGGCCCTTGCCGGACGTGGGTCGCGCAAAACCGGGCCTCCCCTGAAACTCGACTGCGCGACCAGCCCCAAAGCGCTGTTTTTTTATACGTTCGCCATGCGGCATTGACGCCTCATGGCGAACGCCAATCATGGCAATTTAATTCGCCTTTTCAACCGCTTCCGGCGTCTTTACGGAAAGCGGCAGCAAAAGCGCGATGATGCCCGCGACGATGAAAGCGCCCATGGCGAACAGGATGGAGTAGGTATAGCTGCCGGAAACGTCGGCCAGATACCCGCCGATAAAGGAGCCGGTAAAAGGACCGATGCCGTTGCCGATGAGCGTGCAGGTGCCCCATATCGTGCCAAGGCGGGCCCGGCCGTAAATGGCCCCGCAGTACCCGACGGCGCCGTTTGGAACCGCGCCCCAGTACACGGCGAACGCCACGGCCGCCACATAGCCAAGCGCATTGGCGTTACGCTGCAAAAGCAGCAGCACGCACGCCACAATGCCGATGACGACCGCAATGAAGATTGCGACTTTGCGGCCTTTGGCCTCGCTGCCGATGGTCTGAACCACTTTGTCCGCGAACACGCCGTACAGCGGGATGGCGAAAATGCCCACAATGCCGATAAGAATGAACATATAGGTCGCGGCGTCAAGGCTCATGTTGAGATCCTGCCGCCAGTAACTTACAATCTGGGTCCAGATGAGAAATTCGCCAAGCATGCTGGTAAGAAACACAAGCAGAATAGCCCATACCGGCAGAGTCTTGAACGCCTGCCCAAGTCTCCAGGGATACGACTGGATAGACCGCCCGCCGGCCGGGACCGGCGCTTCGCCAAAAGGCTTCAGGCCGTAGGTTTCCGGCTTTTTCTTAACAATAAGGGCCGCTATGAGCAAAAAGACGAGAATGATCGCGGCAAGACATTTCATGGCCAGACGCCAGGCGTCCCCGCCGCCGCTCGCCAGAATATGCCGCACGCCAAGACTGAGCAGAATCTGGGCCATAGGGCCGCCCATGAACACCAGCGCGAATTTTTTGCCGAAGGTCGCGCCCACGTACCATTGACGGGAAGACACTGTGGCCGACATCCAGAGCATCCCGGTGCCGATGCCGCCGATAATCCCGAAAATGATCAGATAGGCGTAATAGGAAGACATAAGGCTCGTGCCGTAAAAACCAAGCGCGCCCAGTATCGCGCCCAGGAAATAGGCCGGACGCGCGCCCCAGCGGTCGCAGATTTTGCCGCAGGCCAGAGACGTCAACGCATAAAGAACCATCATGATTGAATAGCCAAGCGACACCTCTGCGGAACTCCACCCCAGTTCCGTGGCCATGGGGTCTTTCAGGATTGCAAAAATAGCCCTGTAGCCGAAAAGGCAGAACAGGGCCAGCCAGCCGGCAGCAAGCGTGTGAAATCCGTATTTCCTTGCCATACCTTCATTCATAGGCCAACTCCTTCAATGTTTGTGTGTTGCGGCATACTGTTTGGGGAGGAAACAGCAAGAAGCATGCCTGAAAAAAACAGAACATATATTCTATTGAAATAACTGTATTTATTTCGCAAATATATCCCTTTTAGACAAATTCCGGCCTGCTGTTCCGCAAAGTCGTGAAAAAACAAAAAGAAAAATATAACATGTTGTAATTACTTGCCTTTAATAAAAAGCTGTCCTATGATGCCTGTCCCGAATCCGGGACAGATTTTCCTGAAAAACAGGCCATGACGCATAATAGTCTGTAACGAAACAGAAAACGGACCAGCGCTTTTGCGGCGGCGCTGTCCCATTTCCGGCACATCAGACATGGTTTTTTACAATTGCGGCCCAATCCTGCGGCGACCGTACGCTTCAACCGGAAAATCAGGCGTGAAAAAGGAGAACGCGATGCAGGACTCGCTCCTGAAGCTTTTGGATGAACTTGGGGCCGGGCCCCTGGATAAATTTCTGGACAAGGTGACGTATGGACTGCTCATTGTGGACCGCAACGGATTCATCATATATATAACCGACAGTTTCATGGAGCATCACCGCGTCGGCCCTGAGGTGCTTGGCAAACATGTCACGGACGTCATCAAGACCACGCGTTTGCATATCGTGGCCCAGACAGGCGTCGAGGAACGCGACGCCTACCAGCTCTCCATGGGCAAAAGCGTGCTCGCTTCCCGCATTCCGCTTTTTTCAGACGACGGAACCCTGGTCGGGGTTATCGGCATCATCCGCTTCACCTGTTTTGATCAGGTTGAAAAACTCAAAAAGAAAGTGGACGAACTCAAGCGCAGGCTTTCCAACATGGAAAGCCTGCGGAAACAGCACTCGGCCACGGAATACGCCTTCAGCGACATCATCGCCGCAAGTCCGGAAATGCGCCGGTGCAAGGCCACGGCCATGCGCGCGGCCCAGACCAACGCGACCGTGCTGCTTCTTGGGGAAACCGGGGTGGGCAAAGAAGTGTTTGCGCACAGCATACACCGCGCAAGCCCAAGATCGCAGTGGCCTTTCGTGCGCATCAACTGCTCCGCGATTCAGGAAAGCCTTTTTGAATCCGAACTGTTCGGGTATGAAAAAGGCGCGTTCACCGGGGCTCACGCAAAAGGCAAAAGAGGAAAATTCGAACTGGCGAACAAGGGAACCATATTCCTTGACGAAATAGGCGACATGCCCCTTTCTTTGCAGGCCAAACTGCTTCGGGTGCTGCAGGATAAAGAAATCTCGCCCATAGGCGGAGAGGTCCTGCGCAAGGTCAATGTGCGCGTGATTGCGGCCACCAATCAGAATCTCCTGCAAAAGATCAAGGATGGAACGTTTCGCAAAGACCTTTTCTACCGCCTGAATGTCCTTAATATCACCATTCCGCCTTTGCGCGAGCGAATTGGAGAAATTCCCGGGCTTGCGGAACGTCTCTGGGACAGGCTGTGCGCAAAGCACGGCATCTATCACCGTCAGCTTGGCGGCGCGGCTTTGCGGTTTCTGCAGACGCTTCCCTGGAGCGGCAATGTGCGCGAACTTTTAAACTGCCTTGAAAACTGCCTTATCCTCTCTGAAAGGGACATCATTACGCCGGCGGACCTGCAGGCGGCCTTGCACCGCCAAAACGGCAACCCGCTAATCGCGCACCTTGAAAGCCCGGCCGGCGGCCCGGCGAAAACGCTGACCCAGCATATGGAAGATTTTGAAAAACGCCTGCTGCAGGACGCCCTGCAACAGACAGGCAACAAAAGCAACGCCGCCAGAATCCTGGGCGTTTCCCGCTCCGAACTGTACCGTAAACTGCACAAGCACGGGCTATTGGATCCGTCGGAACAGGACGCCGCCCCGCAATAGCCGGACGCGCAACCGCCATTTTTCCCGGACCGGCCCCGCGCTTTGATGCAAACGCATGGCAACCAAAGCCGCTATCCAAACGCATCAAAATTTGACATAAAGGGCGGACGCGGATATGGTCGAAAGCTGACGGGACGACCCGGCAAAGAGCCATTTCACGAGGACGACCTCGCAAACCAAGGAGTTCTTATGAGCTGGCTTGCGCTTTTTCTGGCGGGCATACTTGAAACCGTCTGGGCCGTGGGCCTGAAGTACACCGAAGGGTTTTCCCGGCTGTGGCCGAGTATTGCGACTATTGTCGCCATGGCTGCAAGCGTGTTTCTTTTGTCCCTTGCCGTGAAAACGCTGCCCATGGGAACAGCGTACGCCATATGGACCGGCATCGGCGCGGTCGGCACGGTTCTTGCCGGCATCGTGCTGTTCGGCGAGCCTGTGGCCTTTTCCCGCCTGGCGAGCGTCGCGCTGATTGTGGCCGGGATTATCGGGCTGAAACTGTTTTCTTCGTGACGGCAGTCTACAATCAGGGAAACGTCAAACGGAGGGTTCCACCATGCGCCGTCTGCTCTTTCTTCTTGTCTTCATGCTCAGCGTCACCCCCGCCTTTGCGGCTTTCAACGGACCAAGCGACGCATACAAAGTGGAAACAAGCGCGGCGGCGGCCCTCACGGCAAAAGAAGGCGCGACATGCATTCTGGAAGGAACCATCATGCGGCACCTGCAAAAAAACCGCTATCTTTTTAAGGATGCTTCCGGCGATATCGTTATCGACGTTCCGCCCCATGTCTTTGGCGCCCTCACGGTCACCCCGGAAACGCCCGTCCGCATCACCGGCGAGATGCGCGGCTTAAAAAGCCAGAAAAATCCTGATCCGCATATTGCGGTGCGGTATCTGGAAATACGCTGAAGCACGCCCCATAATCGCCAACAGACCGCACTCCTTCGCCGGGCGCCCTTTTTCGCCGTCCCGGCGGTTTTCGATTGCGCGCAAAAACGTTGAAGGCAAGGAGCGCGCAACAAATGCTCTCCCCACTGCTTTTCCGGCGCTTTAATGAAGAGCATTCTCAAATACTGCGCGCGCCGCACAGGAGACCGTCATGGTTTCGCAACGCATGCCGTTCTTGCGCCTCATGATGCGGGCGCTTTTTCCGCTTGCGCTTTTAAGCGCGACGGCCTGCGGCCCTACAGCCTACATCCCGAAAACGCCGGTTATCGAAAATGCGACCGGCGCCACCAACGGCATGGGCCGGGCCGAGCCGGGATACATTCAGTGGCTGGAACGCCAGTCCATGACCTATCAGGCCACGGACCTTCTACGAATGGTGTCCGGAAGCCATCTGCAATGGCGTGTTTCCGGGGTCGCGCCGCATCCGCAGACCCTGTTCGGACACGCCGATGTATGGCTTGCCGTGCATCCGCTGGCTGTGCTCACGGAATCGAAAAGAACCGTTTTCCGGCAACTTTCCGGACAGGAATTCTGGCGGTCTTTGCGCAAAGCCGGCATCCGGGGGCTGTTTCTTGAACCTGTGGGACCATCCGGCGCATTCTGGCGCGGCAGTCTCGCCCACTTCAGCAATGGCCGCGATGAAGTGGGCTTCTCCTTTTCCAGCGCGGCCGGCACAGAAGAAGAATACAGGGAGCTGGTAAGCGCGGCCAACCAAAACGGAAGCGTCGCAGGCATTGAAACCATCGCGGCCTCAACCGGCATTGGTCCGGATTTCTTTCTGGCCGCGCGGGGATTGCGGCAATATCCGGGCATCTACAGCATGGTGGAAATTCCGCGCGAGCTCTGGCCGCTTTTGCCGGAAACCGAAAAGGAATGGCGGCCCGCGCCGCTTGAGCAAACGCAGGTCGCCGCCCTGGCCGGCAAGGGCATGTTTGCGCATATGCTGATGCAGGACGCCCTGGGACTGCCGTGCGGCTGGGCCGCGACGCATGAAGTGCGCGGCATTGACGGCAACGCCCGCCGGTTTGCGTTTCGCTGGTTCGGCCATCCATGGGAAGCGGTTTTGAACTGGACAGACCCGTCCCGCGCGGCGCAACGCATCGTCTCCGCGGGCATAATCCGAAGCGTGGGCACGCTTGGAAGCGCGCTTGCCGGCTTTGGACTCAAACCCTACATCGGACTGACCCCGAATTCAGGCGCACTGGCGAGCCCGCAGGAAGCGGCGCAGCCGGCCCTTGAAGCGGCCGCGGCCATAGCCCAGGAAACGCGGCGTTACGGCGGATGGTCGCTTGCGACTGATCTTCTGCCCATGACGCTTCTGCCCGCACTATGGGCTGAAGGCCCGGACTTCGCAATGGACAGCGTCTTCAGCCCCGGCGTGGAGCACGCGCTTTTAACGGGCGATGCGCGCCTTTTACGCGCCTCAATCGACGCCGCCCTGGCCATGGGCCTTGATATGAAACGCCTGGCGCATGCCATGCCCGGAACCGAAGGCGTGGACTATTCCGCAGCAATCATGAACGCGCATCCGCTTGCGGGCCTGCCGCCGCATATGCGGACCGCGTTTTTCCCCGGCCCTATGCGCATGGAAATAGCGGCCATTCCGGCCGCCGCCGCGCTGTTCCGGCATGAGCGCCTTTACGCGGCCACGCCCGCGCTCGCGGCCATGGCCCTGGGATGCCGCACCATGCGGGACATAACCCCGGATATCGCCAAAAAGATACAGACCGCGCATCAGTCCATCATTTTTTTCAAGGCGCTGCAGCCCGGCCTGCTCATGCTCACAGCCTATGATCTGTCCGGCGCCATGCCCCTTTCCTGGAACAGGCCCGAACCCGCCGCAAAAAACGCCGCGCCTGCTGATGCGGAATCGTCCGCCGCCATGGAGAACGCGGCGCAAACATCCGAACTGGATATGCCCGGCATTGATTCCGGCGCTCCTGAAATATTCGGCGCCGTCGGCCTGAGCGCGTCCGCAAGCCGCATAGACATTTCAGATCAGGGCGTGGCGCGCGCGCCTACGCTGTACCCGTCTCTGGACGTGCAATCGTTTGACCCGCATTCGCTCTTGTCCGGCATAGCCCCGGCTTTTGCCGCGCGCAGAACGCTGCGCGCGGCCGAGGGGCGTCTTGCAACCAGACTGAAAGCCGTCGGTCCCGGCGTCGTCGCTTTGGCTGTGGAGCTTCCGGACAACGGCGGATTGCTTCTGAGCATGGTGAACCTGGGACAGACCCAAAGCGCTGAGCGGCTTAATCTGGAACGCGATTTGAGCGCCGCCGGGCTCTCTCTTTCCACACGCAAAGCTGTAGGGCTTTTCGGAACCAAAGACAAAAACGTGGAAAACGGCCGGCTTGCCGTCACGCTTGGACCATGGGAATATAAAGCCTTTCTTCTAAACAGCGGCCGCCCGCGGCAGACAAACCATACAACGCAGTCCGCGCCTTTGACGCGCCCGGCGGATGCGGATTCCGCGCGCCGGGCAGCATCTTTGCCGGCGCTTTCCGGGCTCGAGCCGGGCCAGACTCCGCCCGCGCCCGCAGAAAAATCAAATGGCAGGAATCCCGGCGTTCAGGAAGAGCCTGGCGCGCAAAACGCGCGGCAAACGCCCGCATCCGGCGTTTCTTTATCCGAATACGTCTTTCAGGTGGCCGCAAGCGAAAATCATAAAGCTGTTCAGGAACTTCAGAACCGTTTGCGCAAGGCCGGCCTGTCCGCATCCGTTGAGAGCGCGCGCAAAAACGGAAAACCCCTGTACAGGGTTCTGGTGACGCAACAGGGTACGCCAAAGGATCTGCACGACATGCGCGAGAAATTACGGAAACTGGGCCTGAAAAACAGTTTCATCAAATCCCAAAAAAAAACCGCGCTCATAAGGACGGCTCGCGCATATCCGAGTTGCGGATCAGGGTCAATTTACGCCACGGCCCCAGGTAAAAACGCAAGGCGGCGCTTCCCGCAAGTCCGGAAATCACGGCTGTGAACACAAACCACAGGGCGTGCAGGCTGCCGGGGAAAAAACGGGTCGCGGCATACGCGCCCGCAAGCATGCACACGCACGCGCCGGTCATGGCCCACATTACAAACCAGGTGTCGCCCGCGCCTTTCAGCGAACCAAAATAAATAAGGCTCCAGGCGTCCATGACGCTGTAGAACGCCACATAGCGCAAAAGCACGGCTCCAGTGGCCGCGATGCCTGCGGCCGTGGCCTGATCCACTCCCGCCGGTCGAAAAAGCCCCATCAAAACATCAGGAACGCTTACAAACACAAGCCCCATAAGCGCCATGTACACAAGCGCGATATGCAGCGAACTGTGCGCCGCCCGTTCCGCCTGCTTCGGGTTGTTCCGCCCCATGGCCTGCCCCACGAGCACGCTTACGCCGGTATTGAGCCCAAGCGCGGGCAAAAACGCCACGCCGTCAATGGAAAAGGTTATGTTTGTGGCGGCAAGCGCGTGACTGCCCAGCCGCCCGGCCATGAAAACAAAAATCGTTATGGTGAGCAGTTCCATGCAACTGTTCACTCCGCTTGGAAAGCCATAACGCACAATGCGCCGCAGCAGCGAAAAATCCGGCTTCCAGCCCCGCCATACCTGATATTCGCGCTCGTTGCGCGGCGTAAATACAAACACGGCCAGAATGAGGACATTCACAACCC
>CALUUT010000094.1 GCA_944324045.1 uncultured Desulfovibrionaceae bacterium | reverse complement strand
TAAGCGCTGGATGCGGACATTGAAAGAGCGTTTTTCTTCAAAAAATTGCCTGATTTTTGCAGAGGGCGCGCGGCGGGCGGAATCTGGCCAAACGGCGGGCTGGCGGGCGGCCGCGAAGGAACCGCCGGTTTTTATCAAAACGCCGCGTGCCCTATATGGGACGTGGCGCGCTTGCGTTGCCGGAAAAGGTGTTGGAATGCAGCGCGCGTTTTGCATCCGAGCGTCTGCTTCGCCGCGGGGACAACTTGACACAGGCGGCAATCATGATAGATTTTTATCTAAAATAAATAAACGCGCCTTTGCATCCATATTTTCAGAAATACATAATAGCCTCATTGAACTCGTCTATTTACAATTTTCCGCCTCGCCTGTTTCGTCTTTTTCTTTGCAGGCATTTTGAATTTTTAACCGGAGGCAAGAGCGTCATGCCGGAAGATGTGCAACGAAGAGCGCAACTGAATGATGAATTAAAACAAAAGCTGTTGCTGTATCTGAAGACTCCCTGCATCTATCCGACCCCAATCGAGGGATTCAACCTGGTTCGCCGCGAGGATGGCGGAACGCCTGAAAAGTGTTTTGAAAGACCGCTGATCGGCCTTGTCATACAAGGCGTCAAATGTTCTTTCATGGGCGGACAGGAGTATGTCTATACTGAGAATCAGAGCATCGTCGCCGGTCTTGACATGCCCATATCGTCATATGTCGTAAACCCTACGCATGAAAAGCCGTTTCTTTTTCTGTATCTTTATCTGGATAGGCGGTTGCTTTCATCCCTGGCCTTTGAAATGAAACAGAAGTTCTCCTGTGAGCCGGAGACGGCGCAGAGCGTTTCCATTGCCGATACCGACGCCGATATCCTGGAAATGTTCCTTCGCCTTCTTGAGCTTTTGGAAAAGCCTGACCAGATACCGCTTCGCGCTCCGATGATGCTGCGCGAGCTTCATTATCTTCTGCTCATAAGCCCGCACGGAAATATCCTGCGCCAGTTAAACACGCCGGGCACCCAAAATAATCAGGTGGTTCAGGCCATAAACTGGATACGGGAAAATTATAAGACTCCAATGCGCATTGAGTCGCTGGCGCGCCAGGTCAACATGTCCACGGCGAATCTGCACCGGCATTTCAAGCTGCTTACCGGGTTCAGTCCTTTGCAGTATCAAAAGCAGCTGCGTTTGTATGAGGCCCAGCGCCTTATGCTGATGGAAAATGAGCGGGTCTCCAGCGCGGCCCTCAGCGTCGGGTATGAAAGCATCACGCAGTTCAATCGCGAATATAAAAGAGTCTTTGGCGAGCCGCCCTTACGAGATATGAACCGCCGCCGCATGGCTTCCGGACGCTGACGGCCGGGCTGTTCGCCGGGCGCGCCCTTCGTCCCGCAGCGCTTTGCTTCTTTTGCAATGAAGCGGGCGCTTTTCCCTTCTTCACTCCTGCTGGCGGGCAAATCCGTAAACGCCGCATGCGGACGAACGAATTGCGGTTGGCGCGCGGCCTAAACAGCGCTTCCGCAATGTTCAATGCGGCGTGTTTTCATCTACGTCCATTTTTTATGGTCTGGATTCCGATCTCCACAGAGCGACGGTCACGGCTTTATTACGATTTTCAACACAGGCTCCGTCGGAGAAACCTGTTTTTCAAAGGCGTATTGGAGCTGGTCAAGCGGCAGAACATCCGTCACATATTTTTCAACGTCAATGACGCCTTTGGCGATAAGATCAATAGTTTCCGCAAATTCCTTTTTGGTGCAGGAAACGCTGCCGGTCAGGCGCATTTCATGCAGGACCGCGCGATTCAGGTCAAAGGGCACGGTGGGCGTTATGGAGTTGCCGATCATCACGATTTCGCCGCCGGGCTTTACGCCGTCCATGCAGGCCGCCAGCGATTCCCCTGCGCCGACCGCTTCAAAGACAACGTCGAACCCGCCTTCGGAAGCGGCCTGCATTTTTGCGGCGCGGTCAGGATCATTTCCGTCAAAGTAGGCGTCGAAATCGCCGATTTCCCGCGCTTTGCCCGTCTGCCGCTCGTCGATTTTGGACATGGCGAGATAGGACGCGCCCGCCTTTTTGACCAGCCCGCCGATGAGTTGCGCAATGATGCCGCTGCCTACCACTAACACCTTGTCATGCAACTTCAGGCTTGAACGCCGTACGGCATGGTAGGCGACCATCAGCGGATCAATCAGCCCGGCGGCGATATCCGATACGCTGTCCGGAAGCCTGTAGGCGTTTTGGGTCTTGCCGACAAAGTATTCCGCATAACCGCCGTTGCAGACGAAACCGATATAGTTGGCGCCGTGCACCGCCCGGCAAAGCTGCTCTTTGCCGGCCCGGCACATGTCGCATGCGCCGCAGTACAGGTTGGCCCAGAACGTCACGCGCTCGCCGGCCTGAAAATCGCTGTCTCCCGGGTCGTCAACCACGCCGCAAAATTCATGCCCCATGTGGAAATTGTCGATGGGATTCGGACTCCAGCCTTTTCCGGCCTTCCACATGTGAATGTCGCTGCCGCATACGCCGCATGCGGACACGCGTATCCGCATCATGCCCGGGGTCACGGCCGGAACAGGTATCCGCTTGATTTCAATCTGTCGGGGGCCGGTCAGCACGCCGGCTTTCATCATGGTCTGTTTCATAAACATTCCTTTATGGTTGAAACATCCCTTTTTCAGGGGGAATCTTTTTTGAGGCGTCGTGTGGTCAGAGCGACTTTTGCCATCCGTCTTCAGTGCGGAACGCTCCGCGCGACGCCTGAGCGCCGGCCGCGCAAGTCCGCCGCCGGGGGGGTGATTGCGGACAAAGCCGCGTTTTCCCGCGCCTGCGTTGCAGCCTGTCCGGCGGGCGGCTTGCATTGCGGGTAAGACGCCCGCCGGAAGTCGGCGCGCATTCCTAGTTTCTTTGAATCTGTCTTTGCTGTTCCGCCGGGTACCGGTCGCCTGTGATCTCCACACTGGAAAGCGTCGCTTCCAGTTCGTTCCATTCTTCCGGACGCACGGCCAGGTTGGCGGCTCTGATATTTTCCTCCAGATGGGACAGTTTCGTCGTGCCCGGGATGGGAACAATCCAGTCGTGTTTTTGCAGGAGCCATCCCAAGGCGGCCTGAGCGCCGGTGATGCCTCTGGGGCGACTGAAACGGTTGAGCAGCTCCACAACCATCAGATTGCTCCGCAAGGCGTCAGGGGCAAAGCGCGGCAAGGTGTTGCGGTTGTCGTTGCCGGAATCGAACCTGGTGTATTCGGTCATGTCTCCGCCAAGAAAACCGCGGTTAAGCGGGCTGTAGGGGACAAACCCGATGCCAAGCTCCTCAAGCACGGGGAAAATGTCCTTTTCCGGCTCGCGCCACATCAGGTGGTATTCGCTCTGAACCGCGGTGACAGGCTGTTCGGCGTGCGCGCGTCGGACCGGAAAAAGGCCCTTTAGTCCATTTTTTCCACGCGCACGGAAAATTTGCCGCGCATGGCGGCCAGCTTGTCCATCCCTGACGTGATGCGCCCCAGCGGGACAAGCCCGTTTGAATGCCTGAAGTCGCGGTAAAAAATGGCCAGATTCCCCCAGGGCGCATAATAGGCGACGCTTCCCGCCTCCGGGGCGCAACTGTCGGGAGACCCCTGGATTTTCAACTTTCTGGGCGGATAGCTGATTTTTTCCGTTCCATTGTAATCGTCAAACGACAGCGTCAAAGGCAGCATGGAGATGAAGTCAAGGCTGGCCGGATGGTCGTCCAGCGTGGCGACGGCTTCCGCATCGCCGAAAATCAGCCGTATGCGCAGGTCGTTTTGCTTGCTCATGCGTTGTTTTCCTTTGCTGGGAGCGCTTGCGCTCTGCTCCTGAACGGATTGCGCACGCGCTTTTTTCGCCCGGATGGTTCCGGCAAAACCGATGCTGAGCGCTATCATCAGGATGACAAGCCACGTTTTCATAACGGCATCCTTACATAACATAAAAATGAGGGTTGGAATTAAAGGCATGCGCCGCGCGTCAGGAATCCTGCATGACGGCGTTGACGCAGCCAAGCGCATTCAGGGTGCGGGGGAAGCCGATGTACGGCAGCATCTGGGCCAGAGCGTCAATCAGGTTCTGTTTGCTGTTGCCCACATTCGCGTTGCCCTGCACATGGACCTTGACCTGCGCTTCGCAGCCGCCCAGGGCGCTGATGACGGAGAAGGTCAGAAGTTCGCGGGTTTTCAGGTCCAGTCCTTTGCGCGTATAGATATCGCCGAAGCAGAAGGCGGAAAGGTATGTCACCATGATATCCTTCTGATTCTCAGGGGCTGATGCGTGCATTTTGTCTATGGCGTCTCCAAATATCGCTTTCTGCACGGCCACGCCGTCCCTGAAACGGCTTTCTTCCGTCACTGTGGCCTGGCTTTCCACAGGCAGAGGGACGCCTTTTTCGACGAACACGTCATTGACCAGGCGCAGAGCGCTTTCTGTTTTGGGAAAGCCGATATACGGCGCGCACTGATAGAGCGCTTCCTTGATTTCCACGGGGCTGACGCCGGCGCGCAACGCCGCGTTGGCATGCGTTTTTATCTCGTCCAGGGTCTGGCTGGCTGTGAGGACGACCAGAGCGATGAGAACCCGCTGCTTGTCGTTCAGGGTGCCGCGCTCCGCAATTTCGCCATAAACGAGGCGCTCGCGCATGGCGGCAAGTTCGGGATCGGTTTCGGCCAGTGGGGACCGGGTTTCGCCCAGGAATTTCTGTTTGTTTTTTTCCGCTGTCTGGATTCTGTTCATGCTGTGTTCTCCTTTAGGGGCCGCCGCGAGAGCCGTCCCGCTGGTTCCCATGACTGAAAACGCAATCAGCGTTGCGGCAAGAAAAGACGGCGCGTGGAACAGACGGGCGCATTTCATCAGGCAATGCCTCCTTATGCCGGAATCTCCGGCGTTTTGGTTTGAAAGAAACAGGGAGTGGATGGAAAGAAGGTAAGCGGAATAAGGCTGGGAATACAGATATGTTTCTTGCAATTTTTTGCCTAAAATTCGCAAACGGCTGGCCGGAAAACCGCGCGGACATGGTTAGCGGGAACGCCCGTTGCCGGCCGGCTGCTTCCCGCGGCGGCTTTTTTTGCATAAAACGGTTGACCGCCTTTTATGCGGGCGAAATGTTATCCAGGCAAGGACATTATTATGAATGCGGCATCCGGCTTGAAAAAAGCGCGCTGCTGCGGCCATGGGAGCGATTTCAACCGCGCTGCCCGGCGGACGGGGGAATAAAACAGGAAGATTGAAAGCGTTTGATATGTATGCTACCAAAATAGCATAGATGAGCTGTATACGTGTAAACCCGTATGCCGGTAAAGGAGATTGCGGCATGAGCGAAAAAGCAGGAACAGAAGAAAGCATTGCCGTCCTCAGGGATACGCTGCTGAAGTATCTTCCCGGACAATCCCGGCTGGAAACAGAAATTTCCGGGCTGGCTCTGACTCGCTATGACGAGGAAACAGCCACGGAAAAATGCTTTTACTCGCCTATTGCGGCTTTCATTGTGCAGGGTTTCAAGCGTTCCATGATCGGCAACAGGGAAGTCAATTATGGAGAGGGCCAGTGCATGGTTCTTGGCATCGACATGCCGGGAGTCTTTCATATCACCGGGGCGTCTGCGCACAGACCGTTCCTTTCTTTATCAGTAAAACTGAACAGACGCATTATTTCCCAGTTGATTACGGAAATGCCGTCTTTGGCGGCGTCAGAAGCGGATCCGGCGAATCCTGTAGGCGTTTTTGACGTTACTGGAGACCTTCTTGGCGCGTTCGTCCGCCTTGTCGAACTGCTGGACACGCCGCAGAAAATACCGATTTTAGCGCCCATGATTCTGCGGGAAATTCATTTTTATCTGCTTTCCGGAAGTCAGGGCGGCTGTTTGCGGCTGTTTTGCACAAACGGCACGCAGGCCAATCAGGTCGCGCAGGCCATTTCCTGGCTGCGCAGCAATTATACCATGGCGCTTCGCACAGAGGAGCTGGCCCGGCAAGTGAACATGGCCCCTTCGACGTTCAACCGCCATTTCAAGCAGGTGACCACGTTAAGCCCTCTTCAGTTTCAAAAGCGCCTGCGTCTTTATGAAGCGGAGCGGCTTATGCTGCTTGAAGGAAAAGACGCCAGCACCGCGGCGATGATGGTCGGGTATGAGAGCGGCTCGCAGTTCAACAGAGAATACAAGCGTCTGTTTGGCGAGCCGCCGCGCAGGGATATGGCGAAAAAAAAGGCGTAACGCGGCGGGCTTATTGTTGGAAGGCCGCGATGCGGCCTAAGGCGGGATATCCACGTGGACGTGGACGTCCCGCCTTTATTGTTGTTTCCGGCGGACGGTTGTTAGCGGATTAGGCAAAGAATTGCGCGGATTATGTATAGAATGCGCATTGCGTAAATCGTATGGTGTCGTCGCACTTCTCTCGTGGTTTGAGCCGCCGGCCTTCAGCGCCGGCTAAGGCCCCGTTTCATCCTTGAAAGAGGGTGAGGGCTCAGGCGGGGCTGAAAAGCCCGGCCGGGGGACGCCCCCTTCCGGCCGGGCCCATGGCTCGCAGCAAAAAGAGCCGCGTGTGCATAACAGAAAAACTGGCGCGAAACGACAGCAACGTAAAGGAGGTTTCCATGGCCTATAAAAAATGTATGGCTGCTCTGGCGCTGTGCTGTGCCGCAATGTTTGGAGGAACAAAAATGGCTCATGCCGAAGGCCTGGAACATGCGTTAAGCCTTAAACAGCAGAGCATTATTCCCATCGCCGCATTCACCGCCAAGGGCGATGTCGCAAATTTGAAGGAAGCGCTGGCGCAGGGACTGGAAAACGGCATGACCGTCAATGAGATCAAGGAAGTTCTTGTCCAGATGTATGCCTATACGGGTTTTCCCCGAAGCCTTACCGGACTGAATACGTTTATTGAGGTGCTTGACGAGCGCGAGAAGCGGGGCATTAAAGATGAAATAGGAAAAGACGCCACGCCGCTGCCCGCGGATGCGGATATTCGAAAGCTTGGCGCCGCGAACCAGACCGCGGTCATCGGCCGGCCGGCCAGCGGCCGCGTGTATGAGTTCGCGCCGGTCATCGACACCTTTTTGAAAGAGCATCTTTTCGGCGACATATTCGCGCGCGATATCCTTACGTTTCAGGAGCGGGAGCTGGCCACGGTTTCCGCGCTGGCCAGTCTCCCGGCTGAAGCGCAACTGCGTTCGCATTTAAGTTGTTGTCTGACTGTCGGGCTGACCGAGCCCCAGTTAAGGGAGTTTGCGTCCATCCTTGGGACAAAGGTCGGCAAGGCGGAAGGCGAACGGGCCGGAAGGCTTCTGGACGCCGTATTGCAGGACAGAGGCGCGTCCAAATAACCGCTTCGGCGTATTTCAGGGAGACAGAAAAAATGAAAAAGATGTTTTTAGCCTTTTGCGCCATGGCCTCGGCGCTGGCTTTTGCCTGTATGCCGCACGCGGCGCATGCCGCCGGCAATCCTTTTGGTCTGGTTTATAAGGGAGCCATTATGGAAAACGTCAAAAACAAAGTGAATATTCATCCTGTGAGCTATACGCTGCATGGTCTTAAAATCGCGGCCAACGTCTACACGCCGGCCGGGTACGACGCCGCCAAAAAATATCCGGCCGTGGTCGTGGCCCACCCCAACGGCGGGGTCAAGGAACAGGTGGCCGGGCTGTACGCCCAGCGTCTGGCGGAGAACGGCTACATCGCCATAGCGGCCGACGCCGCCTATCAAGGCGCCAGCGAAGGCATGCCGCGCAACGTTGATAAGCCCTATTACCGCACGGAAGATATCCACGGAATGGCCGACTATATAAGCGCCTATCCCGGCGTGGACCCCAATCGTCTTGGCGTTTTGGGCATTTGCGGGGGCGGCGGCTATACGCTGAACGCGGCCAAGTCCGACAAGCGCTTCAAAGCGGTCGCGACGTTGAGCATGTTCAACTCCGGGCAGGTGAGAAGAAACGGCTACATGAACACGCAGCTTGATTCCATCCAGGAGCGTTTGAAAGAAGCTTCCGACGCGCGGGCGAGAGAAGCCGCCACAGGCGAGGTCAGCTATTCCGGCAATATCGACTTCGACGCCCTCACAGACGAGAGCATCAATAACATTCCTACGGATTTGTATCGGGAAGGCATGCTGTATTACGGAAAGACCCACCGGCATCCCAATTCCACGTTTCGCTATACGACGGCAAGCCTTATGGATTTGATGACCTGGGACGCCATGGACAACATCGAACTGATCAATGCGCCGCTTTTGCTCATGGCCGGCGAGAAAGCCGATTCCCTGTACATGTCGGAAGAAGCGTTTGAGAAGGCGACGGGCGCCAAAACCAAGGAACTGTTCAAGATTCCCGGCGCTACGCATATTCAGACCTACTTTGTGCCTGAATATGTCGATCAGGCTGTCGCCAAACTTAAAGAGTTTTACGGCAAAAATCTGTAGGCGCGTTTTGTTTGACAGGGCGGCGTCGCGCAGGACCGCTTGGAACCTCCTTGTCCGCGTTGCGGGGCTGCCGCGCCTGGCCGGCGCGGCGCCGTCTGAAACCCGTTTGGCGCGATGCGTTCGCCGGGGAGCGAAGTATATATGAAAATGTTTCTTCTTTTTATGTTGTGCCTTTTGGCGTCAGGAACCATGGCCTTTATTCCGGCGTATGCGGAAGAACAGGAAAAAGAAGGGCAGATCGTCATTCCGGCCGGCTCCCGTTCTTCCGTTGCGGTTTCCGGCCGGAATTTCACGGGAACGGTTCGTCTTGATCCCGTTTTCCAGACCCAGGCGCCGGCCCGTTCCTATGGCGCGTACGTGACCTTTGAGCCCGGCGCGCGGACGCACTGGCATACTCATCCTTTGGGCCAGACGCTCATTGTGACCTTCGGCACGGGACTGACCCAGGAGTGGGGCGGTCCGGTTCAGGTCATCAGGCCGGGAGACGTCGTGATCTGTCCGCCGGGCGTCAAGCACTGGCATGGCGCCGCGCCTGACGCCGCCATGACGCACCTTGCCATTGGCGAGCATCTGGACGGCAAGAGCGTGGAATGGATGGAGCCGGTCAGCGATGAACAATACAAGACAAAATAAGGAGATGCGTCATGCAATGGAATGAGCTGCTGGCATCAGGGCAAATTTTGAAAATAGCCGGAATGCTTGCCGCCGCAGCCTGTTTGATCTGCGGCGCGGCGCATCCGGTCCAGGCGGCGGAATTGAAAAAAAAGATGCTTGTCGTCTATTTTTCCATGCCGGAAACCGACGACCCGCGCGGCATGACTCGCGACGAAGCCAACAGCGTCGTTGTTGTGGACGGAAAAGTATTGGGAAACACGCAGTATGTGGCGCAACTGATTCAGGAGAGAACCGGGGCTGATATCTTCCGCATTCTGCCTCAGAATCCGTATCCAACGGCTCACGATGCGCTGGTCGGACAGGCAAAGGAAGAGCAAAGGCAAAAGGCCCGTCCGGCCATTTCCGGCGCGGTCGCCGGCATGGCGCAGTATGACGTCGTGTTTTTGGGCTATCCCAACTGGTGGGCCGACATGCCCATGATTGTATACACGTTTCTTGAGTCCTACGATCTGTCCGGAAAGACCGTCATTCCTTTCTGCACGCACGGCGGCAGCGGCTTTTCCCGCACCATCCAGACCATAGCGGCCAAACAGCCCGGCGCGAACGTGATGCAAGACGGCTACGCCCTTTCCCGGAGCCGCATGGAAGAAGCGCCGGCCGGCGTGACGGAATGGCTGGAAGAACTTGGCTTTAAAAAATAGGAAGGTGTGCGTATGAGCAAACATATCCTTATCTTGGCGGGCAGTCCGCGTAAAAACGGCAATTCCGCCGCGTTGTGCCGCGAATTTGCGCGCGGCGCTGAAGAGAGCGGGCATCGCGTGGAGCTGATATTTTTACGGGACAAGAAAATCGGCTATTGCCTGGCCTGCTACCATTGCAAGAGCGGCGGCGTTTGCGCAATCAAGGACGATATGGCTGAAATTCTCGATGCCATGAACGTCGCGGACGTCATTGTCATGGCAAGCCCCGTTTATTTCTATTCCGTCGACGCTCAGATGAAAGCGCTTATAGATCGCGCCGTGGCGCAATGGCTGACTATCAAAAACAAGGAGTTTTACTACATCATGACCGCGGCGGAAGACACGGACACGGTCATGGACTGCACCCTTGAGTGTTTTCGCGGCTTTGCCAGATGCCTCGAAGGCTCCAGAGAGCGCGGCGTCATCTATGGCAAGGGCGTGTATGCGCCCGGTGAAATTCTTGACAAGCCGGCCATGCGGGAAGCCTACGCCATGGGCCGGGAAGCGTGAGAAACGCTTCGCGCCTTTTGGCGTTTGTGAAACAGGTGTTCGTACAAGATGGATAGTCCTTTTTGGTTCTGCCCGGCCTGTCCTTTTTTGAGGAAAAGGCCCTCGTCATGCATGACAGGATGCGGGACGGCCGGCAGCGGCAGGAATGGAACGATTTAAGGAGCATTGCCATGAAACGGAACAGAGCGCTTGCCGGCGTGGTGTTTGCAATGGGGCTTTTGGCGGCGTCCGCGGCGTTTGCGGGAGAGAAGGAAGCGCCCGCCCCGTTGATGATTCAGGAACAGGGCGGTTTCGCGGCGGGCGGCGCGGTCATCCCCGCAAAGGAGCCGTATGACCCTTTGAAGCCGCGCCCTGAAGGTCAAACCCTGCATGGCGACCATGCCTATGTCTTTTATCAGATACCCGCCAATGCCCGGAAATATCCTCTCGTGTTTCTGCATGGAGCGGGGCAGTCCGCCAGAACATGGGAAACGACGCCTGACGGACGCGAAGGCTTTCAGAACATATTCTTGCGCCGGGGGTTTGGCGTGTATCTGGTGGATCAGCCCCGGCGCGGCGATGCGGGACGCAGCACCGTGTCCGCCGCTGTGGAGGCCGCGCCTGACGAACAGTTCTGGTTCGGACAGTTCCGGCTCGGAATCTGGCCCGACTTCTTCAAACAGACGCAGTTTGCCCAGGGAGAGGCGTCTTTGGCCCAGTTTTTCCGGCAAATGACCCCCAACACCGGCCCTTATGACGCAAAGGTCATTTCTGACGCCATGGCCGCGTTGTTCGACAGAATCGGTTCCGGCATACTGGTCACCCATTCCCAGGGCTGCGGAACAGGCTGGCTGACGGTCATGAAGAGCAAAAACGTGCGGGCCGTGGCGGCCTATGAGCCCGGCAGCGGATTCGTCTTCCCTGAAGGGGAAGCGCCTGACCCCATTCCCAACGCCAGCTTTTTCGGTCCGCTCAAAGCCGGCGTCGTGCCGTTGGAAGAGTTCAAGGCCCTGACCCGCATTCCCATCGTCATCTACTATGGCGACAATATTCCGGAACAGCCTGTTTCAGAGCCGCATCAGGACTACTGGCGCGCCGCGTCGCGCATGGCGCGGCTTTGGGCTGAGGCCGTCAACCGTCATGGCGGAGACGCGACGGTCGTCTTTTTGCCTGAGGCGGGATTGAAGGGCAATACGCATTTTCCTTTTTCAGATCTGAACAATCTGGCGGTTGCGGATATTTTCTCGCAGTGGCTGAAAGAGAAAAAGGTGGATTGATATGAGGACATGACTGATTACGGGATGTTCTTCCGGGCTTGGCAGAAGTCTGGCGAAAGCGGCTTTGGAGCAGGGCGCGCAGGTGGCCGTCACAGCCAGAAAGCCTGAGACCGTGCGGGAGTTTGAAGAACGGTTTCCTCAAACCGCTCTGGTCGCGCAACTGGACGTTACAGACGAGGCAAGCGTCGCGGCCGCCGTTGCCAGGACCATGGAACGCTTCGGTTCGATTGACGCGCTTGTCAATAACGCGGGGTACTGCCTGCGCGGCGCTGTCGAAGAATGCACGTTTGAGGAAATACGAAAGCAGTTTGAAACAAATTTTTTCGGCGCAGTCCGCATGATTCAGCATGTGTTGCCTTTCATGCGTAAAGAAAGAAAAGGCGTCATCGTCAATTTTTCTTCCATAGCGGCGTTGAGCACATCCGCAGGCTCGGCCTTTTACGGCGCTTCAAAATGCGCTGTCGAAGGGTTGTCCGACGGTCTGAGAAAAGAGGTCGAGCCGCTGGGCGTCAGGGTCATGGTCGTGGAGCCCGGACCGTTCAAGACGGATTTCTTTTACCGCTCCATGGCCGTCAACGAACGCAATATCGAAGACTACAGGGATACGGCGGGAAAGCGCAAGGTGCGCCTTAAAGATCCTGAAGATTCAGGCATGAAAGGCTGGGGAGACACGGAGAAGGCCGCTCAGGTCATTATCAGGGCCGTTGAAGGAAAAAGGACGCCTTTTCGCCTGTTGCTGGGCTCCACGGCTGTCCGGATTGCTGAAGAGCATCTTGCGGCGCGGGCGGAAGAAACGCGAACATGGAAAAGCCTGAGCGTTCAGACGGATGCATGACAAATGAGGAAAGGATGCTTTCTGGCGGCGTAAAGCCGGCGGGCATTCGTTATTCAGTTGAACAGGGGGCTTTGATGATATCCGGAAAATTTTGGGCGATGCTGGCGCTGGGCTGCATGTCCATGACAGGATTTGCCGCGGCGGCGCAAGGCCATAAGGCGGACGGTCCCGGCGCGCCGCCGGCCTTGGAGTATGAGGCTGGGATGCGCTCTCCTGTGCCGGTTCCGCCTTCCGAGCGCGCCTTGCAGACGGCGACGGCCGAACTCTGGTTTCAGGTTCCGGGAAAAGGACGGGTTTTGGAAGGAATCATTTTTGATGAAAACGGAGATCTGCTTTTCTGCGACGTGACCGAGCGCCGGGTCCTGCGTCTGACGCCGGACAGAAAACTTTCCACGGTCATTGCTCTGGATGCGCTTGCGCCGGCTGGTCTGGCTTTGCGTCAGGACGGACGTTTGTTCATCGCCGCCGTTGATCTTGCCGGGGGCAAAGGCGCTATCCTGTCTGTGGAGAGCGAAGGCGGAAAACCGCATGAAGTCGTCCCCCAGGAAGCCGGATATATGCCTGATGATCTGTTTTTCGACGCGCAGGGCGGTTTGTATTTTACGGATTTCAAAGGTTCTGCGACCATGCCGGAAGGCGGCGTGTACTATGTCGCTCCTGACGCCTCCTTCATAAAACCTGTGCTGCCGCATCTTGCCAAGGCCAACGGGATTGCGCTCAGCCCGGATGGAAAGACGTTGTGGGCGACGGAGTACGCCCGCAACGCGCTGCACCGACTTGAACTTGCCGGCCCCGCGACCATGATGCCGGTAGGCTCGACCATAGCATATTACTTCGTTGGTCCCGCTCCCGACTCTCTGGAAATCGATGCGGATGGAAATGTGTATGTGGCCATGCACAGACAGGGACGGGCGCTGGTCTTTAATCGAAACGGCATTCCTATTGGACAGATACTGATGCCGGGCCGCGACCAGGGCGCGTACCTGAAATCAACCAGCATGGCTATTTCTCCCAAAACGCGCGATTGCTATATTGTCGCCGGCGACGGCGACGGCGGAGAGCGTTCGGCTGTTTTTCGCGTCAGGGCGTTCAGCCATGGCGTGTCCCGGCCTGCGGACAGCGGCGAATAAACGCGTATTTGAATTGCAACGCGCGTGCGGATTTATGGGAGCGGCACGTTTGAATTTCAGCGCATAAGGAGAAGGGAAATGAACTACGTTGTTCTTAATAACGGCATTCAAATGCCCATGCTTGGTTTTGGCGTTTACCAGATTGAAGATGCGGCGCAGTGCGAACAGGCTGTGACGGACGCTTTGTCCGTTGGGTATCGCCTCATTGACACGGCGGCGGCGTATTGCAATGAGGCTGCCGTGGGCCGGGCGCTCGCCAAAAGCGGCGTTGCGCGCAAGGAGCTGTTTATCGCCACCAAACTCTGGATTCAGGACGCCGGGTACGAACGGACCAGGGCGGCTTTTCAACGCTCGCTTGAGCGGCTTGGTCTTGAGTATCTGGATCTCTATCTTATTCATCAGCCGTTCAACGATTATTACGGCGCATGGCGGGCCATGCAGGAGCTGTATCGGGAAGGCCGCGTCCGGGCCATAGGCGTTTGCAACTTCATGCCGGATAGACTGGTTGATCTTATTGCGCATAATGAACTTGTTCCGGCCGTCAATCAGGTTGAGGTCAATCCATTCTGTCAGCGCGCGTCTGACCAGAAGCTTATGCGGGAAAAAAACGTGCAGATGCAGTCCTGGGGACCGTTTGCCGAAGGCCGCAACAATCTTTTTCATAATGAGACGCTGGCGGCCATTGCGCGGGAACACGGCAAATCCGTGGCTCAGGTGACGTTGCGCTGGCTTATGCAGCGCGGGGTTGTGGCTATTCCCAAATCCGTGCATAAAGAACGCATGGAGCAGAATTTCGATATTTTCAATTTTACGCTGAGCGATGCGGATATGGAACGCATCAGCGCGCTGGATACAGGCAAAAGCTGTTTCTTTTCCCACTATGACCCCAAAGTCGTGGAGTGGCTGGGAACGGTCAGATACGATATTTAAGGCGAATCGTTTTCAAAGGAGGCTATCATGAGCGGACGGAAAACACTCTCCCGGCGGTCGTTTCTGAAAGCAGGGGCTTTGGCCGTGGGCGGCGCGGCTCTTGCCGGCGCAACGCCCGGCTGGGGTCTGGCTCAGGCCGCTTCGGGCGTCGGGACGGCGCAGACGGCCGTTGTCTATTTTACGCGCTCGATTACGCCGGAAAGCCTGGTCGCCATATATGAAGCCCTGGGACATCCTTTGAAGAGCAAGGTTGCGGTGAAAATTTCCACCGGCGAGCCCGGCGGGCATAATTTCCTGCAACCGGCGCTCATTGCGCCGCTGGTCGGCCGGCTGAAGGGAACCATTGTGGAGTGCTGCACCGCATACAGCGGAAAACGGCTGAATCCCAAGGATCACTGGCAAGCCATTGAGGACCATGGCTTCAAGGCGATTGCTCCATGCGACATCATGGATGAATTCGGCGACATGGCCCTTCCTGTGCGAAACGGATTTCATCTGAAGGAAAATTTTGTGGGCAAGCATTTGGCCAACTATGCATCGGTGCTCATTTTGTCCCATTTCAAGGGACATGCCATGGGCGGCTTTGGCGGAGCGCTGAAAAACATGAGCATCGGCATAGCCTCCACCAGAGGCAAAACCAATATCCACACAGCCGCCGTCACCACGGATCACCGGGTTTTGTTCGACAATCTTCCGAAACAGGATCATTTTCTGGAATCCATGGCGGACGCCTGCAAGGCCGTCGCGGAATATATGGGGAAAGAGAATCTTTTATACATCAATGTAGCGAACAGGCTGTCCGTTGACTGCGACTGCGATTCCCATCCCCATGAGCCGGAGATGGCGGATATCGGCATTTTCGCTTCCGCCGACCCCGTGGCGCTGGATCAGGCCTGTTATGACGCGGTGGTCAATTCCCCTGACCCGGGCAAGGCGGCCCTGGTGCGGCGCATAAATTCCCTGCACGGCATTCATACGGTGGAAGCCGCCTGCGAGTTGGGTCTTGGAACCAGAAAATACCGCATCGCGTCTCTTGATTAGCGTGGATTTGCATCTATTTTCCTCTGTGGTTTGAGACTAAAAGGCCATAGAGCCCCGCCCCACGTCTTTTCTCGCGGGGCATCAGATGGGCGCAAAGCGCCTCTTGGGCTTTGCTGCATTTTGCCAGCCCGGCGCGACGGCGATGCCGGGCAAAAGGAGCATTGCGATGAACGTACTTCTTGTAAACGGCAGCCCTCATCCAAAGGGATGCACCTATACCGCGCTTAAGGAAGTCGCCGGCGCTCTCAATCTTGAAGGAATCAGGACCGATTTTTTCTGGATAGGAAACAAGGCGCTGTCCGGCTGCATCGATTGCAAGCAATGCGTGGAAAGCAGGGTATGCGTCTTTCATGACGCGGTTAATGAATTTCTTGAAAAAGCGGCGGAATATGACGGCTTTGTCTTTGGCTCGCCCGTGCACTGGGGGGCTGCCTGCGGCGGCATGACCTCCTTTATGGACAGGGCGTTTTACGCCGACTTTTGCGGCAGGGGGAATCGTTTCTGGCTGAAGCCGGCCGCGGCGGTCGTTTCCGCGCGCCGTGCGGGCACGACCGCGACGATAGATCAGATGAACAAATATTTTTCCCTCATGCAGATGCCCATCATCACTTCGCGGTATTGGAATATCGTCCACGGGGCCAAACCTGAGGACGTGCAGAAGGATATTGAGGGGTTGCAGACAATGCGTTTTCTTGGCCGGAATATGGCGTATTTTTTAAAATGCATGGAAGCCGGCAAACAGCTTGCCGTGCCGCGTCCGCAGCATGAAACGGTCGTGTTCACCAATTTTATTCGATAATTCCGGCATATTCGTCATGCGCCGCGGCCCGTTTGCGGCCGCATAGGAAAACGCTGTCCGGCAAACCCGCCGGACAGCGTTTTCTGGCATGCGAAAACAACGCTCTTTTCTGCGTCCTCGCCTGAACTATGCGCCCGCATTTTGCGCGGCGCGTTTTTGCCTTTTGGACAGGACAGGGCACGGAAGACAAAAACGAACGGCGCGATGCCGCATAAGGCGGGCGCATGGTTCAGGCGAAGGGCGATGCGCGCCGTCTGAAAGAGCCGCATCCGGCGGCAGAAGGCCGGCGGATGCGGCGGCAATATCAGATCTCCGCCTTTCGCAAAAGCACGGTTCCCGGTCTGAGCACCATATCCTTTCCCATGACGATGGGCTCAAGCATCTGCTCGATGACCAGAAGGTCCTGGGCGGCAAATTCTTCAAGATTGACAGGCGTCACCGCCATGTTCGGATCAAAATATTGTCCTTCGATGCTGACGAAACTCAAGCCCGTTACATCCATGGTTTCGCCGGCGGTTTTGGAAAAACACCTGAGCTGATCCATATATCGGTTTTGCCGGTGGGGTTCGATGGTTCTGAGCATATTTCCAAAGGCCCGCGCCAGTTTCCACGACTCCACGGCCATGGTGATGAACGCTTCCCGCATGGCCTCGTGCGTCATCGTCTCATTTTGCGTTTCCTCGCTCATAACAGCCTCCATAAGTTGAACCAGTATTGTTTACGGCATGGTTCGACGCGTGGTTTTCCTGTTTTTTATCGCCATACAAGATGGAGTTCAAGCGGCTGGCTGCTAAAATATGCGGCGCTGTCCGCCGCGCCGGAAACATGGCTTCGGTCATGTCCGTTTTTTTCGGCTGCGCCGCCGCGACGTCTTTTATTGTTGCGGCCTTCAGGCGGCGCGCGTCATTTTACGGAGGGCAGTTCCATATCCTTGAATGTCGCGGCCACTTCTTTCAACAGTTCGGGAATATGCAGATGCTGCGGGCAAACCCGGTCGCAACGGCGGCAGAAGATGCAGTCCGTGTCGTTGGCGCGGCTTGCGGCAAGATTCAGATAATACATGAACTGGCTTGAAAGATTGTCCGTGATTGCGCGTTTCGCACTGTTGTACAGGGAGAAATAATCGGGAATGGGAATCTTTTTGGGACAGACGTTTGTGCAATAGCGGCATGTGGTGCAGGGAATGGCCGCATTTTCGTTGATGATGGCGATGACCTCTTCAAGGGTCTGACGTTCTTTTTCGCTAAGCGGCGTAAAATCGTCCAGGCTGGCCATATTGTCCAGCAGTTGTTCCATGGTGTTCATGCCGCTTAAAACCATGATCACGCCTTCCTGACTTGCGGCGAAGCGCATGGCCCAGGACGGAATGGACGCTTCGGGCGCGCAGGCTTTCATGCGTTGCGCGGCCGCTTCCGGAACGTCCGCGAGGTTGCCGCCCTTGCAGGGCTCCATCACCACGATGGGCTTGTTGTGCTTGCGCGCGATTTCGTGGCAGCGTCTGGCCTGAATGCCGGGATTGTCCCAGTCGATATAGTTGATCTGAAGCTGCACGAAATCAAGTTCAGGATGTTCGGCAAGGACCGTATCCAGAAGTTCCGGGGAGTCGTGAAACGACATGCCGGCCTGCCTGATCCGGCCCTGACGTTTTTTCTCCTGGACAAACTCGAACGTGCCGAATTGCCGGGCTTCGCGGTATGAAGTGACGCCGATATTGTGCACCAGATAGAAGTCAAAGAAGTCGACGCCGCAGCGTTCAAGCTGTTCGTTGAAAATCCGTTCCTGATCTTCCGCCGCGTGCAGCACTCTGGGCGGAAGCTTTGTGGCCAAAACGAACGAGTCGCGCGGATGCCGCTCAACCAGGGCCTTGCGTATCGCATGTTCGCTTTCGCCCTGGTGATAGACCAGGGCTGTATCAAAATAGGTAAAGCCGCGCTCCAGAAAAACATCCACCAGTTTGTTCAACGTGGCGTAATCAATGGACTTTTGGTCTTCCTTGTCCAGCAGGGGCAGTCTCATGAAACCGAAACCCAGTTTCTTGGTCATGGCTCAATATCCTTTTTTGGGGGGTCCAGGGTCGCGCCGGAAATCCGGGCTTTGCGCTTCAGGCGGCGTTTTTATGCCCGGCCGCATTGCGAAGAGAAGGCGTTGCATCCGCAAAGGCGGAGCACGCCGAAGCCATACAGCGCCAACACCATACCCGCTTTCGAATTTTTTCCCAACCGGAAAAATCGTGCTGTCTGAGCGCAATATGCGGCATGGGCCATGCTGTTTTTGATGCGTTTCGTGCGGCGAAAAGCAAGGCCGCGCGCAAAGACGTCGCCATGCCGGGCGCATGGTTGCCGCCTTGCCGCCTGTCTTTGCGCTTGCGGATATTTTTTTGGAATATTGCCTGGGAACGGCGGGGGACCGTAAAGACAGAGGAAGCGCGCCGTTGCGTTACAGGGAGTTTATGACCCGGGCCGCGGCGCAGGCCGCGCCATACCCATTGTCGATATTCATGACCGCGACGCCGGGCGCGCAGCTTGAAAGCATGCTGGCCAACGCGGCCTGACCGCCCTGGGCCACGCCGTACCCTACGGAGGTGGGCACGCCGAAAACCGGTTTGGGGGTGAGCCCGCCCATGACGCTGACCAGAGCGGCGTCCAGCCCGGCGGTCACGATTACCGCGTCAAAAGAGTTGATTTCCTCAAGGCGTTCCGCAAGCCGCCAGAGCCCGGCCACGCCGCAATCCTCGAAAACTTTGTGGGCGACGCCAAGGTATGTGAGCGTGCGCGCCGCTTCCCAGGTCACAAACCCGTCGGCTGTGCCCGCGGAAATGATTGCGACCCGGCCCTTATCTTTAGGGGGGAGCGTTTCGCCGAATGCGGTGCGGGACAGGGCGTGGTAGTCATAGTTCTGGCGGATTGCCGAAGGCGCCTGGACGAACAGTTCCGGCGTCAGGCGCGTGAAAAGAACAGGGCGTCCTGAGCCCTTGCCGAAGCGTGAAAGCAGATCCATGACCGCCTCAAGCGGTTTGCCTTCGCAAAAGACCGCTTCCGGCAAACCGATTCGCGCGGCGCGGGCATGGTCGAAAAGAATTCCGTGAGCCATTTTGAGCCTTCCTGTTTTGAAAAAGGGGCCGTTTAGGCGCGCCTTGCGCCGGGATGAGGGCAACTACTGGGCTTTTGCTGGTTTTGCGCCTTTCGGACGCTGTTTTGTATCACAATTAAGGACGCGCGCAAACGGCGCGCGTCCGATTTTCCGCGAACGGCCGGATTAAAAACTAAAAGGGGAAACGCCGTCCGGTTATTTGCTCATGCCGATATCTCTGAGCCATTCATCCACGTCGTCTCCGGCATCCGCGGCGTTTGAGCCGCGCACGGACAGGCCCTCAAGCATTTTGGCGTTCGGGCACAGCCGGGCGATATCCTCTTTTCCCCGGCCGAATCCGCTGCCGCCATGGGTGCAGAAAGGAACAATCGTTTTTCCGGAAAGATCATGCTTTTCCAGGAACGTGAAAAGGGCCATGGGCATGGTTCCCCACCAGGTGGGGTATCCGATGAAAATCACATCGTAGGAATCAAGATTGTCTATGTCGTTGGCAAGTTGCGGACGGAAGTTGTCGTTGAGTTCTTTTTTGGCCTGTTCCGTGGTCGCCTTGTATTCCGAAGGGTAGGCGTGGGTTGTTTTCAGCTCCAGAAGGTCGCCGCCGACCCTTTTGTGTATCAGCTCCGCGACAGCCCGGGTATTCCCGCTGTGGGAAAAATAGACGATCAGGGGTTTGGATGCGCCTGTTTCAGCGGCATGGGCCGCGGAAGCGTGCAGCGGCCAGAGAGCGGCGAGACCCGTAAGCACGCCGGCGCACAGCTTTCGCATCCGGATTCCGCGCTTTGCGGGGACGTTTTGCAGGGAATGTTTTTCAGTATGATCTGTTTCGCTTTGGCGTATGTCTTTTATCATATGCGGACTCCTTCTTGTTTGCATTGCGCGCATGATGCGCCCTGATTTTCACGCGCCGTTTCGATGCGTGCGCGCTGTTGCATACCTGTAGCGTGCAGCGCCTCGGCTTTTGCAAGGCGTTTTCGTCGATACAGGTATATGTCGGGCCGGATGCGGAGCCTAGATACGATTCTCTCGTATTTTTGCCTTATTCTCTCAATACCTGTTCCAGATGCATTTCGGGGAAAGCGCAAAGGCGGGGCATGAACGCCCTGCGGCGTTCCTTCAGGCCCATGGAGCCGCCGGACGCCCGTTTATGGGCGCGAATTTCAGAAAGCCGGCGAATATTTCTGCCGTGCATGCTTCGCGGTTTGCGGTCGTCTTTTGCGTTCATTCGGCCGCAAGACCGGATGACGTCCCGCCCCGCGTTTTTGGGCGGGACGCGCGGGAGATTGAAACCTGAGAGGAGGTTGCCCCCGTCCGGACATAAAGCCCGCAAAGCGCCTTTCAGGCGTTGCCGCCGTATTGCTTATTGTTTGACATACAGGCTGCGTATGGAATTCTCGACGCTTTGGAACGCATCCAGCAATTTAGGATTGAATACGCCGCATTCCCCATTCATGATCATGCTCAGGGTTTTTTCAAAGTTGAGGGCTTCCTTGTAAACCCGTTTGCTCACAAGCGCGTCGTATACGTCGGCAATGGAGACGATTTGCGCCCAAATGGAGATATCGTCTCCTTTGAGGCCGTCCGGATATCCTCGTCCGTCCCATCGCTCATGGTGGTGCCGGGCTATGTCGTAGGCGTATCTGAAAGACGGATGATTGTGCATCTGCGGTATCCGCTCAAGCACTGCGCATCCCTGAATGGTATGGGTTTTCATTATTTCGAATTCATCGGGCGTCAGGCGGCCGGGTTTGTTCAGTATGGCGTCTGGAATGGCGATTTTTCCCAGATCGTGCATGATGGAGGCAAGCGCGATATGCTTGATTATTTCATCTGAAAGCCCATTGCCCAGAGGCGTGTTTTTAAGAAGCAGCATGGTGATGTCGTGAATGCGTCTGACGTGTTCCCCGGCTTCGCCGCTGCGAAATTCAATGGCTGTCGACAGGGATTCGATCATGCCCATGTTCAATTCGATGATTTTTTGCGATTGCTGCAATATTTCGCGTTCTTGACTTGTAACGGCGCAGGAGAGCTTCTTGCGCGCCGAAAACAGTTCTATGACGGAATTGATGCGGCGTTTGACGATATAGGAAACGATTGGTTTTGATATGACGTCCATCACGCCAAATTCATAGGCTTTTTGAATGATCTCGTCGTCTGTCGTCGCGGCGATAAGAAAAACAGGTATTTCATCCGTGCGCTTCTGGGTTTTGAGCCGCTCAAGTATGGCGACGGCGTCTGTTTCCGGCGTCATGGTGTCAAGAAGAACAGCGCACAGGGATTGTTCATGGCGCTGCATCTGTTCCAGGCCCTCTTTTCCGTTTGCCGCCGTCTGAATGGCGTATGTGGAGGAAAAGATGCTTTCCAGTATGGTTCTGTCCGACTCGTCATCGCCGATAAGCAGGAGTGTGCCGGGAATATTTGAGTTTATTTCACAATCTTGGAAGAGCGTGCTGTATGACATGAAGGCTGCCTCATATGCCGGAATAAACGAACAGGCGCATAATCGCGTCAGGCGTTTGAAGGATATCTTCCGACTGTTGGGAATGAAGAACCGATGGAAAAGGCCGTCGCCGTTTTTGAAGTCGGGCATTAATTATTGTGAATCTGGAAAACCTGGAAAAGCAGCCAGGTAAAACATTCAACCGTCCCTTTTTGTGTCCTAAAAAATTAGACTTGTGGAAATCTACGTAAATCGCAAGAAATGTCAATGAAAGAACAGGGCGGTCCGTTTCTGGTTTATGGCTTTCAGTATCTTTAAAACAGTTGCGGATGGGATGCGCTGCGCTGTATGGTTTGATTTCCCGGAAAGGGCTTATGAAACTGAAGACCGGATATCAGGCCATAAAGGAGCTGTAAGGATGAAAAAAGAAAACGGCGTATTTGAGTATGCAAACGAAATAATGGCGGCGCTTAAATCGGGCGTGCTGTTGACGACGAAAGCCGGAGAATTCGTCAATTCCATGACCATTGCCTGGGGGATGCTTGGAATTGAATGGGCAAAGCCGGTATTCATCGTTTTTGTGCGGGAAAACCGGTTCACCAGGGAACAGCTTGAAAAAAATCCCGAATTTACCATTAATGTTCCCTGCGGCGCGTTTGATAAAAAAATTTTGGGGGTCTGCGGAACAAAATCCGGACGGGACATGGATAAAATCAGAGAACTGGGCCTGACCCTTGAAGCGCCCAGGGTGATTTCCGTTCCCGGAATCAGGGAGCTGCCGCTCACCCTGGAATGCAGGGTCGTCTACCGGCAAAAGCAGGACCGTAATGCCATTGCTGAAGAATATAGACGCATGTTCTACCCGCAGGATATCGACGGCTCGTTTCATGGAGCGAACAGGGATTTTCATATTGCGTATTATGGCGAAATCGTCAGCGCATATAAGATCATACAGGAATGCCGCTGCGGCCGGCTTTACGGGGAATGAACTGGTCGCTCGCCCGTGCGAAATGCGCGCCGTTTTTTGGGGAAAAGCGAAAGTTTATGCCGCGCCGCGTCGGCGGTTCATGTCCCGGCGCGGCGGTTCTCCGAACATGCGTTTGTATTCGCGATTGAACTGCGTGACGCTTTCATAGCCTACAGCCAGGGCCGCATTGGCCGCTCTTTCATTTTCCGCCAGCATGAGCCTTTGCGCCTCGTACAGGCGCAGTTGCTTATGATACTGCAACGGGCTGAATCCGGTGACGCTTTTAAAATGGCGGTACAGGTTCGATGCGGACATGTTTGTTTCGCGCGCCAGATCATCCATGCGCAAAGGTGCGGCGATGTTTTTTCGCAGCAGGGCTATGGCCCGCGCGACCTGGTTTCCATGCGAGCCTTTGGCGTATAACTGCCGCAGAATATTGCCCTGCGGTCCGACAAGAAGCAGATAATGCAGCTCCCGCATGATCATCGGAGCGCGCATGGGAATATGTCCGGGCTTGTCCAAAAGCGCCAGAAGGCGAGCCATGCCTTCCATGAACTCAGGATCCGCGTCGGCGACGCAGACGCCGCGCGGGGCATGGCCGGCGGGCGCGCCTTCCGGCTTCATGTCCATGACCAGGTCGGAAAGGATGCGCGCGTCCAGGCGGATGAACAGCGAGAGAAAAGGATGCTCCGGCGTGGGGTTGACGGCGTATGACGAGCTTGGCGCATCCACGCCGGAAACCAGGCACTGGTTTTCACGGATATGGTATTCCTGGTCGCCGATGACGATATGTTTGCCGCCCTGCACAATAATGGACGCCAGAGGCTGGCTGAAGCACCGTTCCGAACTGTTCGCCGCTTCACGGCGCACCAGGGTCAAACCGTCTATGGCGGTGGAACGCACATCAGGTTTGGGCATATGCCGCAGCAGCGCATTTTTCAATGCGGCGTTGGCCGCGGCGATTCTGTCGCGGTCAGGTCCAGTCATGGCCTTTTTCTCCTGTTTTCGCATATTCATTTTTTGGCACGTTGTTTTTCATATCATAGATGCGCGCGCCTGAACAGCCTTTGGCCGCGTCAGGTTTTTTGCGGGGATGACGGCCGGGGCACGTTGATTTGCAAAAAAGCCCGGTCCGGATTTTTCAGCGGCGAAGCGCTTTGCGCGGCGAGCCGCGTTTTTCGATGCCGGCCAGCCAGCACAAAAGCGAGCCGGCAATGACCAGTCCGACGCCGCCCCAGAATCCGGCGGGCGGCAAAACGTTGAGCCAAAAGGATGTGAAGAGCATGGAGGCGGCCGGCGTAAAATAGGAGCACACCGCAAGGAAAAGAAAATTGCCGTTATGGATGCCGGTTTCCCACAGCGAATAGGAGAACCCCACAATGACGCCCGCAAGCGCGAGCTGGCCAAGCGCCTTCCAGCCCGGAACATGGAGGACGTTTCCCTGAATGAAAAAGACCGCCCATAAAATGACCGCTATGGCGGCGAAAAAGACGGCCACGGCGTTTTCGCCTTTGGAGCAGAGCGCGCTGAGATTGTTGTAGAGCGCCCAGGTCACGGCGGCCGTAATTCCAAGAAGATAGGGCAGTGGCGTTGCACGGAGATTATGCAGAAAGCCGTCTAGATCAAGGCCGTTGTTGGCGGCGACGCACCAGCAAAGTCCTGCCGCCGCGAGCGCGGTCCCTGGCCAGACAAGCCGGCGCAGTCTGGTTTTGCGTATCCATATGGAAAAAATGACGGTGAGGCAGGGCCACAGATAATTGAGCATCCCGACTTCAAGTGTTTGCCGGGGGCTTTCGGCGAGCGCAATGGCCCTGGAAAAAATCATTTCATAGCATAAAAAAAGCGCGCCGACGCCAAACACATATGTCCGGGGCATGCCGCGCACCCTGGGAATTCCGTTCTTCAGAAAAAGCGCCAGAGCGCCGGCGCTGTAAATAAGAGCCGTGCCCGCCGCGACGCCGAAGGCGTCGGTGATGGAGCGGATAAGGCCGATCATCGCGCTCCACATGAGCAACGCGGAAATGCCGGCCAGATTTCCCTGCAACGTGGCGTTCATCGCGCTTCCTTTGAGGTTTTGAGCACATAAGGCCGGATAGAGTCCGCGCCTTTTTACGTTTTGCCGCGTTCTTGTCCTGACGCAGCGTTGAAAAAGCAGCGCGTCCCTGCAAAAATTTCTTGCAAAAATATTCCTGCGAAAATATCGCCGTGAAATATCGTCCGGCGCGTGGCGCTGCAATGCAGGCCGGGCGAATCGAAGCGAAAAAGGCTTCGTGAGCCTTGCTCACGAAGCCTTGCATCCTGGCTCCCCGGGACGGACTTGAACCGCCAACCTAGTGATTAACAGTCACCCGCTCTGCCGATTGAGCCACCGGGGATTACGGCGCGAAAACGGGTTTTCCGTTTCCGCAGGCAGCACATATAGAGGCATCCGCATCCTGCGTCAAGCAAAAAATGAAGGTTGTGCGCGACGCCGTTTTCATCTACAAGACGGAACAGCGAAAGATATGCCATGGCGGCGGCGCATCGCGCCTGCTTTTTTGCGCGTTTTTTCCGGATGATCCGGGCAGTCGCTTCTATCTACGACAAAAGGTTTCGCATGTGAAAAAATTTCGTCCGGCCGTATCCTCAGTGTATTCATACTACGCCAAATCGCCAATGTCCCGCGGGGCGTTCGCGCGTCGCGTGTTCTGGTCTTTTATCTATATTGCAAGCTTCACGTTCGTCGGACACCTTTTGTGGTTTTACTTTGTGCCGGCATGGCTGCCTTTGCGCCGTTTTCTTTCGGGCATCCCGTTTATGCTGCTTTTGCTTATTCCGGCCCTTGGACCGCGTCCGTTGGCCCGGTTCTGGCTCGCGCTCCTGTATCCTGTGCTGGTTGTCCCAGCCGTGATATGCTTTGAGCATATCTTTATGTTCCATACGCCGATCAGCAGTCAGTCGTTCTATGTGGTTTTCGAGACCGGAGTCCGCGAATCGCGGGAATTTTTTACGGCTCAGGCCGGATGGGACACGATTTTATGCGCAATCGTGATGCTCGTGATTCCGCTTGCGCCGCTTAGAAAGCTCTGGCGCCAGCCCATGCATTTTGGACGCAGGGAGGTTTGCGGCATGGCGGTCTGCCTGGTCGCTGCCGTGGCGTTGTATGCCGTTTATGGAGAACAGCGGGTGTTTCGCAGTCATATGGCTTATGATTTCATGGCCAGCTATTGCGACTACACGCGCAACAAGGCCCGGCTTGAGGAGTTTGTGGCCCGTTCCGGCGATATCCGCTTTCCGGGCGTGAGAAACGAATTGGCGGGCGATCCCGCGCGCACCATCGTGGTGGTCATCGGCGAGTCCGCAAACCGGCATCATCACGCCCTGTACGGCTATCACCGCCCTACGAATCCGGAACTTCTGGCCATAAAAGACGAACTTATCCGATTCGACAATGTGATCAGTTCCCATTCGCAGACCATTCCCACGGTGCGCGAGGCCATGTCGTTTGCCGGACCGGACGGGATGCGCCTGCCGCTTGTGAATCTGTTCCGGCAGGCCGGGTTTGAAACGGTCTGGATTTCAAACCAGATTTCCTTTGAGAATTTTTATACGGAAATAGCGGTGCTCGTATCCACGGCGGATGAAAAAATCCATCTGAACCGGGGCGGCGACCAGTCTTATATCCGTAATTACGACGAGGTGACGCTGCCTGCGTTCGAGGCTGTTTTGCGCAAAAAGGCCCCGCAATCCGGAAAGCGCGTGATCTTCGTGCATCTTATGGGCTCGCATTTGAATTATGCGTCGCGCTACCCCAAAGATTTCGAATTCTTCACCAATGCGGACGATATCCCGGATGCGCCATGGCGCAACGCCAAAAGCAAAACCTTCATCAACAAGTATGACAACAGCATCCGTTATACGGACCATGTGCTTTCCCGCATGATCGCCCTTTTGAAAAAGAACGTCGAAAACGCGGCCCTGGTCTATTTTTCCGACCATGGCGAAGAGGTTTACGACAGCCTTGCGCAGCGGGGTCATGCAAATGCTTTGAAGTCTCCATATTATTTTGATATTCCTTTTGTGGTCTGGCTTTCTGAAGGCTATCGCGGCGTTCTTGGCGAAAAGGCCGCGCGCTGGAAAACCTATACGGGCCGTCCGGCCGTGAATTCCATGTTCCCCTATGCCGCGGCGGATCTTGCCGGAATAGGCATGGACGACGAGAATAAAAACAGCAGCGTTTTATCGGATGGATTCGCGGCGCGGCCGCGCGACATACTGGACGGAAATTACGACAGGGCTTTTCCCGCGCGCCCGCGCAACGGCGGAACGCTTGCGGACGGAAGCCCGGTCGTGTTCCCCTGACGGGCGCAAAGCCCGCATGAGGCGCATTTTTTGCCTGAAAGATCCGGATGGAAACGAAACATCGATGCGCTGTTTCTTGACGCGAAGCCGCAATTGGCATACGGCTTACGCAAAAACGCCCCAAAACTTGCCTTTTTTCATCTTTCTGGAGAAGTACCTTGAGCGATCAGGAAAAAAAGCGGCCTGCGCCGGTTAAGATGCCGACAAAGTCCCCGCAGGTTGAAAAATTCATGCCCATGTTGACCCGTTTTGCCGAACGGGACGAATTGAACGAAGTCATAAAAAACCGCGTCGCCAAATCCTGCGAATATCTGGATGAGGGGATTCCTCTTTATCCCAACGACTTTGACAAAAAAAACAGCATAGCGGACGCGCTCGCCTTTGAGGACCGGGACGAGGCCGCCCTGGCCGCTCTTGATCAAACATTCACGGTCGCCGGACGCATCGTGCTTTTGCGTTCCTTCGGCAAGGCAGCGTTTTTCCATATCCAGGATCAGACCGGGAAACTGCAGTGCTACGCGACGCGCGAGACGCTGGGCGCGGACGCCTATCGCTCTTTTAAGCGGCTTGATATCGGGGATATCGTGGGGGTTGAGGGAACGCTGTTCCGGACCAAGACCGGGGAGCTGACTCTTGAATGTTCAAGCGTGCGTCTTCTGAGCCGTTCCGTGCGGCCTTTGCCTGACAAGTACCACGGTCTTAAAGATGTGGAGATGCGCTACCGCCAGCGATACGTGGACCTGATCATGTCTCCGCGCACGCGCGAAATCTTCCAGAAACGGGCGCAAATCGTGCGCGAATTTCGGAGTTTCATGGAATCAGAGGGGTTCATGGAGGTGGAAACGCCCATGCTGCACCCCATTCCCGGCGGCGCGACGGCAAAACCTTTTGTCACGCATCATAACGCGCTTGACATGGAACTTTTCATGCGCATCGCCCCGGAATTGTATCTGAAGCGTCTTCTGGTGGGCGGATTTGAAAAAGTTTTTGAAATCAACCGCAGTTTTCGCAACGAAGGCGTATCCACAAAGCACAATCCGGAATTCACCATGTGCGAATTCTATTGGGCCTACGCCACGTTTACGGATCTTATGGACCTGACCGAGCGGCTGTTCAGCCATATTGCCGAAAAAGTGTGCGGCTCGACGGTTGTAGCCTACCAGGGACAGGAAATTGACCTTACGCCCGGAACGTGGAAGAGAATAACCTTTTTTGAATCCCTGGAGAAGATCGGCGGGCACGGTCCGGATTTGTACAACGATTATGAGAAACTTGCGGCGTATGTCAAAAGTCGCGGGGAAAAGGTGATGAAGGGCGAAAAACTCGCCAAGCTGCAGGCCAGCCTTTTTGACATTGATGTGGAGCCCAAGTTGATTCAGCCCCACTTCATTTATCATTACCCCACGGAAATTTCTCCGTTGTCGCGCAGAAACGACCGGAATCCCGATGTGACGGATCGCTTTGAACTGTTCATCACAGGCCGCGAAATCTCAAACGCCTTTTCTGAGCTCAATGATCCTGTGGACCAGCGCATGCGTTTTCTTGAGCAGGTTGCGGAAAAGGCCGCGGGGGATGACGAAGCCCATTATATGGACGAAGATTATCTGCGGGCTCTTGAATACGGCATGCCGCCGGCCGCGGGTCAGGGCGTGGGCATTGACCGCTTGACCATGCTTTTGACGGATTCCGCTTCAATTCGTGAGGTCATTTTATTTCCGTTGCTCAAACATGAGAAATAAGCGGGCCTGCAACCGTTCGACAGTTTGGGGGACAGGCGGCGGGCCTGTTTGAAAAAGGCGGAGACGGCGGGAGACGTCTAAGTTAGCTTGGCCTGAAGAATATATAAAAAGGATTATGTTTTCAGGGTAATATGGCACTTGCATCGTTCATCGCGCGCCGGTATCTGTTTGCCCGGCGCAAACAGACGTTCATTTCCGTCATTTCCGTCATTTCGGTTTTGGGGGTGGCGCTTGGCGTGGCCTCGCTTATAGTGGCCATAGGCATCATGAACGGGTTTACCGTGGAGCTCAGGGACAAGATTTTGGGCATCAACGCCCATGTCATGGTCATGGGCGGCGGGCGAATTACGGACAATCCCGGCGACAGGGAAGCTATCGCGTCCGTGCCCGGCGTTGCGGGCGTAACCCCGTTCATTTATTCCGAAGTCATGATTTCCGGCAACGGCGGCGCAAAAGGACTTATCCTGCGCGGCATCGATCCAAAGACGGCGCCCGATGTTCTAAGCATTCTGTCTTCGGTTGAAGAAGGCGGTCTTTCCGAGCTGACTTCTGCGGAAAACGGGCGTTTTCCGGGCATCATCGTGGGGCGGGAGCTGGCGAAGCGCATGGGGCTGCATGTGGGCAGCCGGGTCAATCTTCTGTCTCCTTCCGGCAGACGCGGAGCGGCCGGCTTTGCGCCCAAGATCAATGTCTTTACCGTGGCCGGCATTTTTTCGTCGGGGATGTTCGAGTATGATTCCTCTTTGGGGTTCATCACCCTTGACGCATCGCGCGCGCTTTTGGGGTTGCCTCAGGATGCGATTACAGGGTATGAAGCATCTGTGCTTGACGTGTATGCCGCGGATACAGTCGGCGAAAAAATCGCCGCGGTCTTGGGCGAGCCGTATTACGTGCGCAACTGGATGGAAATGAATGCGAACCTGTTTGCGGCTCTCAAGCTGGAAAAAACCGCCATGTTTGTGGTGCTCACGCTCATCGTCGTGGTGGGCTCCTTCTCCATTCTGACTACTCTTGTGATGCTGGTCATGGAAAAAACCAGGGATATTGCGATTCTTATGGCCATGGGCGCGACCAAGGGGATGATCCGCCGGATTTTTATGCTCCAGGGGCTGATCATCGGAGTCATCGGCACGGCTTTGGGGTTCGTCGTGGGCCTGGGGTTGGCCTTTGCGCTCAAGCATTATCAGTTCATCAAGCTGCCGGAGGGCGTATATCCCATGAACACGGTGCCGGTCCTGCTTGACGGCGCGGACCTTGCGATCATCGGCGGCGCGGCTGTTGTCCTGTGTCTTGCCGCAACGCTGTATCCTGCGCGGCAGGCCGCATCCCTTCAACCGGCTGAAGCCCTGCGGTATGAATGATGGACGGCATGGGCGGCGCTCTTTATAAACTTGAAGGGGTATGGAAAGAGTATGACGGACCGGCGGAACGGCTCGTCATCCTGCGCGATCTGAATTTTTCCGTGGACCGCGGCGATTCCGTGGCCATTGTCGGCGCGTCCGGCTCAGGGAAATCCACGCTTTTGCATCTTCTTGGAACGCTCGACGCTCCGACGCGGGGCGTCGTGTCCTTTGGCGGCCGGGATACGGCGCGCCTTTCAGCCCAGGAAAAGGCGGCGCTGCGCAATACGTCCATCGGCTTTGTTTTTCAGTTTCATCATCTGCTGCCGGAATTTTCCACACTGGAAAATGTGGGCATGCCCGCGCTTATCGCGGGCAAAAGCCGTGATGAAGCACTGGAAGCGGCCCAGGCCGCGCTTGGGCTGGTCGGGCTTGCGCACCGCAAAGACCACAAGGTGACCACGCTTTCAGGCGGAGAGAGGCAGCGCGCGGCCATAGCGCGCGCCATTTTGCTTGGCCCAAAGGCGCTTCTTGCCGACGAACCCACAGGCAACCTGGATGAAAGCACCGGGGCCGCCGTGGGCGAAGTTTTGTTGCAATTGAACAGGGAAACCGGAATGACGCTGGTTGTTGTGACCCACAACCGCGAACTGGCCCGGCTTATGCGACGCTGTTGTGAACTTAGAGCTGGAGAACTCTATGAATAGATTGAGACTGGCTGCTTTTTTCGTCTTCACCGTTTTTTGCGCAAGCGCATTCGCTCAGTCTGCGTCCGCTCAGCCTGCGACCACTCAGGATGCGGACGCCGCGCAGAAAGCGGGCCAGCCGCGGGTGCTGGTTTTGCCTTTTCAGGTGAATGCCGGGCCAAAAGTGACGGCTATGGGCCGGGAGCTTCCTCTTCTCATATCGCAAAGGCTGTTGAATCGGGGCGTGGAGATTGTTCCGGCCGCCGAGGCGGAAGCGCTTTTAAACGGCCGGGACGCGGCAAGCGTGGATGAGGCCATAGCCCGTTCTCTTGCGCTTCAAATCGGGGCCACGCACGCTGTGTACGGCAGTCTTTCCGAGGCGGGAGACATGCTGAGCCTTGACGCGCGGCTTGTCGAGGCGCGCGGCTCCATGAGCGTTCCCTTGTATGCGGAGCAGCAGGGCACACGTTCTTTGAGCGCGGTTTCAGACAGCGTGTCGGGCAAGATTGCGGCTGACCTGAAAAACCAGCGGACCATTTCCGGGGTTGAGGTGCGCGGCCTTAGGGTATTGGATCCGGACGTCGTGCTTTTGCGTTTGAGCATGAAAGAAGGCGACCCTGTGGATGCGACCATGATCAACAACGAGTTCAAGCGCATCTGGGATCTTGGCTATTTCAGCGACGTGAGCGCGGAGCTGGAAGGCAGCGCCGCCCATCCTCTGCTGGTGTTCAACGTGGTGGAAAAACCGCGCATCGGCGCCATAAGCGTAAGCGGCACGAGCGAACTTGACGATGACGACGTGCTGGCGGCCATTTCCAGCAAAAGCGGCTCGATTCTCAACGAAAAAATTCTGGCGGACGATATCCAGAAGATCACGGAGCTGTATCGCAAGGAAGGGTTCTATCTGGCCAAGGTCGGTTATCGCGTTGAGGAACGGGATCGCGGGGCGCGGCTGATTTTCGAAATTGAGGAAGGCAACAAACTCTATATCAAGGAAGTCGCGATAGACGGCGTCCAGCGGGTTGATGTGGATGATATAAAAAAAGAACTGGGGCTTAAAGAGCGCAGCATTATTTCCTTTATCACCGGGGACGGGGTGCTCAAGGAGGAATTGCTTGAGCGCGACACCGCGGCGATCAGCCTTTTTTATCTGAACCGGGGTTTTCTGGACGTGGGAGTGAGCGCTCCTGACGTCGAGTATGAGGAAGACGGCATCGTCATTACCTTTACGGTTGTGGAAGGCAAGCCCTATCGCGTGGGCGAGGTCCGCTTCGAGGGCGAGCTCATAGATTCCGATGCGGTTTTGCGTTCTTTGGTCGATATGGAGCGGCTGTCCCAGGAAAAGGAATTCTTCCGTCTCGAAACGCTCCAGGACGACATGAAAAAGCTTACGGACTTCTATTCCGATTATGGATACGCTTTTGCGGACGCCGACGGCCGGCCCATACCGGTCCCCGGCGCGGACCCGGACAGCGAGGAAGGCGTGGTGGACGTGGTGTACCGCATGACCAAGAAAAACCGCATCTATGTGCGCAGCGTCCTCATCGAGGGCACACAGCGTACCCGCAACAACGTGGTGTTGCGCGAAATGCGCCTTATCGACGGAGATCTGTTCAGCGGGGCGGCCCTGCGCCGCAGTTCCGAGCGGCTTCAGAACCTTGGATATTTTGAAACCGTGGATATCAGCATCGTGCCCACGGACAACCCGGAAGAAGTGGACCTTAAGGTCAACCTGAAGGAACAAAATTCCGGCGCCATAACGCTTGGCGTAGGATATTCGTCTTATTCCAAGGTGGGATTCGGCGGCTCCATTATGGAACGCAACCTTTTCGGCAAGGGATACGGACTGGGTTTTTCCGGCAGCTTCTCCGCCAGAGACACCATGTACACCATGCAGTTCGTGAACCCAAGAGTCTATGATTCCGATTTGTCCTTCGGCATCGACAGTTATGTATGGGATGAAGAATATGACGACTTCAGCAAGAAGACGGTGGGCATAACCTTCAACTTCGCTCATCCGATAGGCGAATATTCATCTGTCGGCTGGGGTTACCGCCTTGACCATTATGAACTGTACGAAGTGGAAGATTACGCCACGCAGACCATTAAGGATTATGAAGGCAACAACCTTTCAAGCGTCGTTCACCTTTATCTGCGCCGTTCGACGATTGACAACATCATGCGTCCAAGCCGGGGCACCTTCGCCCAGATCGGCATGGAATACGGCGGCACGTTCCTTGGCGGCAGCGACGACTTTGTGAAGCTGACCGGCGAATTCGGCTACTACCATTCTCTGCGGCGTTTTCATGTACTTCACTTCAAAACTGAAGTGGGCGCGGTGGTCAGAAACTCGGACAACGTGGTGCCGGTTTTCGAACGCTTCTACCTTGGCGGCATCAACAGCGTGCGCGGCTATTCCATGTCCGACATGTCGCCGCGCGACCAGCGTACGGATGAAGAAATCGGCGGCGACCGCATGGGTTACGTCAACCTTGAGTACATCTATACCTTCCAGCCGGAACTGGGCCTAGCTATCGTTCCCTTTGTGGATGCGGGCTTCAGCCTTGATACGGGCAACAACCGGTATGATTTTTCCGACGCGTTCGGCGTGTCCACCGGTCTTGAACTGCGCTGGAATTCTCCGATTGGCGATTTGCGGTTTGCCTATGGCTTCCCGCTGAAAGAAGTGTATGATAAGAAACGCAGTTCCGGACGCTTTGAATTCACCATGGGACAGGGCTTCTAAACAGTATGAAACAGGAGCGGGATATTTCCCGCTCCACGCGGCAGGCGTCGTTCCCCGGTCCTGCGCGATATGACCCGGCTTTGGAGGGGTTTTCAGGTTGCGTTTTCGCCATCCTTATTCTCATTGGAGCCTGCAACGGCTGGCGGCTATTGTTTTGTGCGCCGCGTGTCTGCTCTTATGGGGTTTGGCCGGCAATGGACAACCTGCTTTTGCCGCTGAAAATACGGCGAATGAGAAAAAATTTGAAGAACTGGTCAAAGAGTTCAAGAAGCTGATTGAAACGCCGCGAGAGGCGTCCAGGCGCGCATCATGGCTTCGGATGGAGGATGCCTTTCTTGCTTTGCGCCGTGCAAACCCCAAAGCCGGCCTGGCGGCAAAGGCGTATTATCAGTCCGGACGCTGTCTTGAGGAAATGGCTCGAAATACTCGCAAAAGCGAGGATGCAAGGGATGCGGCCGCCCGTTTCGCCGCGGTCGCGGACGGCTACCCCCGGCATTCCTGGGCGGACGACGCTTTATACCGCAAGGCAATCGTGGAGCTTGAACTCCTTGACGACAAGCGGCAGGCCGCAGACACGCTTGATGATCTGGTCCGGCGTTTTCCTTCCGGGGATATGGTTGCGCGCGCAAAGACCCTGCGGCGTTCTTTGCCGGTGAAGCCGGCAGCGCAGGCCCCGGCTGAAAAAGAGCGCGGCCGGACTGAGGAATCCGGGGGCGGGACGCTTTTACGCACGACTTTGGAAGCCCGTGCGAACCAGTCCGTCGCATATGTGGAACTGGACCGCGGCAGCTCATATTTTTACCGGTATTTGCCGGGCAATGCGCAAAAGAAACAACCGCCGGTCTTTTTGATTGAATTTTTCGGCGTGCGTCCCGACAGGAAAAACAGACGGGCTGTCGCTGTTTCCAAAGGCCCGGTCGACCGGATATGGACGCGCGATGTTTCAACCGGCAAGCGGTTTGTAACCAGGCTGGAATTTGAACTGGACAAGGAATGCGCGGTATCGCTTAAGCCGCGCAAAGACAAGCCCGTGCTTCAGGTGACGGTGTCGCGCGGTTCGGCGGTCAAATCCCAGACGCGCGGAACCGGGCAGGTCGGGCCGGAAGCGCCGGAGCTTAAGCCTGGCGGCGAATCCGCGCCCAGGCCGTCTTTAACGTCGAACCGTTCGTCCGGAAAGGAAAAGGCTCAAGGCAAAAAACAGCACTCCCGCGAGAAAGAGCCGGCCAGAAAGCCCAATCCGGCAAAATCCAGAGATTTGGCGGAACAGCTTGGCCTGACGGTCAAAACCATTATGCTGGATGCCGGGCACGGCGGCAAGGATCCTGGCGCCATGGCCAACGGCGTGGTTGAGGGAGATCTGGTGCTCAAGACGGTCAAGCTTTTGGGCGCCAATTTGAAAAAGCGCGGATTCACAGTGCTGTACACCCGTTCCAAGGATACCTTTCTTAAGCTTGAGGAACGCACGCGCATTGCGAACCGGCGCGGCGCGGACATTTTTGTCTCCATTCATGTCAATGCCAATCACGACGCCGGGGTGCGCGGCATCGAGACATACTACCTGGATGTGGCCTACACGGCGAATGCAAAGCGCGTGGCGGCGCGGGAAAACGCGGTAAGCGAGAAGACCATCAGCGATCTTCAGGGCATTCTCACCGACCTTCTTTTAAGCTCGAAAATGCATGAATCCAAGGAACTTGCGGGGCTTGTGCTCAACAATATGTGCGCGCGCTTGGGCCGGGCCGGGTACAAGTCCAAAAACAACGGCGTGCGCTCCGCTCCGTTTTATGTGCTTATGGGAGCGAAGATGCCTTCGATACTGGTTGAAATAGGATACTGCACCAATCCGGCCGAAGCCAAGCTGCTGAAAAACACGCGCTACTTGGAATTTCTCGTGGATGGTATCGCCGAGGGCATTGTGCGCTACAAAAGGGCTCTGGGGCGGTATGCCATGAATTGACGTTTCGGTAATGAAAAAGCATGGTTTCCGGCGCGCTTAAGGCGCGCGGAAGGCAGAGTGAAAGGCCGCGGCGGGCCGCACGGTTGATTCCGCGCCGGCAAAATGGTAAAAACAGCATTTGAATTTTGGCTGCGGGCACCCCTGAGGCGTCGGAGAGGAGAACATATGCGTATTGCTTTTTCCAGCGCGCTGACCCTGTTGATCATCCTGGCCGCGAGCATGAATGCTTTTGCCGGACCGCCTACACTTAAAATAGGAATTGTGAACATGCAGGCGCTCATTGAGGAGTGCGACGCAGCCAAGGACGCGCTAAAGCTTTTGTCCGATCAGTTTTCCGAGGAACGCAACGAGCTTGAGCAGATGGCGGCCGACCTTCAGCATCGGGCCGAAGAGCTTCAGGCTCAGTCGGATTTTTTGTCCTCTGAAACTTTGGAGGAAAAAAAACGGGAATTTGTGACGAAAAAACGGGAACTTGAGGATAGAACGAGATTCTTTGCGCGCAAGGTGGAAACAGCGGAGAATCGCATCCGTCAGGATATGCAGGCGCTTATATACAAGGCATCCCAGGAGTTCGCCGAACGAGGACGCTATACCATCCTTTTGAACGGAAACCAGGCCGGGTTGCTGTATGCGGACCGCAGTCTTGATGTAACTGAGGATTTGCTTAAAGAAGTGAATCGCATCTACCGCGCCACCAAAAAGCGCTGACCCAGAAAACCACAGCAAAAGTGCAGGCTTGTATGGCGGAATCCACATTGCGCGCGGCTCAGATCGCGCAGACCCTTGGACGCGAACTGCGTGGCCCGGACAGAGACATAACCGGTCCCGGAACCCTTGAGGACGCCGGCCCTGAAAGCATTTCCTTTCTGGCCAATCCCAAGTATGTTTCCCAGCTTTCCGAAACCTCTGCCGGAACTATCATCGTCCATGCGGATCAGGCCGACAAGGCGCCGCATGGCGCCGCATTGATTGTAAGCCCCAATCCCTATCTTGATTTTGCGCGCGTGCTGGTGATGTTCATGAAGCCCCAGGGCGAGTTCAAGGGGATCAGTCCTGACGCCCGCATTGCGCCCGATGCGGTCCTTGGCAAGGACTGCACGGTGTATCCGTTTGTGTTTATAGGACCGCGGGCGAAAATCGGAGACAGAACCGTGCTGTTTCCCGGCGTGTATGTGGGCGAAGACTGCGAGCTTGGAGAGGATATTATTGTTTATCCCAATGCCGTGTTCATGGCCGGAACCAGAATTGGCGCCAATACGATTATTCATGCTGGCGTGGTGCTTGGCGCGGATGGATTCGGATTTGTGCCGGGGGCAGGCGGCATAGAGAAGATTCCGCAGGTCGGCATCGTATCCATTGGAAAATCCGTGGAAATCGGCGCGAACAGCACGATTGACCGGGCCGCTCTTGGCGAAACGCGCGTGGGCGACGGCACAAAAATTGATAATCTTGTCCAGCTTGGACACAATGTGCGCATGGGCAAGGATTGTCTTATCGTATCGCAGGTAGGCATTTCAGGCAGCACGCATGTGGGCGACCGCGTGACCATGGCCGGGCAGGTCGGGATTTCCGGGCATCTGCATATCGGCAGCGGCGCGACCATCGGACCGAAATCCGGCGTGGCCAGGGATATTCCGGAAAACGAGACTGTCGGCGGCGCGCCGGCCGTCGAACGGGGAACCTATATGCGCACATTGGCGCTTATGCCCAAGTTTCCCGACATGTACAAGCGTCTTGGGCAACTTGAGAAAGAGCTTGCAAAGCTTAAAGAAGAGCTCGCCGCCAAACCCTGACGATGCTTTCGTATTCAGGCGTTTTTTGCTGCAAAGCAGAGCGTGTTCCGGTTTTATTTTGCGCGGCATGTCCGCGCCGTCTCGCCGGCGCATGAAAAAGACCCCGGCGCCGTTCATGCCCCTGTCGCCTTTTGAAGACGGCAGGGCGGCGTGGAACAGGGCGCTTTGTATAACCAAATATATACCTTATGGGAGAATCAGGGATTATGAGCACCCCTCTTCAATATTGCGACATACAGCGCATCATGTCCATGTTGCCGCATCGCTATCCTTTTTTGCTGCTGGACCGGGTCATTTCCTGTGAGCCGGGCAAATCCGTTCATGCCTACAAGAACGTGACCATAAATGAGCCATTTTTCCAGGGCCATTTTCCGGGACTTCCGGTCATGCCGGGCGTGCTTATTCTTGAGGCTTTGGCTCAGGCCGGCGGCATCATGGTCTGCGCAAGAACACTGGTCGAGGGCGCCGATGCCGACGAGTTTCGCAATAAATTGTTTTTGTTCACCGGGATAGAAAAGGTTCGTTTCCGCCGGCCGGTCTATCCCGGCGACCGTCTGGAACTGCACTGTCAACTGACCGCTCAGAAACTGAAGCTTTGGAAAATGACCGCGCATGCGTGCGTGGATGATGTGGTCGTGGCTCAGGCCGATCTTGCGGCCGCCATCACGGACAAGGAGGGGCTCTAGTGACGACTGTGGTGCATCCGTCGGCCTTTGTGGAGCCTTCCGTCGAGTTGGGCGAGGGAGTGGTGGTGGGGCCTTGCGCTGTTATCGAGGGCCCCGCTGTAATCGGCGACGCCTGTCGCATTGATGCGTTCGCATCCGTCAAGGCGTTTACCCGTATGGGAGCGCGCAACCATGTGCATTCGTATGCCTGCGTCGGCGGCGAGCCGCAGGATTTGAAGTTTCAGGGCGAAGAGTCATGGCTGATCATCGGAAATGACAACCAGATGCGCGAATTCTCCACCATGCACAGAGGCACCGAAGGCGGCGGCGGACGCACGGTGATTGGAGATCATAATCTTTTTATGGCATATACGCATGTCGCGCATGACTGCCATATCGGCAACCATGTGGTCATGTCGAACTGCGCGAATCTGGCCGGGCATGTGGAAATCGGGGATTATGCGATTTTAGGCGGTCTGTCGGCGGTCCATCAGTTTACACGTGTGGGGATAGGGGCGTTTTTGGGCGGAACAAGCAGCATATCCCAGGATTTGCCGCCGTTTATGCTGGCCGTGGGCAACAGAGGCGGGGTTCATGCTCCGAATCTTGTGGGCCTGCGCCGCCGCCATGCTTCCCATGAAGCAATCGCCGGACTTAAAAAGGCGTATAAACTTATATGGCAAAGCGATATGCCGCGCAAGGAAGCTTTGGACATGCTTTTGGCGGAATATGGCGCATACAGGGAAATTCAGTTGTTTGTCGAATTTGTGAGCTCTTCGCAGCGCGGCATTTTACCCGCGGCGCAGGACGCCATACAGGATTAAGAAACCGGGAGAGGGCGCGCAGCGCCCTTTGATTTTGCGCGGCAGGCGGTTGTCATTTTTTCGCCGCACGAACAGGCGTTTGAGCAAGGGCCGGGTAATCCGTGATGCAGGAAACAGTTGGAATTATTGCAGGCCGGGGACAGTTCCCCCGGATGGTCGCGCGCGGCGTCAGGGACGCTGGGATGCGCGCCGCCGTATGTGGGCTTGTCGGACACGCGGACCCATCGATTGAGCAGGAAGCGGATGCGTTCATGCCCCTACATCTGGGGCAAGTGGCAAAGCCGTTGAAGTTTTTTCGCAAACAAGGGGCAAAGCGCGTATGCTTTGCCGGCGCGGTCGCCAAGCCAAAGGTTCTTGATATGCGTCCGGATTTCCGTTTTGCCCGGATGCTTTTCAGAGCCGGCACATTTGGCGATGACGCCATCTTGCGGGCCATAATCAGGGAAGTCGAGGGAGAGGGCCTTGAGGTTGTGCAGGCTGCGAGTTTTGTGACCGATCTGCATGCCCCGGCCGGCATGCTGGCCGGCGGTCCGCTTACGGAAGACGTGTGGCGGGATATCCGGTATGCCTGGCCCATAGCCCGTTCCATTGGAAACATGGATATCGGGCAGTGCATTGTCGTTAAAAAACGCATGGTCGTGGCTGTCGAGTGCCTTGAGGGCACAGACGCCGCGCTTCGGCGCGGCGGCGAACTGGGGGGCGCGGGATGCGTGGCCCTGAAGATTGTGAAGCCCGGACAGGACGAGAGAATCGATCTTCCGGCCATCGGCCTTGAAACCATCCGGGTTCTTACGGCGGCAAAGTACGCCTGTCTTGCATATGAAGCGGGAAAGACGCTGTTTTTTGATTTGCAGGAGAGTCTGGCGCTTGCGGAAAAGCATGGGCTTTTATTGATAGGCATTGAGCCGGATATGTTGAAAGACGAAAATAGGCCGTCCGGCATGTGAGGCACGATGGTGCGGATAAGACCGGAAAGACAAAGCGAGTATGGGCTGGTCTGCGAGCTCGTGAAAGAGGCGTTTGCATCTGCAAAACACAGTGATGGAAACGAAGGGGATTTGGTTGCGCTTTTACGAAAAGGCGATGCGTTTGTGCCGGAACTTTCTCTGGTTGCTGAGATGGACGGCAGAATCGTGGGGCACATTCTGTTTACAAAAGCGCAGATAGGGCCGGACGTCGCGCTGGCTTTGGCCCCTTTATCCGTGTTGCCGACATTTCAGGGGCGTGGCGTGGGAAGCGCTCTTGTCAGGGAAGGGCACAGAATTGCCGGGAAATTGGGATACGGGCATTGCCTGGTCCTGGGCAGCGTAACCTTTTATTCACGTTTTGGATATCGTCCGGCCGCGGAGTTCGGCGTCACGGCGCCAGAAGGATTGCCGCCGGATATGTTCATGGCGCTCAAACTGCGGGATGATGCGAGGCCCGTGGCCGGCGTTGCGGCGTATGCGAAAGAGTTCTGTATAGAGCGGCGCTGTTAGGCGTTGTTTTTTTAAGCGTTTTGGTTCCGTTTGTCACGGCGGACTTTGGCCGAGTCGTTCCAGTGCTTCGTACAGACGCTCCGCATCGGGTCTTGGCCGGACCTGAACCCGGATGAAGCCCGGGGGCATGCCGGGTATGGCGTCGCAGGAGCGTATCAGAATGCGTTGCCGTAAAAGGGCGTCGCGAATTGCGTTTGCATCCATGCCCGGTTGTAATCCAAGGCAGAGAAAGCTTGGACCTTCAAGAATATAATCCGGGACAAAAAGCCCGGTCATGCCGAGATTCCGGGTCAGGCTGGCGCGCTCTTTCTGAAGCGCCGGCAGGGTGTCCCGATACTCTTCGATGCGCTCCAGAAAGCGTTCGCCCAATGTCTGCGCGAAATCAGTGATCATCCATGGCGGCTGCGCCTTGCGCATCCGTCCGGCCAAAGCGCGATTGCAGACCGCATACCCAAGCCTGACGCCTGGACAGTGAAAAAATTTGGTGAAACTGTTCAGGGTGACGACGGATGCGCCTGGTCTGGCCCAGTTCATGAGTTCGTTCCAGTTATGGCTTTCATAAAGCGAGTCGCCCCAGAGAAATTCCTTGTATGTATGGTCGAATAGGAGCCGTGGACAGGGCAGACGCTCCAGCACGGCCTTGATGTTCGGGTCCGCCGCCCCGCCCGGATTGTTCGGCGAGCAAAACACGGCCAGCTCCGCATCGCTTTTCCATATGGCGTTTATGTGCTCGATATCAAAGCAGAATCCTGTTTCAGCCGGAAGCGGGAAAACGGTATATGGGATATCAAGCGCCGCGCACCCTAAAGCGTATTCGGTAAATGACGGACCGACAAGCAGCACGGAACGCGGATTCAGGACGCGCAGGGCAAGAAAGATGAGGTCCGCGGACCCGTTGCCGAGCACGATCTGGTTTTCAGGAACGCCTTCATGTTCAGCGATGCGCGCGCGCAGTGCGGCGCACTCGGTTTCCGGATACGCGGCGAAGTTATACTCAACAGACGCCGCCAGCTCTCTGGTCAGCTCATAGGCAAAAACATTGCAATTTGTGCTGAAATCAAGAAGTTCCGCCGGCGCGATGCCGAGACTGCGGGCAACCGCGCGGACATTGCCGCCGTGTATTTCTGTTGCGTAAACACCGCGTCCATGATTCATGACGGTCTCCTGTTTCGCTCATTGCGCGCGACAAGACGTGCGAAATACTGTTCCAGCTTTTCCGCCTGCACAGTCAGGGAAAAATGAGCGCCGCAGTGTTGCCAGGCCGCATGTTTCCAGGAGAGGAGCGTATCGTTGTCCTGTTCCAGAACATGCGCCAAAGCGCGTCCCATGGGAGATTGCGCGGGCTCGTCCGGCTGGGGGCTGTCCCAGCCCGGAACAAGGAGCGGCTCCAGACCGGGCGGCCAGGCTTCGTGCACCCCGCCCACGGCGCACGCCACGGGTATAAGCCCGCGTCCCATGGCTTCAAGCAGGGTATTGGGCAATCCTTCAGTGCGCGAAGGGAGCACGAACACATCGCATGCGTCAAGTACGGCGCGCACATTCTGGGTGAATCCATGCCAGCGGGTGCGCTCTGAAAGTCCGTGCCGCTCGCACAAGGTTTTGAGCATGTGTTCCTGTTCTCCTGTGCCCGCCACATGCCAGATAAAATCATATCCCCTGTTTTTCAGGGCCGCAAGCACCGGAATAAGCATGTCATGGCCTTTGTCCGGATTAAGCTGGCTTGTGGTCGCAAATCGGAGCGGGGAGCGCACTTCCCGTTGCGGCTCAGGGGCCGGCGTTTTGGCGGAATGGATGACCGTGACGCTTTCCGGCGGGATGCAGGGCAGCGACTCCCGCAGTCCGTCGGCGATGAAATGGCACGGGCAAAGGTATTCCGGCTTGAGCAGCCGGTGCACGAGCCGGACTTTGAGTGTCGGGCGCATGTCGTCGGGCATGCCGATGCGCTGGACCAGAGGGATGCCCAGAAGACGCGCGGCAGAGCCTGCACTGCGTAAATCCTGGCTGACGTTGACCAGAACGGCGTCAATGCCCTTGGCGCGATAAAAACGCATAAACCGGGCGATTGCCGCGGGGTTGAAATCCGGCCCGAAGCGGCATGCGTGCGCGGGCAGACCCATGCTTTGCGCGCGCTCGATGAAGGCGCCGGAGCGGCCAAGGATATGCACGGTATGGCCGCGTTCCATAAGGGCCCGGCCAAACTCCAGAGTCCAGGTTTTGACTCCGCCCCAGGAGCGGGTTGCGTTGCATAGGGCAAGGCGCAAAGGTCGCACGTTTTTTTCCATATCAGCCTTGTTTTTTAGCGGCTCTGGCCGCGCGAAGCCATGCATACCAGGGCTCAAGCCCCTGACTGGTCCGGCAGGAGACCTGAAAAACCGGCAAAGTCGGATTGAGTTGACGCGCAAGGCGCACGGCCCGGTCCACGTCAAAATCCAGATAGGGCAAGAGGTCTGTTTTATTCAGGATCATGGCTTTGGCCAGATTGAAAAGAAGCGGGTATTTTTCCGGCTTGTCGTCGCCTTCGGGCACGGACAAAACCGCGATCTTCGCATCTTCGCCGCAATAGAATTCCACAGGACAGACCAGATTGCCCACATTTTCGATAATCAGGACATCAAGCTCGTCAAGATTGAAATGCGCAAGCGCGTCGCGAATCTGGCGCGCATCCAGATGGCAGCCGCCGTTGGTGTTGATCTGCCACGCCTGCGCGCCTGTAGCCGCGACCCGGCGCGCGTCATTGTCCGTTTGAACGTCTCCTTCAATGACTCCAAAGCGCAGTTCGCCGCCAAGAGCCGTGAGGGTGCGCTCAAGGAGCGTGGTCTTGCCCGCGCCCGGCGAGCTGATCATATTCAGGACCAGCACGCCCGCATTGCGGAAGGTTTGAGCGAGTTCAGCCGCAATGGCCTCGTTGCTTTCCAGTAAGGGTCTTGTGACGTTGATTTCCATGGCGTCCCTGATGGTTTTTAAGGGTGAGGGGCTTGCGGCGGGCAAGGATTGTCCGGAAAACGGGACGCGCCAGGCCCGGCGCGTCCGCCGTCAGATGACTTCCAGATTGTGCAGGTACATTTCTGTGCCGGAAACGACCTTATGGCCGCATTGGTTGCCGCAGGCCGGGCATGGCGAAAAGAGGCCGCCGCGTTCATTTGCGCAGAATTCCCGGCCGCACAAGGTGCAGCGCAAAACAGCGGGCTCCGTTTCAATTTCAAGCGCGGCGCCGACCAGGACGCGGCGCGCTCTGGCGTCAAGGGCTTCATCCGCGCGGGTTGCGGCTTCAAACGCAAGCTCCAGAGCCTCCGGCACCACGTTGCTTAAAAGACCGCACCGCACGCGCGCCGCAATCAGGCGCGTCGCATGGTTTCTATCCATTTCCTGACGGATTATCTCCATAAGACTGACAGCCAGCGACATTTCATGCATGAGATCAAAGTAGCGTAATTTCGCGGGCGCGGCAAGTCTTGCGCCGGCTGGAAGCGTTTTTGAACCTGTTGCGCAAGGTTTGCGGCTTTGGCCGGTCAACCGTCCGGAATGGCGTCAAAGGGATTCTCAACCGGCGTAAAAAAGGATACAACTCTTCTGACTGATCAAGGAGTTTTCCTATCCTCAAGACAATGGAGCGCGGCGTGCAACGCGGAGAATTTCTCGGTTTTTTTTCGACTGTGAAATCCGTTATTGACGGAGACAGCGGATTTTCCGTTAAAAAGATATACTGGTATGTATGGGATGCGGGAGCGCTGTCCGTATCCGTGCAGATGCTTGGTCCGGATTTCAAGCCGGCCGGGCAGATCATGCCGCTGTCCAGACACGAATTTGAAAACAGCTTTTCACCGGAGCCGGACATGGGGACGCGCCCGGAAGACCTGGATCAGGATATTGTGCGTTTTGTCACCAGGAATATGGAGAAAAACGCCCGCCAGACGGCGCCGCGGCCGTCCGGCGTTCGGTCCGTATCGGGTTCCGCGCCTGCTTTTGAGAAGGCGCCGGCGGATTCTTTACATCCCGGCGTGGAGCCTGATGCGTTTCGTCTGGTTGAAAATGCGGAGAAACCGGATGCCGCCATGTCCGTGCAGGAATTTGAGCGCCGGGAGCTGGCTCGCAGAAAACGGCTGTGCCGCATTGCCGAGGAAAAAGTCCGTACGCTGTTTATCAGGGATCTTGATGAATTTCTTCAGGGCATGCTGGGTCCGGAGGCCGCGTTTAAGGCCCCTTTGGAGGTGAAGGCGGACTGGCTTCCGGAATACAAGCATATGTTTTCTCAACTGGCGGTGCGTCTGCGCAAACTTAAACTGTACAGGCGGGCCATTGACTATCATTCAAGAGCCCTTGAACTAGCCCCCGGCGATTATCATATTTATTTCAATATGGCGTGCGTGCACTATGCCCTTGGAGATATCAAAAATACGGTGTATTGGTTGAATCAGATTCTTGCTGTGGCGCCGGATATGGAGCTTGCGCGTCGTTTCCTTGAGTATGTTTCGGAGCATGAGGCGTCCCCTGAGGCGGATTCCGGCTCCGCGGCGTCCGCGGTTTTGGAAAAAGATGGTCTGGCCGCAACGGCTGAGGCGCCTGCGTCGTCGGGCCGGCCGGCCGCATCCGGCATAACCCGCGTTTCGGACCCGTCGCCCAGAGTCTCGCGTATCGGGCGCTCAGGGCGTTCCTGAAAGCGAGGTCGCTGTTTTTTTTGAAAGCATGGCGCGTGCATTGAGTGCAGGCCCATACGGCAAAATACGGCAGGGCATAATGGGAGCGGCTGAAAGCCGGCTTGTGTCATGCAAGGAGTGTATATCCGATGAATCGTTTCATATCTGTGCTTATTCCTCTGATCGTGCTGGTGGCCATGGGGCTGGTGCTTTTTCAGCAGATGATGACGCCAAAGGCCGGCATGCGCGTTCAAAATGAGGTAAAAGCCTTTGTTCCGCCGCCGCCCGGCGCAAATGGCGCGGACCCGGCCGAAGAAGCCGCGCTCACGGCGCGCACCGCGATTGGGCGTCTGGCGGCTCAGAATGCCGATCAGTTTACGGAAGCGCAGGCAATTCAGGATCATGACGGCGAGCATGCGGATATGCCGGAGCTTGAGTCTGCCGATATGCAAAACGCCGACCCCTTGCGCCCCAATCTGCCGCCGGCGGCTCAGGTTGAACGGCGTGAACCGGCGTCCCCGGCCGGCCGCCCGCCCGCAAACCCGGAAGAAAAAAACGCGCCCCAAACGCCCGCGGCTCAGGCCGCCGCGCAACCTGAGCCGCAGCCCGCGCGAGGCCCGGAGAAGCCAAAAGATGGTTTTGTCATGAAGAATTTGACCCTTCAGGTGTCCGGCTCTGAGGTCATATTGAAAATGCAGGCCGACAAGCGTTTTGAATACCGGTATTTTTTGTTGACCGGCCCAAACCGTCTGGTGGTGGACCTTCCTGGAGACTGGAAGGGGTTGAATAATCCGCGCGTTCCGTCAAACCAGCTTGTAAAAAGCACGCGATACGCCCGGTTCGGAGACGGCTACCGTTTTGTGCTTGACCTGAACGAAGCGCCGCGCGCCCAAAGCGATAAACGGTCCGGCAATGTCGTGGAAATCCGTCTGTCTCGATAGAGACAGGCTAAATGTTTTGGAAAAACGCCGCCGGCCGGCGGCGTTCCACAGCCAAAAGCAAGCAAACGAGGTGGGTATTGCCGCTGCTTCTTTTTTTCTTTCTGGCCGCGGCTGAACTGTGGGTTCTTATTGCGGTGGGCAGCCATATCGGCGCGCTCGCCACGCTGGCGCTTATTATTGCGTGTTCCGTAGTGGGCCTGAATATCGCCCGCGCTCAGGGCATAGGCATATTGCGGGACATGCAGGAGCGCCTGCGGCAGGGGCTTGATGCGGACGCGGCCGCGCCTGAGGGCATGATGCTCATGCTGGCCGCGGTGTTGCTTATTATCCCCGGATTCATAACCAGCGCCGTTGGCCTGTTGTTGCTCGTTCCCTTTGTACGGCGGCTGGCCGCCGCATATCTGCCGCGTTTTTTTCGCAGCCGGACCACGGTCCGGCATGTGGTCTTTGATGTAACCCCTAACCGGCGGCAGTCCGCAAAGGAAGAGACGGATGCGCATCCAGGCGTAATAGAGGTTCAGGCCAGGGGCGTCGAGCCGGACGGGAAAGAGTCTTCGGGTACAAAGGACCGGTAGGATGAACGCAAAACGGCCGGGGCGCGCTGAACGGCGCGGCGGCCGCGTCCGGCCGTCGGGGGCGCGCGCATGGTCCGCGCGCCGCGTATCGCGGCGTTTTTCCGCGCCGGCAGAGGCGAACGGACAGTCCGGCCGTCCGCCAGTTTCGCGGCGCGCGTCGCGCCGGACAACGCTGCTTGCGCCGCATGGAGTTGTCCGCGGCCGCTTTGAGCCTTTGCGCCGGCATGGACGGCGTTTGCTTCAGGCCGCAGGGTCTTTATCCAGAGACGGCGGGCAGGGCGAGGCGGAACTGGGCGAAGAGCTCGCGCGGCTGACCGGCCATGCGCCGCTTGCGCCTGTCGTGAATCACTGGGCCCTGATTCTCGCATCCAGGGGCATTCCCTACCGGCTTTCACAGCCTGGAGACCATGCCTGCCTGTATGTGCCGTCGCGTTGGCGGACTCTTGCCCTCCAGGAATTGACCGCGGAACCCTGTGACGGAGCACTCTCGCGTCCCGCGCCGCCTGTTTCCCGGCCGCCTGATATTCAAACAACGCTGCTGCTCTTTTTGGGCCTGTTTTTGTTCCACGGAATAGTCCATGGCTGGTGGTTCGGCATTCTGCCGCCTGAAACCTGGATTGCGCGGGGCGGGCTTGACGCCGCGCGCGTGTGGAGCGGACACGAATGGTGCCGGGTGGTCACGGCATTGACCCTGCACGCGGATTCCGCGCATATTTTTGGCAATGTCGCATTTGGCAGCGTGATTCTGGCCATGCTGTGCCGCAGAATCGGGACCGGACTTGGCTGGTTCGCGGCCGTGGCCGCCGGGGCGCTCGGCAATGCGGCCATGTTGCTCGTGCGCGCGGACCAGTATGTCAGCATCGGGTTTTCCACTGCGATATTCGGCGCTATGGGAACGCTGTGCACGGTTGCGGTCATGAGTTCTGAACGTCAGGGATGGCGCAGGCTCGTGATTCCAATTGCCGCGGGTCTGGCCTGGCTTGGCTTTTTGGGTGGCGGGAGCGAATCAGCCTATGAAACGCGGGAGAAACCGGAATTTCTCATGCCGGTCCCGGACACGCATACGGATATCGGGGCTCACGGTATGGGGTTCATGGCCGGGCTGGCGCTTGGCGCGCTCATCGGCGCGTACTGCGCGCGCCGCGGTCCGCCGGGCGCGAAAACCGGCGCGCTTTGGGGCATTGTTGCCCTTGCGGCGGTCATCGTGTGCTGGGGGTTCGCTCTGAAAGCGTATGCCGGATGAATGGGAGCATAAAGACGGCCGAAGCCGTTAAAGCCTCTGACTAGGGCGTATGGCTTCTGGTTTCGGAAAGGGCGTGAATAATCGCCGCCGCGCATTCTTTGTCGTAATGGGCCATGGCGAGTTCGGCGGCCCTGACGATCTGCCTGTCCGTGGCTGCGCCCTGTTTGATTGCGGATAAAAGGCAGGGCAGCATTTCCCCTTCAATGTCGTTTGTGGCCGCGATATGAAGCATGAATTCCAGAAGTTCCGGCGAAGGCTCCTGTTCCCAGGCCAGAAGCGCGGTTTCAAGGGCCGTGTCCGGGAATTCGTCCCGTATCTGTTTGACGAATCCGACGTCGCATCCCCGGCCCAACGCCAATTGGCAGCGGGCTGCCAGAAACAGCAGGGCCGGAAACGGATTTTTTCGGTTCAACGCGGCCGCAAACAGGGGAATCAGGCTGGAGCGCGTGCGGTTGGGCATGGACGGCAGCAGGTCGTGAAACACGGACAGGGCGCGTTTGTCCCTGTCCGCGATGCGCAATAAGCCCTGTCTTACAACCACCGCCGGAGATGTTCCGGACCGGGCGTACAAAACTTCAGCCTCTTTTTTCCGGCCCATGCGCGCGCACATGTCTCCAAGAACGCGGGCGGCCCCGGCGGCCGGCGCGTCTGTTCCGCGCGCCAGTTCATTGAGCGTGGTTGCAACGCGCGCATAGGAGCCGCCATACCGCATTCGTTGCAGGTATCCCGCTTCAGCCAGCAAAAAGCGGCTTTCCCGTTCCCGCGGCCGCGTGGCTGGGGTCTGAGCCGCGATGATGGTTAAACATTGCGCGGCGCGCACAGTCGCGGTATGGGCGCTTCGGCATGTCTCCTGCCCCTGGGCCGCGATATGCGCGTATCGCCTTGGATTGCTCAGGACGTCGTCCAGCCTGTCCAGAACGTCGTGCGGGCTGTAGCAAAGAAGGTGGCGGTTGTGCTGAAACAGGGGTTCCGGATTTCCCAGTTCCGCTTCCGTGAAAACGAGCGCGCCTGAGGCCAGCCCCTGAAATATGCGCAGGGTCTGTCCCCTAAACAGATTTTCGTTCAGAACAATCTCTGATTCCGCGAAAATATCCTGCATGTGCGCGGTCGATACGCCCTGCGCCATGTTGAGGGGAAAGCGCGTTTGAATGTGCCGCAGAAGATTGCGGCGTTTGCTTCGGTTGCCGTCCACCCGTCCCACAAAGGATATGCCGTAGCGTTTGGGGCGCGGCGCGCGGAATGCCCCTTCCGGAACGCACAACGGCAGCCATGCCGCCCTGATTCCGCGCGCACGCAGTCTGGCTGCGGATGCATGCTGATCCACAAACGCATAATCGAAAACGCGGAGCATGTTCGCAAGCCAGTATTCGTTTAAAGGCGCGTCGATTGCGTAGGCCGCAAGCGGCGTCGCGCATTCGTGCATGTTGAGGGGCAGGGGCATGTCGCCCCACAGTTCGATAAGCGTCAGGTCCGGATTGGGACACGCCGCGCGTATAAGCTGGTTGATGTCTCCGTCTTCGCATAGTTTCAGGGTATGGACCTCATGCCCCAGGGCCTGAAGTCCATACCCCAGAAAATTCCCGTGATAGACTATGCGCATCTATATCCTTGCGCGCGCAGAGTTTTGCGCGGCGGCTGCACTGGTTAAAAAAACGCTTCGTCGTTTTGCAGGCTCTCTTCCGGCATGGGCGGTTGGCCGGCATCCGGAGCGCCTGCGCCGCTGTCCGCACCGGACTCGTTTGGGCCGGGAGCGTTGTTTTCAGAAGAAGCGGCGTCCCCGGAAAAAGGTGCGGCGGTATCGTACAGGTCGCCGGGTTGCGTTTCGTCCGCGCCTTTTTCGGTTTGTCCGGCGTCCGGCTGCCCTTCGGTGGAATCCGGCTTCATGGCGGCATCCGCGTCATGCGTTTTTTCGTTTTGAGGCGTCGCGTTCGGAGAAGGCGCGGCGGCGTCGTCCGTGTGGTTTGTTTTGGGAAAGTCCGGCTCAAATCGCTGTGCGAGCATGGGCGCGAGCACATATTGTTCACGTCCCACGGTTTGCGTAACAATGTTGGCGGGCGGCAGGGTCATGGCGTAAAGATCCCAGACTCTGCGGGGCATGATTAGAATGCAGGATGCCGGGTCTTTGGGGCGTTCATCCGGAGATTCGACGTAAATGACGTTCGAAGACCAGACATAGAGACTGTTTGGCGGCATGGCCACGGCAATGGCGGGGATGCCGTCGCGCGCATAGGCCTGAATGGCCGGTCCGATGACGGAGAAGGTGAAACGCGGCGCGATCTGGGGCAGGAAAAACTGCCCCACGGCCTGTCCCGTAATGAGAATCGCAATGGCGATTGCGGCTACGGCTTTCAGTTCCGCGACGCGGCGCGCAACGCTCCATATGGCCGCGCCCGCGGCAATGGCGATGATTCCGGGAACAAGTATGGCCCAGAAGGGCAAAAATTCAGGGGCATGCACCGGGAGCAGAGCCTCAATCGAAGTGAGAGAAGCGGCGTGCACAATGGCGGCGGCCACCGCCGCAAGTCCGGAAAGAAACAGGATAATCCCGGCCAGGCGCGTGAACAGCCCGATGCGCGGTTGAGGCAGCAGCATGACCCAGCGCGCAAGGATGACCGCAAGCGGCGGCAATGCGGGCAGCGCAATGAGCAGGTCGCGTACCGGATCGCCGGAAACCCGAAGCCCGCTCCAGACCCCAAGACATATCAGCATAAGCCAGAGCGGCAGCGTGCTAAGCCAGCAACGGGAACGATGCGGAGTCAGAAACGCCGCGCCGGCAATCCAGGGCAGGGAAAGACAGATCAAAAGCAGAGGCGTGCGCCACAGGGCCGCAAGCCCGCCGGGAACCATGATGGTGCGGAAAAAACTCTGCCCCAGGGCGCTGAAGAAGGATTCGGCTGCGCCGTTATCCGCAAAAAGCATGAGCCCCGCGCCGAAAATCAGGGGCACGGCGATGATGATGCCTATGGCGATTGCCGCGTCCATTGCGAGAAGACGTCTGGGCCGCAAGCCAAGCAGGCAGTAGAGAACCAGGCCCGCGACAGGCAGGATTGCCCCCCAGATTCCGCCGCAGAAAAGGGCGAGCGTCGCGGCCACGGCGGCAAGAATCATGCTTATTGGCGCTTTGGGGCGTTTGGCGGCCCAGAAGAACGCGCCAAAGGCAAGGGTCAAAAGCCCGGCGAACAGCGGTTCAGGGCGGGCGAACCAGGCCAGCCCCGCAAGCGGTCCCATGCTGAACAGCGCCAACGCGGCGGCCATGCCCGTTTTTCTGGGCTGGCCCGTGGCTTTTGAGAGACTTAAGGCCGAAAGCAGAAAAACAGCCATGCAGACATATGCGGTCGCCGGAAGCACGGCGCCGGGCGTCAGGTTCAGGCTGTTCCGGCACAGGTTTTCAATGCCTATGACAAGCCAGTTGAACAGGGGATACGGGGTGATTGCCGGCGCCCCGGGAAGCCAGGCCCCGGATTCGGCTGTGGCCAGAATTTGCGGCTCCTGCGTAAGCCAAAGCGGCCTGTGGGGCATAAAAGCCGTGAACAGGGCCAAAAGGGCAAGCGTCATGATTATTGCAAAGAGCGTGATAAGCGCGGGGCCGCGGCCCTCGGAAGCGCCGCCGGCCGTTTCGCATTCCGGGCGGGCGGCGTTTTTTTCCGTTTGAGCGGCGTTTTGAGCCGCCGGGGCCTGCGTTGAGACGGTTTCGGCATTCGCCGTATCCTGCATCCCGCTGTTTTCCGCGCGTTCATGCCGCGCCGGACTGTCCGGTTGAGGGTCCGCGCTGTTTGGAGTCGCGCCGTTCTTGTTCCGGGCGTCGTCAGTTGCGTTGTTTTGCGTCTTCTTGCGCTTGAAGAACATATCGTGCATTCCTCAAATGATGGTTCATGGTCAGTCGGCGAAACAGGTCCGGGACGCTCCGCGCATTGCCTTCATGCGGCCCCTGTGCTACACTTGTCGACTTGTCTGAAATCCATTGACGAGACAGGGCGGAACGCTGTTTTTTTCTGCGGAGTCGTCTTTGAGCCCAAGGCAAGGCGCTCCATGTCTTTAAGCGCGGGATTGCGTCCATGCATCGTTGACGCCGCGTCGTTCCTTACGTTTTTTACGGGAAAAAGCGCGGATTCGCCCGCCCCAGGCGAAAAAACCGGAAACGCCGCAACAAGAAAACAGGGGAATTATCCGGCTTCCTGGTCCCGCAGGGCCATGTACGAGAGTATATATGATTTTTTGCACAAAAGTAATGGAAAAATTGAGGCTGCGCTGGCATGAGCCAAACGGGTACGCCGACGTGCTTCGGGTCAGTTTGCCCTTGGCCGCAAGTCTTGCCTCAACGACCCTTATGCAGTTCACAGACAGACTGTTTTTGAGTCATTATTCCGTGGAAGCCATTGCCGCGGCTGTTCCGGCGGCTTCCGCGAATCTGGTCGCGCTTTTGGCCTTTATGGGCATCGTCGCGTATTCAGGCGTGTTCATCGCCCAGTTCACGGGAGCGGGACTCAAGCGCCGCGTGGGCGCGACGCTATGGCAGGCCATATATCTGAGTCTCGCGTCAGGCGCGGCGCTTCAGTTCGCGGCGGCCGGCGGCGAAGCGTTGTTTGAGCTTGCGGGACACGACCCTGAAGTGCGGCGTCAGGAGGTCATATACTTCAAGATTTTGACCGGCGGCGGCGTGTGGGCGCTTTTAAGCGCGAGCCTGTCCTGTTTTTTTCTGGGCGCGGGCAAACGCGGCTTTTGATGTTCGCAAGCTTCATGGGCGTTTTGATCAATATTC
>CALUUT010000093.1 GCA_944324045.1 uncultured Desulfovibrionaceae bacterium | reverse complement strand
CAGAGTACAAAACCTGCTATGACGACCATCCAGCTTCAGATCAGGGTCAGACCCGCGATATCGGCAAACTGGAACGCCAGGCCGAACCCAAGGAGGCTGTTGACGACAATCTATGCCGCGGCCGCCGCTGTTGCGACAAAAAGCGCCATGGGAACGGAGATGATGGTTTTTACTTCTTCGAACGCAAAGAGGATTCCAGCCACAGGGGCGCCAAAGGCCGCAGTCAGCCCGGCGACGCTTCCGCCGATCAGATAGCGGGGAACCTGGTCTGGGTTGCAATGCCACAAATGGCCGACGCCGCAGCCTACGGCCGCTCCCATCTGGATGCTGGGGCCTTCGCGCCCGACAGAGAGCCCGCCGATAAGGGAAAGCAGCGTGCCGGCGAATTTGTTGACCAGAACGCGCGCCCAGGGCATGGGAATTTTTCCGCGTATCGCCAGCTCGACTTGCGGAATGCCGCTTCCGCTTATGAGCGGCGTCTTTTTGACCATAAAGCCCACTATGATGGAAAGGACAAGAAGCGCGCCAAAGACGGCGAAGCCCGCGGGGAAGACGTCAGGCGGCGTTTTTTTTAGAGTTGTCGCGATTCGCGCGCTGGCAAGATCATACAGCAGCCGGAAGCAGCCGATCACGGCCCCGGAGCCGCCGCCGACAGCCAGGCCTTGCGCCATGACTGCAAGCGCCCCTTCTTTGCGCAAGGCGTGCATTTCCCTAAGCAGCGCGGGCAACTTGATGGAGGGCATTTTGCAACCTCATGATACTGGATAGTGATAATTCATATGGAAGATTGTTCTTCATATAAAAATAAAGTATACTGTATACAGTCGCGTGGACATAAGCGAACCGGCGGCTGGTCCGGCGGAAGCCGTGGCTTTTGCGGACTACCACGCGCCATATTTCAAGGTCAAGCGTCCTGCTGCAGAACAAGTCTGGCGTCTTGATGTTTCCGTCTAAGGCGCGATGTTATTATTTATAAAGGCTTTGAAGCGGTTGGGAGCCAGGGCGGGGCATGTTCCGGGAAATGCCATGGAAACGCGCAAGCCCGGACAATCTTTTCGGATATGGGAATTTACGGCACAGGTGGCGAAGATGCACAATAAAATAGGCATTGTAACAGGAGGAGCTCAGGGCATAGGCAAGGCTATTGTCCTTGATCTCTTGAATTGCGGCATGCGGGCGGCTGTTTTCGATGTGGACGCCGAAGCCTTGGGAGAGCTGCAGGCTGATGTGGCCGACGCGGAACGTTTGTTGTGCTGTCACTGCGACGTCAGCGAGGAAGAAGAGGTTGCGCGCGCAGTGGCGGATACGGTCAGGACTTTCGGACGTCTGGATGTGCTGGTGAACAATGCGGTCTATGGACAGCCGCCTTATGGTCCGTTTGAGAGCATGGGACTTGAGGAATGGAATCAGACGCTGAAGGTGAATATGACGGGGCCCCTGCTTATGGCTAAATACAGCACGCCGCATTTACGTCTGACAAAGGGCTGCATCATCAATATCGCGTCCACTCTGGCGTTGCATCCCGAGCCGCATTGCGAAGCGATTGCGGCAAGCAAGGGCGGTTTGATCAGTCTGACTCGCGCGCTGGCTGCAAGCCTTGCCCCTGAAGTCAGAGTCAACAGCATTTCCCCGGGCTGGATTGAAGTCGGCGCCTGGAGAAAAGCGTCTTTGCGTCAGGGGAGAGCCCATTCCCAGGCGGAGCTTGATCATCATCCTGTCGGCCGGGTCGGCGTCCCGCAGGATATCTCTGCTCTTGTGACCTTTCTTGCCGGCGAGCGCAGCGGTTTCATCACCGGAGAAAATTTTGTGGTGGACGGCGGCGTGAGTCGGTGCATAATGTTCCCTCAATAATTCGGAGGCGGTAGAGTATGGATATGACGCAGCCGCCGGGAGGCGGCGGGCGGCCGGAAGATCAGGACCAGTTCCGATTTGATTCCGGGGCTGAATCAGCATCCCGGCATCCGGGGGGATCCCGGACGGTTTACATTCAGCAGCAGCCGGCCTGGTGTCCAGCCCGACCGCGCTCGTTTTTCAGACGGCATCCCTTTCTGACCGTTCTTGGAGTGATTGTCGTGCTCGTTTTGGCGGGCAAGGCCATTCACTACGGCGGAGAGATGTTGCCCAAAGGGGACGGGTTTGGCGTGATCAAGGTCGAAGGGTTTATGGACGCGTCAGGCGACGTGGTTGAGTGGGCCGAGACCCTGCGGGACGACGCGCATATCAAGGGGGTTCTTGTATACGTCAATTCTCCGGGCGGCGCGGTGGCGCCGGCTATGGAAATGTATGAGGCGATCAATCGCCTGAACACGAAAAAGCCGGTTGTCGTATATATGGGCGCCGTGGCCGCTTCCGGCGGATATCTTGTATCGCTTGGCGCAAGGCATATTGTGGCGAATCCGACCACGGTCACGGGAAGCATCGGCGTTAAAATGGAGATTCCGAATGTGACCGGCCTGATGGACAAAATCGGCATAAGCCAAACCTCTCTGACCAGCGGCCCGATGAAAGATGCGGGCTCGCCCTTTCATCCGTTGACGGGAGAAGAGCGGAGCTATCTTATGGGCGTTGTGAACGACATGTTTTCCCAATTCCGGGAGTTGGTGCAAAAAAAGCGCAAGCTGACCAATCAGGAAATCGCTACGGTTTCAGACGGAAGGATTTTTACCGGACGTCAGGCGTTGCGGCATAAACTGGTGGACAGCACCGGCGATCAAAGCGATGCGTTGCGCCTTCTTGCCAAGCTGAGCGGGCTGCCGGAGTCCGCGCCTTTGACCATCGGGCCGCCTGAAGAGGAAGAAAGCGCTCTGCAAAAACTGATTCTTTCCTGGTTGGGGCTTGAGCCTGCTTCCGGAATGCGTTTTCCGCGCCTGCTGTTTTCCTTTTAGCCACGAGGCGGTTTGCCGGCGCGGGACAGCCGTTGTCGCTGGCCGTCCATGTCGCGCCTGCTGCGTTTAAGGGCCCGGCCTGTGCGGAATAATTCGCCGCACGGCGGAATGCCGGCAATGACTTGCATGGGTTGCATATTGCCGTTGCCTTGCGCCTTCGCTGGGAAGGCGCTTTTTCCTGCTATGCGCGTTTTGTTTTTTGCAATTCGTGAATAGCCCATTGCACGGCTTCCAGAACAAACGGCGGGTTGTCGTTTTCCAGGGCTTTTTCCAGGGCCGGGATATGCGCAGGTTCTTTTGAGTTGCCAAGGGCAATGGCGGCATTATGCCTGAATATGGCGTAGTCTTTGATGTAGTTGTACATAATGGGATGCACGACCCGTTCGTAGTATTCCTGCTCCAGCAGCAGTATTTTTTCCAAATCAAACTCAGCGGCAAGGCATTCCAGGAAGGGTTCGGCATGCGCGGCGCGTTCAAGAACTTTTTTGTTGCGCGGGCATACTTCCTGACAGATATCGCAGCCGTGGATGCGGGCGGCGTTGGCGGCGCGCATATCTTCCGGCATCGCTTTTGCTTCGTTGTATCTGCCTCTCCAGTGATTATAGGCGAGGCAGCGTTGCGGAATAAGCCGTCCTTTTTCCGCCAGCGCGCCTGTGGGGCATGCGTCAATGCAGCGACGGCAATGCGGCGGGCATCGCCTTTCAATGGTCGGCTCGTCATATTCCAATTCGACATCCACAACAATGCTGTTTAGTATGATGAAGGAACCGCATCCTTCGGCATAGGCGAAATTGTTGGCGCCGTAAGTCGTGATGCCCGCTCTGGCGCATGCCGCGCGCTCTGGAAGCTGGATTTCCTTATGGATGACGCAGCCGTTATGCTCAAGATATTCCTCAAAAAGCCTGATGCGGGCGCCATTGACCGAATCCGGACGTGGAAGGTAGCCTCTGCTCTGGTAGGCTCGCGCCACGCTTTTGCAAAGCTTTTCAGGGTACGCTGTTTTGGAGTAGTCCCATACGGTGCAGATGATGGATTTTGCCTCAGGAACCGCGCTGCGAAGTCGTGCGCCGGCCAGTGGTCCATTGGGGCGATTTATGAGAAAATCGTATTCAGGGCGGCCCATCTCAAGAGTTTCGGCATATTCCGTAAAATCATCCGCGTTCGTGATGCCCACCTTTGCAAATCCTAATTCCAGAGCCTTCATTTTAATCTTTTTTGTCAGTTCCGTTTTATGCGGCATAGCGTTTCCTCCAGAATGGCGCGGCATATTCGAAGCCGCTTTCGGGGCGAATGGCCTTGCCCTGACTGCCGGAATGGACTTTCCCGGCGACTTGGCGCAGAATGGATGGAGCGTGAAAACAGTTTGGCGTCTGCCGGGAGCAATCGAAGGCCAGGCCCGCGATTGACTGGTATCGTCACTATAGCGGGATTAACAGGATGAAACAACTTTGCATCGCCATGGTCGGCTTGCCCGGAAGGGGCAAGTCCACGGTCTGTTCAAAACTGGCTGAGGGCCTGGAGCAGGAAGGTTTGCGGGTTCGCATTTTCAACAATGGAGACCTGCGGCGTTCTCTTTTGGGCAAAGATTCCGCATGTCCGGAGTTTTATGATCCGGCCAACAGCACAGGCCGGTTTCAGCGCGAAAAAATCATGCTCATGAATCTTGAGGCCGCGCGCCGTTTTTTCATCGACGGCGGACAGGTCGCGATTCTGGACGCCACGAACGTCAGCCGTCCCCGCCGTGCGCTTTTGGAAAGAAAGCTGGTCGAGTACCCTATTCTTTTTGTCGAATGCATCAATAATGATCCGGATCTTTTGGAAGCCGGAATTCAACGCAAGACAAAACTTCCTGAATTCAATGGCCTGTCCGCGGAAGAAGCCGTGCGTTCTTTTCGGCGGCGCATTCAATATTACGAGCAGATATACGCGCCGCTTTCAGATGAATACAATTTGGTGAAACTGGATAGTTTAAATAATCGCATTTTGGGCGAGAGAATCCATGACGTGCCCTATTATAACAGCATCCGGGATATTCTGGTTTCCGACTGGGTTCGCTCGCTTTTTCTGGCGCGGCATGGAGAAAGTTTTTTTAATGTCGAGGAGCGTATTGGCGGCGATTCCGGGCTCACGGAAAAGGGACGCGCCCAGGCGCGGGCTTTGGCGGAACATTTTCGGGATACGGAAATTCCCTATGTGTTCACCTCGCCGCGTTGCCGCTCCGCACAGACAGTGGAGCCGCTTCGCAGGCTCAAGCCGGAAACGGCCGTGATCAGCCTGCCCGAACTTGACGAGATTGACGTAGGCGTGTGCGATTCCATGCGCTATGTCGATATACGCCGCGCCATGCCGCGTGAATTTATGAAGCGGGCCAAGGACAAATATCATTATATATATCCGGGCGGCGAAGGCTATGTCACGCTCAAGGAACGTGTGGACCATGGACTTAAAAAAGCGCTGTTCCTTTCCGGAAACCTTCCGGGCGTTTTGATAGTGGGCCACCAGGCCGTCAATCGCATGATTCTTTCCCTGTTTCTTTTCAGACGCACGGAAGATGTTCCCTATATTTATATTCCCCAGAATCAGTATTTCCGGATTGTCTCAACCCAGCGCGAGAAACTGTTCAAACTGGTGCGCTTCATGCCTGAAGCATGACCTTCAGGGATTGCCTAGCGCAAAGGGCGGAGCAATTTCCACGGCGACCTTCCCGCTGTTCTCATAAAGCAGCCGCGTGCATTGCTCTTTATTGCAGGTCTGATTAAGAGGGCGCCCTTGGCGGTTTCACTATTTCCATTTCGGTTTTTCCGTATCCACAAGTTCAAGCAGGTATTCGCCGTATTGGCTTTTGCGTAGCGGCTCGGCCAGAGCGCGTATCTGAGCGTCGTCCAGCCAGCCGTTGCGCCAGGCTATTTCTTCCAGACAGGCTATTTTCAGTCCCTGACGCAATTCCACTGTCTGCACGAAGGTTCCGGCATCCAGCAGGGACGCATGCGTGCCGGTATCCAGCCAGGCAATGCCGCGTCCCATTACTTCCACATGCAGATTGCCCCGTTTAAGATAGATATTGTTCACGTCGGTGATTTCCAGTTCCCCGCGGGCGGAGGGCCTGACCTGTTTGGCGATATCCACGATATTTTGATCATAAAAGTAGAGTCCGGTAACCGCGTAGTTTGACTTTGGCCGGGCCGGTTTTTCCTCAATGCTGATTGCCTGTCGCTGGGCGTCAAACTCGACAACGCCATACTGCTGGGGGTTGCGTACATGATAGCCGAAAACGGTAGCGCCGTGTTCGCGCTGCATGGCGGCGCGCAGTATGTCGCGCAATCCGCCGCCGAAAAAGATATTGTCCCCCAGAATCAGACACGTGCGATGTCCGGCAATGTGCTTTTCCGTGAGCAGAAATGCCTGAGCCAGCCCTTCCGGCCTGGGCTGAACCATATAGTGAAATTCGCAGCCCCACTGCGAGCCGTCGCCCAGCAACTGTTGATAAAGCGGAAGGTGTTCCGGGGTGGAAATGACGCAGATATCTTGAATGCCGGCCATCATAAGCGTGGCCAGCGGATAATAGATCATCGGCTTGTCGTAAATGGGCATAAGCTGTTTGCTTACGCTTATGGTCAGCGGATGCAGGCGGGTGCCCGCGCCGCCGGCAAGAACAATCCCTTTCCATTCGTTCATGCGCGACTCCGTGAGGCGTAATTGGCTTGAATCCATCGGCGATAAGCGCCGGTTTGCACATTTTTCACCCAGTCAGGGTTGGCAAGATACCATTTGATAGTCTCAAGCAGACCATCTTCAAAGCGATACGCGGCTTTCCAGCCCAGTTCCCGTGTCAGTTTGGAGCAGTCTACAGCATAACGGAAGTCGTGCCCGGGACGGTCGGCGACAAAGCGAATGGCGTCCGCATGTTTGCCGGTTTCGGCCGGGGCCAGTTCATCCAGAATGGCGCATATGGCCCGCACCACTTCAATATTGGCGCGTTCGGATTGGCCGCCGATATTGTAGTTTTCGCCCGTCCGCCCGGTTTTTAGCACCAGCTCAATGGCGGCGCAATGATCTTCCACGTGCAGCCAGTCGCGGATATTTTCGCCTGTACCGTAGACCGGGAGCGGTTTGCCCGCCAAAGCGTTGAGCATGACCAGCGGAATGAGTTTTTCCGGAAATTGGCGCGGGCCGTAATTGTTGGAGCAGTTGGTGATAAGAATGGGCAACCCGTAGGTTTCATGAAAAGCGCGCACGAAGTGGTCGCTGGCCGCTTTGGATGCGGAGTACGGACTGTTGGGGCTGTATGGCGTCGTTTCAGTAAAGGCGGGATCGCCCGGGCGCAGAGCCCCGAAAACTTCATCGGTGGAGATGTGCAGAAAACGGAAACGGGCTTGTTCCTGTTTTGAAAGGGTCAGCCACCAGTCCTTTGTCGTTCGCAGCAGGGAGCATGTTCCAAGCACATTGGAGCGCACAAAGGCGTCGGGGTCTATGATGGAGCGATCCACATGGCTTTCAGCCGCAAAGTTGACAATGGCGTCGGGCTTCCAGACGTCCAGCAGATGCCGCACCAGCTCGGCGTTGCCGATATCGCCCTGGATAAAAATATGGTCTTTGTCGCCGGACAGCGAAGCCAGATTTTCCATGTTGCCGGAATAAGTCAATTTGTCCAGATTGATCACACGCACCCCTGCGCGGCGAGCGCGTAAGACATAGCAGGAACCAATGAAGCCCGCTCCGCCGGTGATCAGTTGACATTGCATAAATAAAACTCCAGTGCTCCGCGTTTACGCGGCATTCTTCTGCGAAGCCCGGTAGGCGGCCAGAACCGGCGCGGGCTCGCCCTGCATCACAATTTTACCTTTATCCAGCCAGATCAGTTGATCGCAGCTCTCCACCGTGGTCAACCTGTGCGCGATAATGACGCAGGTCACCTCGTCGGCCAGTTCCATTACGGTCTTTTGGATGCTGTCTTCATTCGTCTGATCAAGAGCGCTGGTGGCTTCATCGAAAATAAGCAGCCGGGGCCGGCTGTAGAGGGCGCGGGCAATGGAAACCCGCTGAGCCTGGCCGCCTGAAAGGCCGATGCCGTTTTCGCCGATAGGCTGCGCAATCCCTTGCGGATGCGTGTCCACAAAGTCTATGGCCGCCTTGGCGCAGGCTTCGCGCACACGCGTTTCATCCCAGGGTTTGCCCCATTCGCTGAAGGCTATGTTTTCAGCCAGCGTGCCCGCGAAGAGAAAGGGCGCCTGCGGCACATAGCCGACCAGTCTGGAAAAGGCCGCCGCCCGTGACGCGTCCAGCGAAGCCCCGTCAATAAGCAGTTCCCCTTTGCTGGGGTGTAAAAGCCCGCTCAATACGCCTACCAGAGTGCTTTTTCCCGCGCCGGAAGGTCCTATTATTCCGATTTTCTTTCCTGCCGGAATGCTGAAGGATATGTTGCGCAGAATATCCTTTTCACTGCCTGGATAGCGGAAGGAAAGGTTTCGCAGGCGTATTTCCCGTTTGAAACGGAAATCCGGCGCCGGCTCAGGGGGCGGATCGCTGGGACAGGCGCGCAATTGCTCCAATAACTCCAGAACAGCCATGGTCGTGGGGCGCAGGGAGCGGATTGTCACCTGGAAGCTTACAACCCGGTTGGCATAGGGCAGCACTCGCCAGGTGGTGATTATGAGCAATCCCAACGCTTCCGCAATGCGCGGTATGTTCGCCTGCTCTATGCAGACAAGGTAGGCGATAACCATGACCATGGTGATAAAACCGGCGCTTTCCAGAACCCAGGTCGGCATGGTAGGCGCCAGTGAATTGAAGGTGCGGGGCCAAACTCCTTTTTGGGCGGCATCCACAATGGCCTGCAAAAAAGTTTTTTGCTGCCGGTAGAT
>CALUUT010000092.1 GCA_944324045.1 uncultured Desulfovibrionaceae bacterium | reverse complement strand
TCCGCCACTATTTTTTCAAGATCCAGAAGAAAGATAATGCGGTTTTCCATCTTGACCACGCCGGTTACCGAATTTCCGGACAGCGACGCAATATAGGCGTTCGGCGGCTCGACCTCTTCCCAGCTTATGCGGTGAATGCGGTTGACCGCGGAAACCATGAACGCCGTGGTCACGTTGTTGAATTCCGTGACGATGACCTTGGCCTCGGATGTTTCGGCGCGTTTTTTCCCAAGCCACATGGCCAGATCGACCAGCGGAATAATGTGATCGCGCAGGTTGAACGCTCCAAGCACGGCCGGCGACTGCACTTCCGGCAGCTCCGTGACATTGGGCATGCGGATGATTTCAAGAACCTTGGCGACGTTTACGCCATAATATCCCCGGTAATTTTCTCCTTCCGGGATATCCGGGTTTTGTCCGGACGCATCCGCGCTTCCCTCTTCTTCAAGATAAAATTCAACTATTTCAAGTTCATTGGTCCCGGATTCAAGAAGAATGTTTGTCTGCGACATGCCGTCCTCCCGGCCTTTATTGCGGGCGATTGTCATCGCCGAACCATGAAAGCAACAATTTTTCCGTATTGTTGATAAGACAATTGGGCGTGGACGAGCCGCCTGTCAAGCCCACGGTTTCAAATCCCTCGACGTCTTCCCGACGCAATTCTTCCGGCGAATCGATAAAAAGGACCGGAACTCCCATCTTGATGGGCGCTTCGGCAAGACGGCGGCTGTTGGCGCTGTGCTTGCTGCCCACCACAATCATAAGGTCCACATGTTCCGCTATGTCGCGCGCTTCCTGAAGCCGCATTCTGGTCGCGTTGCAAATGGTTCTGGAAACAGGAATCTCGTGCCCGAAATGTTCGTCAAGCCATGCTGACATGCGCGCGAAAAGCGCGCCGTCCTGAGTCGTCTGGGCCGCAAGAAAACAATGGTCGTCAATATTCCCGGCTATGACTTTTTCCTTCATTTCTTCAAGGGTATGAAAAACCAGAGGAGCCGGGGACTCGTTTGCATAGCTTAAAAGCCCGCGCACTTCCGGATGCGGCGCATCCCCGAACAGAAGAAGGCGGCGTCCGTCCGCGCTCATTTCCGCAATGGAAAGCTGGGCTTTTTTCACTTTCGGACAGGTACAGTCAACCAGTCGAATGCCCATGTTTTTTTCCATTTCCAAAAAGCGCTTTTCCAGTGGAATGGGGATGCCGTGCGCTCTTATGATCACGATATCGCCCGGCTTTATATCCTCAATCCTTTCCACGCTTTCAACGTTCTTGGAGCGGTAAAAATCCGTTACCTGCTTGTTGTGGATAATAGGCCCCCAGGTCACGATACGCCGTTCCACGCCGTCAACAGGCGGATTCTTAATATGATTTGAAGACCCCACGAACACGTCGTTTTTACGCATGACGTATCCCTGGTCCGTCAATTCGCTGTCAAGACCTTTGAGGGCCAGGCTCACGCCCATGCAAAATCCGGCGTTCTTGGCGCGCACAATTTTCATGTTTCCTCCATCACGGTTGCCGCATCCGTCCCGGGCGCATCAAAAAGGCCGGCCGCAGGCGTCATGCGCGCCCGCATCAATCCGATTATCGTCCGGCTCTGTATTTTCTTGAGGACAGGACGCGAAATATTCCAGAATATCGTCAAGTTCCTCCCATGAACGGCACTGGGTCAGGCGTTGCCGCACATGGCGGACGCCGGGAAGATGGCGCACATACCGGGGAACAAAGGTGCGCATTTTCAAAAGCGCGGCATGTTCCGGCGCATATGCGCGCGCAAGGCGCATATGCGCGCGGATAAGGTCAAGAAGCGCACGCACGCCGGGCGGCTTTGGCGCAACGCCGGAAAGAAGACAGGACAATTCCCGAAACACGGCCGGATTATTGAGCGCCCCGCGCGCGAACATCACGCTGGAAACGCCGGTGCGTTCAAGGCACTTCACGGCATGGGTCGCCGTCAATAAATCGCCGCTGGCTATGACCGGAATGGATACGGTCCGCGAAAGCGCCCCCAGCGCATCCCAATCCGCGACACCGGAAAAGCCGTCGCGCGCCGTGCGCGGATGCAGAGTTATCCAGCCCGCGCCCAAATCCTCAAGCGCCTTCGCCAGATATAAAAAGCAGCGGTCCGTTTTCTCATAGCCAAGGCGCAGTTTAAAGCCCACCCTTCCCGCTCCCGCGACTTCAATCATGGCCTTCGCCACGCGCAGGGCGTTCTCAGGCTCTCGAAGCATGGCGGCCCCGCATCCTGTCTTGACCACCTTGGGGACGGAACAGCCCATGTTCAAGTCAAACCAGTGAAAATCCGGAACAAGCCGTTCCATGGCTTCGCGCATAATATCGGGCTCGCTGCCGAAAAGCTGAACCACCAAAGGCGCGTCCGCCGCAATGGTACGTAAAAGCTCCCCGGTTCCCTTGCTGTTATATACAAGACCCTTGGCGCTCACCATTTCGGTGCAGGCCACGGCCGCGCCGTGCGCGCGGCAAAGCAGGCGAAACGGAAGATCGGAAAATCCCGCAAGAGGCGCGAGCCATGGCTTTTCTGGAGAAAAAGGAAGCGTTTGTTCCATTGCGGCGTCACCCAAGACGCGCTAAAAGCGCGGGCCCTGTTTCAGCAATGCCTGTGATTGCGTTTTTTCTGGAAAGACACTGCCAGACCGCGACAGGCTCCGGAAGGCACCGCCCCACGCATTCGCATAAAATATTCTCCGCAGCGGTCCGCAAAGACGCGGGCAACGCAGGATACTCTTTATCCGTAGACAGATTCCAGGAACCATTCGGCGGCTTGGCCAACCCTTCCATAAACAGACGTTGCGGGCCGTTTTGCCCGGTTTCAAGGGTTCCGGACGCCAGACACCGATGCAAGGTCGTGCCCGGCTCGTTCCAGGACGCGGCCTCAAGAGCGCAGAACCGGCCGCCGTCCAGATTCAAGGCCGGAAAATACCGCCAGGTCACAGGCGCGGACATGCGCCGCGCAAACGCGAGCCGCAGGGCGTGAAGCTCTTCCAACAGCGCCGGATTCCCGTCTTTTTCATATGCGCGCCGCACCGCGTAATACCCGCCCATGTCAAGCCCGCGCTCCACGCCAAGCACCCGCATGCAGCGCAGGATGATTTCCGGGGACAGCGCCTCGACTCTGAGAATGAGCCGCTGCCCCGTCCGGACGGGAAACGGCGTTACGGCCATAAGCTCAAGCCCTTCCACCCGGACCCTGCACAACGGCTCTTCGCCCTCTTCAAGTCCCGAAACCACGCCCTCAAGCGTGTCTCCAAGATTGAATCGGGCTCGAAACGCGCGTTTTCTGTCCTTAAGGCCGCTTTCAAAACGCCCGTCCGGCATTCCCTGAAATATGCGGGTTACAGACATGGTTTTTCCTCCGACGGACAACGGGAAACGATACGGCGCGCGCATCCGGGCCGCTCAATGACTTCAAAGGCCACGCTTTGGCGCATGGTTTCCAGACAGGCGCGCATTTCCCGTTCCTGATGCGGCGAAAACACCACCTTGAGAATCGCGGCACGACAGTCAAGAACGCTCATATACCCGATATTGTCTTCCGCTTCCAGAAGAAACCGGAAAAGTGCGATATCGCGCCTTGCTATACGAACATACACATGATCCGACCAGCGCGGAGCAGGCAGCAGCAAGGGAAGGCGCTTTTTTCTGGCCATTACAGCACCCTGACGCCGTCCTCAGTGACCAGAACCACATTTTCCCAGCGGACGCCGCCCCATTGCGGATAATACAGACCCGGCTCGACCGTAATCACCATGCCGGGCTGCAGCACGGTCTCGCCTTTCCGGCGAAAACTCGGCGCTTCGTGCGTCTCAAGCCCCACGCCGTGCCCAAGGCCATGCGTGAAATATTCAGCCTGACCCGCCTTGTCAAAATGATCATACGCCGCGCGGTAAACGTCGCGACACTTCACACCTGGACGGATGAGCGCTATGGCCGCGCTTTGAGCCCCGCGCACCAGATCCATGGCGCGCCTGAACTCGTCTGTCGGCGCATCGCCGACCCAGAACGTGCGCGTCTGGTCCGAATTATAGGTCATATGCCGGGCTCCGCAATCTATGAGAACCGGACAATTATCGGTAATTACAGCCTGTCCCGGCTCGGCATGCGGCAAAGCGGCATTGGGACCAACAGCCACAATAGGCCGAAAAGCGTTTTCACTCGCGCCGTTTTCGCGGAAAAACTTCTCAATATCCCATGCTATATCCGCTTCAGTCCGCCCCGGAAGCAGCATGGACGGAATCCATTCCATAAGTTTATGATTCAGCGCCATGCTTTCTTCCAGACAGGCGATTTCCTGCGCGTCTTTGATTTCGCGCATGGTTTCCACCAGCCCGTCGGCCTGACGCAAATCCAGCCCCTCGGCTATGGCGTTATAGAATTTGAGGGAAACGGCGCCTGCTTCAAAACCCAGGGTTCCGCGAACCTGGGAACGCAAAAAACCGTTTAAATCCTGCGTGGCGCTGCCGGACCCGCCATAAATGAAAATGCCGTCCGTATTCCAAATTCTGCGCGCGGTTTCCAGATAGCGCGGATCCGTGCATATTACATCGTGTCCATCCGCCATAACCAGAAGATGACCGGCGCTTTCATTTTGCTGCACGTCATGCAGCTCAAAACCGGACAAATAAAACCTGTTGGGCGGATAGCTGACCAGCATGGCCGCCAGATTCTGTTCATGCAGTTTTTTCCGCAATGCTTCGCGACGTTTTGCATACATGATGCACACTCCGTTAAAACTATCGAATGTTTATAAAAATGATAATAATATCAACGTGTTTTATTAGTTATACACAAATAATCCAGCATGATTTGCACATATGCCGCCGGGCGGCAATAAGGCGGCAAAGTCCTGAAGAACTTTGCGTTTGGGAGAAATGTATATCCCTTCCCAAGCTTTGCGTCCATCTGATACCCCGCGAGAAAAGACGCGGGATGGGGCTATATGGCCTTTCCGGCCTTCAGTCTCAAACCACAGAGGAAGATACATATTCATTGACGAACAGGATATTGTTCGAAAAATTATCATTAATATTAATATATTAAAATAAATACCAACATATATTTTTCAATAAAAGGCATCCATATTTTATCATGTTTCCGCATGCGGTGCGACGTCCCGGCCTGAAGGCCGGATGCAGCGCTATCCCGCAGATTTTGCCGCCGTATTGTTGAAAAAACCATGGCGCATCAAGCTGGCGCGTAACGCCGCCAATACGGAAACGCACAAAATATACAAGGATATGTTTAAAAAAATATCTATAATATCAATATATTTTATATATTTTAAACATACGCTGCGGCTGCTGTCGCACAAAAAAAAACGTGTGGCACATATCCGCCATTATATGGAAACCGCGCCGCCGCTTTCAACGAACAGTCCGCCTGTCTTCAGAATATCCAGAAGCTTGCGATGCCCGGAAGGAAAAATATAGCGCTCAAGTTCCGGCCAGGGAACCCATTCATAGCGCGTGGCCGCATGAAGCACAGGCTTTGGAAAACCCCGGTCCGTTTCCGCCGGGATATCGAGCGCAAGAAGAAAGGCGTGCATAGTCGCTCTGTAGCGCGTGTAGGAAAAAGGAATTTCAGCGATCTTTCTTTTGATTCTGACCAGAAGTTCAGTCTCTTCCCTAAATTCCCGCAGCAGGGTCTCTTCAGGCGATTCCCCTTCTTCCATGCTTCCGCCGGGAAATTCCCAGAAACCGGCCCAGATGCCCACAGGCGGGCGTTTTTGTATAAGCACGCATCCTTTGTGCAGCAACACGCCTGTAGCCAGTTTGACGTAGATGCGCCCTGGCTTTACCTGAAGCACAGGGCGTTTGTCGGTCACCCCCAGCCTGAGCGCCTCGCAGAACATCCGCACCGGACAGACGCCGCATGAGGGTTTTTTCGAGCATATAAGCGCGCCAAGCTCCATTATGGCCTGATTGAAAAAACGGGCCTTGCCTTTGGGCATGCAGGCCATGACGGCTTCACGCACATAGGCTTTGGCCCGCTTGTCTTTAATCAGCGTGTCAATATCCAGAAGACGGGAAAAAACGCGCTCGACATTGGCGTCCACAGCCGGAATATCCTGTTCAAAGGCGATGCTTGCGATAGCGCCGGCCGTATATTCCCCAACGCCCGGCAACGCGCGGATGGCCTCAATATCACGCGGAAACTCGCCATGATGCAGAGTCATGATCTGTTTTGCGGCCCTGTGCAGATTTCTGGCCCTGGAATAATAGCCAAGACCCTCCCAGGCTTTCATGATTTCGCTTTCAGGGGCTTCGGCCACGGCGCGCACGTCCGGAAAACGCCGCATCCAATTGCAATAATACCGCACGCCCCGTTCCATCTGGGTCTGCTGCAGCATTATTTCCGAAATCCAGACATGATACGCGCTGTACTGACGCCGCCAGGGAAGATCTCTGCCTTTTTCGGCAAACCATGCAAGAAGCGCCTCGCTGAACGCGTGATAGGAATCTTCAGATAAAATCACGGTTTCTCCAGTTGCTTTTCCAGGCTTTCCACCCGTATCATGGCAGCCGCCGGATTCGGGTACAAAGGCATGACGCGGCGAAACAGGACAAGCGCTTCCTCAAGCTTTCCCTTGCTCTCCATATAATCCGCCATGGAAAACAGCGCCATGGCCTTATAGTCTTCAGAAACGCCCGAAAGCTTCTCAAGTCTGGCAAAGGCTTTTTCCGCATCCATTTGATCATCCATATCAAGATGCAGCAGCCCCAGAGAAAGCAGGCACTGCGCCATGACGTCCGAAGAAGCGCCCGGTTCGGAACATGTTCGAAAAGCCTCCAGCGCCTGTTCATTTTCGCGCCGGTTTTTATACGCCCGTCCCAGCCTCAGGACAAACCAGCCCTGTTCTTCCGGGGGTAATCCGGGAATCTCCAGAAGTTCCGTCAGGGTTTGCGCGGCGCGCATCCATTGGCGTTCGCTTTCATATACGGCGCTTAACCGCTCAAGAATCCGCTTTTTCTTTTCCCGGTCCGCGGAAAATTCAAGAGCCATGCTATGCAGCAATTCTACGGCTTCATGATTGTCCGCGCGCACTAGGGCCATATCCGAAAGCCGTTTCCAGGCTTCCCAGCGTTCCGGCGCTTCGCTGTTTTTCTGAAGATAGCGCTTATATGCAAGTTCGGCTGTATAATAATCCTGAATCCTGTAAGCCTCTCGCGCCGCCAGAAGATCATGAGGCGTTTGCGGGGGTCTGTCGCAGGCAGCCGCCCACAACAAAACCCCCGCCAAAACCAAAAAACGCCCGCAATGCTGAATACAAAAAGTCAAACGCATCATGCCATGCATGGGATAAGTCCCCTTGAAAGGGGTTTCGAGGGAAGAGCATTCCTTTAAATGGGGCGTGGACGGCCGCCCCGCATTCGTTTTTATTCCTATTCCTGATTTTCCTGCTCTTCGCGTTCGTCGATGCGGTCAAAGCCCACGACGTATGCGCCTTCGTCCAGGCGCACCAGACGTACGCCCTGCGTTGCGCGGCCCACGCTGCGCACTTCGTCGATGCTCATTCTGATGATCTTGTTGGTGGAAGTCAAAAGCACCAGAGCGTCATAGTCCGTAACCGGCATGGCGCCTATGACGGATCCGGTCTTCGGGGTGACTTTGAAGTTAATGATTCCCTTTCCGCCTCTGGCCTGACTGCGATACAGATCAAGTTTCGTCCGTTTTCCGTATCCGTTGCGGGATACGGTCATGATTTCAGGGTCTTCATTTTCAGCCAGCGTGACGCAGGCGACGACATTGTCGTTGTCCCTTAGCGAAATGCCTCTGACGCCGGTCGCGCTGCGGCCCATGGGCCTGGCTTCGCTGCATGAGAAACGAATGGCCATGCCCTGTTCCGTGGTCAGCACCACATGGGAATGCTCATTGACTTCGCGCACGGTAATCAGTTCATCGTCGTCGCGAAGTCCCACGGCAATAAGCCCGCCTTTACGGCTGCGCGCATACAGCGATGCGGATGAACGTTTGACCATGCCTTTTCTGGTGGAGAACAGAAAATATTTGTCTTCCGCGAAATCGCGGATGGTCAGGGCCACGGTCACAAGTTCGTCTTTTTCCAGAGGCAGAAGATTGGCGATGTGCGCGCCTTTGGCCGTGCGGCTGCCTTCAGGAACCTGGTGCACTTTAAGTTGATGCATGCGGCCCTGATTGGTGAATAAAAGCAGGTATTGATGATTGGTCGTGGCCAGAAAATCCTGGACAAAATCATCGTCGCTTGTATTAAGGCCCGCAATGCCCTTTCCGCCTCGACGCTGCTGCTGGTAGTTGTCCAGCGTGGTTCGCTTGATATAGCCGCGACGGCTTAAAGTGATGACCACATCGTCATCCGGCAACAGGTCTTCAATATTGATGTCTTCCAGCGTTTCACGCACGATTTCGGAACGGCGCGGGGTGGCGAACTGGGCTTTAAGCTCCTCCACTTCCTGCCGGATTACACTGCGCAGGACTTCGGAATTTTCCAGAATGGACTTGAAATATTCTATTTTTCGCAAAAGCTCCGTGTATTCCTCAATAAGTTCTTCAATTGCGAGATTGGTCAGGCGATGCAAACGCATATCCAAAATGGCCTTGGCCTGAATCTCAGTGAATTCGAATTCGCGCATGAGACGCGCTTCCGCGTCGTCGCGGCTTGAGGAAGCGCGAATAGCCGCCACCACGGCGTCAATGGCGTCAAGCGCCTTGCGCAGGCCCTCCACTATGTGGGCGCGGGCTTCGGCCCTGTCAAGATCATAGCGCGTGCGCCGGATGACGACTTCATTTCTATGATCGATAAAATGTTCAAGAACGCGCTTTAAGTTCAAAGTTTGCGGTTTGTTGTCCACAACCGCGAGCATATTGATGCCGAAAGAGGTTTCAAGAGGCGTATATTTGTAAAGCGAATTGACGATGATATCCGCTATGGCGCCTTTTTTAAGATCAAGAACCACCCGGATGCCCTTGCGGTCGGATTCGTCGCGCAGATCCGAAACCCCGTCGATCTTCTTCTCATTGATCAGAGCCGCTATTTTTTCCACCATGGCGGCCTTGTTCACGGTATAGGGGATTTCCCGGATAACCAGGCTTTCATGGCCTTTTTTCCGTTCCTCAAACTCGACCCGGCCCCGTATTTTAATTGAGCCCCTGCCGGTCGCGTAGGCGTCATAAAGTCCCTGTCCGGCGTATACCAGACCGCCGGTGGGAAAATCCGGCCCCTTTACATGCTCCATGAGATCTTCAACCCCGCAATCCGGCTCTTCAAGCAAAAGCAAAAGCGCGTCGCACAACTCCCCAAGGTTGTGCGGCGGAATATTTGTGGCCATGCCCACGGCAATGCCCGACGAGCCGTTTAAAAGCAGGTTTGGAACCTTGGTGGGCAAAACGGAAGGTTCCATAAGGGTGTTGTCGTAGTTGGGCCGGAAATCGACGGTGTTTTTTTCAATGTCCGCCAGAAACTCGCCGGTCAGACGGGCCATGCGCACTTCGGTATATCGCATGGCCGCGGCCGCGTCGCCGTCGATGGAGCCGAAATTGCCCTGACCTTCGACAAGCATGTCGCGCATGGAAAAATCCTGGGCCATACGCACCAGGGCGTCATACACCGCGGAATCGCCATGAGGGTGATATTTGCCTATGACGTCGCCGACCACGCGGGCCGATTTTTTCGGCGGCCGGTTCCAGGAGTTCCCTAAATCCTGCATGGCGAACAAAATGCGCCGATGAACCGGCTTCAAACCGTCGCGCACATCAGGTATGGCGCGCCCTATGATGACGGACAGCGAATATTCAAGATAGGACTTCTTCAGTTCGGTCTCAATATTGACCACGTCCTGTTCCGGAATCAACTGATTCGACACAATACAACCCCTTTATATTTCAATCCGCAAGCCGTTTCAGCGGCCTTTCACAGCCGGATGAACACACGCCGGATTCTTTTCCCAAAGAGATGCGAAAAAGATGGACAAACGCGACATGAACGCGGTCCATATGCTCAGATATCCAGATCCTGGACCGCAAGCGCGTTGCGTTCAATAAAATCGCGACGCGGCTCGACGCGGTCGCCCATGAGCTGCTCGAAGGCTTCGCCTGCGGATTCCGCGTCCTCAATGCTGACTTTGAGCAGGGTCCGGTTTTCCGGGTTCATAGTCGTAACCCAAAGCTGTTCCGGATTCATTTCGCCAAGGCCCTTGTAACGCTGAATGGTCAGCCCTTTTCGCGCCTCCTCAAACACCGCGTCCTGAAGCGCGAAAAGGCCGTCCACAGGCTGTTCGGTTCCGTCTTTGCGCCGGACGACGTATGCAAAGACGCCGCAACGCTCGCGCAGGCGCGACAGCGCGTCATAGGCGGCGCGGTACATCCTGGAATTGAAAAACTCCACAGCCAGCCTGGTTCTGTGCCCTTTGTCGCTTATGAATACGGCAAAGGCCCGCTCTTCGGCATCCGTATTTTCTCTGACGATGCGGACGCGAAACCCGTTTTCCGCAAGCCATGCGCCAAGGCCGTTTACATCCTCGTTTTCTATGACTTCCGGCGTCAGGCGCTCCGCATGACGGATAAGGGTCATAAACAAATCCTGCGAAATGCCCGCGTTTTCCGCATCCCGGACCTTTTCGCGCACCAGCATGACGGCGGAAAGCAGGGAACGAATGGCTTCTCCGGAAAACTCGACGTTCATGCCGCCGCGCGTGGTTATAATAAGCTCCTTGCAGGCTCTGTCCATGAGAAAGGCGTTAAGCCCGGCGTCGTCTTTGATGAAACGCTCGAAATTCTTGGTATGCACCCTGTACAGCGGCGGTTGCGCGATATACAGAAAGCCCCGGCGTATCAATTCTTCATACTGCCGGAAAAAGAAGGTGAGCAAAAGGGTGCGGATGTGCGCTCCGTCAACGTCGGCGTCGGTCATGATCACTATTTTGTGATAGCGCAGTTTGTCCAGATCCAGATCATCCGCTCCAATGCCGGCGCCCATGGCCGTAATCAGGGCTTTGATTTCCTTGTTGCCGAGCATCCGGTCAAAACGGGTTTTTTCCACGTTCAGGATTTTTCCGCGCAGCGGCAAAATGGCCTGGGTCGTGGGATTGCGCCCCTGCTTGGCCGAGCCGCCCGCGGAATCGCCTTCCACAATAAAGAGTTCGGAATCTCTGGGGTCTTTGCTCTGGCAATCCGCCAGCTTTCCGGGCAAGGCGTTGTCTGTGAGCGCGCCTTTGCGCCGCACCAGATCCTTGGCCTTGCGCGCCGCGTCCCGGGCTCTGGCCGCATCCACGGCCTTATCGATAATAAGTTTTATATCCTTGGGGTTTTCCTCGAAAAAGACATTCAGACGGTCGTACACCATGGATGAAACAATGCCTGATATCTCGCTGTTGCCCAGTTTGGTTTTGGTCTGGCCTTCAAACTGCGGCTGCGGCAGTTTAACGGAAACAACCGCGGTCAATCCTTCGCGAAGATCATCGCCTGTAAGCTTGACCTTCATTTTTTTGCCGAATTCGGAATTTGCGACATAGGCGTTGACCGCCCTGGTCAGAGCGGTTCTAAAACCCACAAGATGGGTTCCGCCTTCTTTGGTGCGGATGTTGTTCGCAAAGGTGAGGATGTTTTCTTTGTATCCGGCATTGTACTGCATGGCGAATTCAACCACGACCTTGTCCGCTTCGCCAAAGCCCTCCACAATGGTATGAATGCCGCCTTCGCCGGAATTCATGTCTTTGACGAACTGCTTTAAGCCGCCTTCGGCATGATAGAGATGACTTTGCCCGTTGCGTTCGTCGATGAATTCAATCTCAAGGCCCCTGTTCAGGTACGCAAGTTCCTCAAAGCGCTTGCTCAATGTCTCGTAACTGAATTCCACGGTTTCAAAGATTTCCTCATCCGGCTTGAAACGGATTGTGGTTCCATGGGAATCGGAATCGCCAAGGGTTTCAAGCGGGCTTTGCGGCACGCCCCGGCTGTATGTCTGACGGTACCGTTTGCCGTCGCGTCGGATGATGACTTCAAGAGACTCTGAAAGCGCGTTCACGCAGGATACGCCCACGCCATGCAGGCCGCCCGACACTTTGTAGGCGTTGTTGTCGAATTTGCCGCCCGCGTGCAGCTTGGTCATGACCACCTGCACGGCCGAAACCTTTTCCTTTGGATGAATATCCACAGGAATGCCGCGGCCGTTGTCCGTGACTGTGACGCTGTTGTCCATATGCAGCTTCACTATGATGCGCGAACAGTAGCCGGCCATGGCCTCGTCAATGGAGTTGTCCACGACTTCATACACAAGATGATGCAACCCATGCACATCGGTGCTTCCGATATACATGGCCGGACGCTTGCGCACCGCGGACAATCCTTCAAGAATGGTAATGCTGCTTGCGTCATAGGCTGCGTCCGCAGTCGTCATGTTCTGGGGTTCCATGGTCATTCTTACGCCTCTTCCTCGCTGTAGTAGGTGTCGTCCACCATCTTCATGGGCATGATGATCACCGTATAATCCGGATCGTCCGCCCCGGTCAGCCCGCATGGCCCTTCCGCGCCGGTTAATGCGACAGTCATGGTTTCTGATTGGTAATGATTAATTATTTCAATAAAACTCCTGGTGGGAAACGATATCTTCTTTATATTCCCTTCATAGGTCACTTCCATGGTTTCCGCGGCGCTTCCCACATCCTGCCCTGTGGAAGACAGGGTCATTTCCGATTCCTGGCTTAAATCAAAAATCGTGCCCCGGTTAGTCTCGGTATTGAAAATGGCTATGCGCTCGAGACTTTCCAAAAGCTCGCGGCGGGACGCCTGAAGCCGTGAAACATCCTTGGCGTCAAGCTTTGAAAGGAAGTTGCGGTAGTCTGGATACTGATAGAAACTTAAAGGAAGACTGAATGTCTCAGCCTTGTCCGCAGTCCGGAAATAAAGACGTTTTTCAGCAATATTCATTTCTATGTCTTCGCCGGAAAGCCATTTTTTTAATTCCGAAAGATATTTCTTCTGAATGAGAATGCCTTCAGGCGGTAGAAGTTCCGCCAGTTCCTCATGCTGAAATCTTTGCATGGCGAATTGATGCCCGTTTAAGCCGCAGACTTCAATATAATGGTCTGCGACAGGTTTCGCGTACAGGCAGGCAATAGCCTCCATGGCGTCTTCATCGCCGATGCAGAACATGACTTTTTCAATGAGTTCCTGAATGTAGGCTCCTGACCAAATGATGGTTCCTTCTTCGGGAAACGCCGAAAAATTTTGAAACCAGGAAGCGTCATGCGCCGGAAGCTTGTATTTGCGTCGGCCCTGTTCGATAAGCACATTGCCGTCTTTGTTCAAATGAAACGTAATGGCGCCCTGCGGCAGCCTGCGCACAAGATCAACCAGAGCCCGCCCCTGAACGCCGACCAGACCATTTTTTTCCACGTCGGCCTTATAAGAGCCGCAAAATTCGAGATTGGCGTCCGTGGCCAGGATGCCGACCTGACCGTCTTCCGCTTTCAGCCAGATGGAGCGCAAATATGCGGTGCCGGTCTTGGCTGGAATGATGCTGGCCGCTTTCTGCAGGCCTTCAATGACATCTTCTTTCTCCACTTTAAAAAGCATATTTGAATCTCCTTGTTGATTTTATAGACAGGCGTCTTTTGTTTAAAATGATATTAATTGTTTGAATATTATAAATATTTTTTTATATTTTTTGATGTGCGCATTATGTTCTTCGTGTTCTTGCCGCCAGGACGCGTCATTTTTTCAGGCTGTCTAACCGCGTTCCTTACATCGCCTCATAATATCGGCGTATGTAATGCGCGCATCTTTGTTATCTTCCAGTAATTGTTTGGCTTTTTTTATACTGTACATGGCTGTGCTATGATCTTTTCCGCCGAAAATCCGGCCCAGTTCCGGATAGGAACAGTGCAGCAGTTCGCGGCAGAGCAGCATGGCCAGCTGACGCGCTTTGGATATGTCCTGATTGCGTTTGTCGCCTATAATGTCGGCCGGCGACAGCGACAGGTGGTTTGCGGTGGTTTCGATGACTACGGCTGAGGTCAGATGCCGGCGAGCGCTGCTTACGCTGTATTGCAAGAGTTCGTCGAAATCCTTTTGGCTGATTTTCGACGGCGTATTTTTTCCGGGACGCGCCTGCTGGCGTATAAACGATTCAAGCCTGTTCAAAACGCCGTCAATCTGGCGGAATCCGGTGAATCGATGCACCAGAGCGAAGGTTTGGTCTTTGTTCAGGCGGATGCCCCGCGCGCTTGTGCGCCGCGCGACATGTTGCATGCGGATATCCATGTCCGGTTTAAGCAACTCGACGGCAAGGCCCTGCTCCAGGCGGTCAAAGAGGCGGATATCCACATTTCGTTCCGTATCCGGCAGCCGCTGGACAGTGAAAATCATCTGTTTGTTTCGCACTGTAAAGGCGTCCATGATGGACAGGACATGTTCATGAACATCATGGAGCGTGAGAAGATCATCCAGACCGTCGATAATGAGCGCGTCGGCGTCAAACGCGTTGCGCATCAATCCGGCGTTTCCATATCGGGCGCATTGCAGCTTGAGTTCCGCCCCTGAGGAAAAAAAGATTTTTTTTCCTTTTTTTTGCATGACATTGGCCATGGCCCGTACAAGATGGGTTTTTCCGGTTCCGCTTTCTCCCCAGACTATAAAGGGATTTGACGAGGTGCGCCGCAGTTCGTCGTTTTCAGCAAGCTCTTTGGCGCATTGATAGGGAAAGGCGTTCTTTCGGTTGTACAAAAAGGCGTCGAATCTGAAATCAGCTCCGAAAGGATAGATTTCTTCGCATCGTTCGCCGCGCATGCCGGTTGCGGGATAATATGCGCTGCTTGGCGTTTTAAGCGTATAGCGTATGGTTTTTGGGCCAAAAAGGTCTTTGACGCCCGCTTCCAGAATATGTTTTCCTTTGACTGTAAACCAGGCCTCAAAAAACATATGAGGGAAGACCACAATAAGCTCCTCGCCATTGTCCGATATTTGCAGCGGATCAAACCATGATGCAAGCTCATTTGCGGTATGGGTACGTAAAAGCCGGTTACGCAGGATTTGTGTCGCCGATTCTGTCACGGGCAGGCTGTTTCTCGCTTTAAGGCAGTATTGTGTCGTTCATATTATAATGATATTATATACCAGATATCCAGTATGCCTTCAAGGGCTAAGTTATATTATAATCACTTGAAATATAAAGTAAAAAAAATATCAGCAGATATTTTCACACTTTTGAACACCTTATGCGCGTCATGCGTTTTGCAGGGCGCATATTTTTGTTTCTTTTTTTTATTTTTTTTGAAAAGAGAAAGCCGGACAGGCGTTGTCCATCCTGGTTGTCCAAAATGGTTTCAATGCCTGAGCGGCTTTTTTGCCTCTGGTCTTTCAATGCGCTTGCGTATATAACGTATCAACGTTTCAGGCATGTCTGGAAATCAACCCTTTCTTTTTTTCAGATATCCATGTTCGCTTTCTTCCGGCAAAGCCTGTTTCGCCAACTTGTCTGATTCCATGCCCTAACGCCATGACATGCGCATAACCTCTTCATTTTAGGATTTGTCGTTTTGAAGCAGCGTTTTCCCATTCGCAGAAGAAAGTCCGGAAAAAAACTCGTATTGCAGCTTGCCGCCGGAATCGCCGTTGCTGTTTGCATTCTTTTGTTGGTCCAATATATAGTGGCGCCGGATTATCCGGAAGTGGAAGACGGCGCGGAGCTTTCAGACTCCTTGGCCGGCGGAACAGGGAAAACAGACCCTGCGCAGACTGGAGAGGCTAAGGAGTCGGAAGTCGAGCCGGACGCCTCGTATGTTTTTCGAAACGTGGTCGAAGAAGGCGACAACGCCAGCAAGATTCTTCAGGAGTGGCTGACGCTTGGCGAAATACATGAGGTGGCTGTTTCCTGCAATGACGTCTATTCCCTGGCGAAAATCAATGTGGGGCATGAATACGTCATTACATCGGGAACAGGCGGTTTTGAACGCTTTGAATATGAAATCGACGATTTTGAGCGTCTTGTTGTGGAGCGTTGCGAAGCCGGGTTTGCAGCCCGCATAGAAAAGTTGCCCTGCGATATCCGTCTTGAGTGCAAGCAGTTCGTCATTCAGTCAAATCTGTTTCAAACCGTGGCCGATGCCGGAGAAAAACCGGTTTTGGCCATACTGCTTGCGGACATATTTGGCTGGGAAGTGAATTTCATTAAGGAACTGCGCGAAAACGACACCTTCGACATATTGATTGAAAAGCGATATCTGAACGGGGAATTCAAGGGTTACGGCCAGTTGCTGGCCGCCTATTTCGTGAATCAGGGGAAAAGCTATGAAGCGTTCAGATTCGCTGACGGTCATGGCGCGCCCCATTATTTCACAAGCGGCGGAGAGAGTCTGAAACGGGCGTTTTTAAAGGCCCCGCTCTCTTTTTCCCGAATCTCCTCAGGGTACACCATGAAACGGCTGCATCCCATTCATAAAGTGGTCCGGCCTCATCCAGGCATTGATTACGCCGCGCCCACCGGAACCCCGGTCAAGGCCATTGGAAGCGGAACCGTGCTGTTTGCGGGCTGGGGCGGCGGCGCCGGCCGATATATCAGGATAAAGCACAGCAACGGGTATGAAAGCACATACATGCATCTTTCGGGATTTGCGCGGGGCCTTAAAAAAGGTAAAAGCGTGCGTCAGGGAGAAGTCATCGGCTATGTGGGTTCGACTGGTTGGTCGACAGGCCCGCATCTGGATTTTCGGATGAAGCGCAATGGGAAATTTATTAATCCCATGACTGTGACAAGCCCACGTTCCGATCCGGTTCATGCTTCCAAGAAAGCGGAATTTGATGAAAAGGTCGCTTTGTACAAGGCGTTTCTTTCCGGCGACAAGCCGCTTCATGAGTATCAGGTTGTAAGTAAATAAATTTGTCAAGGCTGGTGCTGGCATGGCTTCTTTGTTGACGCATAAGGATTTATCCAGGCTGCTCGGAGTTTCCGAAACAACGGTCAAAAGTTATCGGCGCAAGTTTCCCGGATGCGTGCCTGTGGCCAACGCCGGAAAGCCTATCCGGTTTACGCCGGAAGCGGCCGAAGTATGCAAACGTATTCGTGATTTTTTTGAGGTGGGCATGGCCGTGAATGAAATACGGCGACGTCTGTCCGCGGAATTTGCATGGATAGACGCCAAAGAGCCTGAGGAACGGCAGCCGGAAAAAGAAGCGCCCGCGCCCTGTGAAGAACATGATCGGGCTGTTTTTCAGCCTGTGGCCACATCGGTAGCCAGTCTTGCCAAGAGCATGGTGGGAATCAGCCAGCAGCAGAATTTTATTTTAAAACGCCTTGAAGGTCTTGAGTCGCGTTTTGAAAACATGGATGCGCTTTCCAGCGGAAAGCAGGAAGGCCGGGAACATTCCGACTATGCGGCGCGTCTTGACCGGATTGAGCAGGAACTTTCCGTGATAGGCGCTCTTCTTAAAGAAATGGCGGCCGGTCAGGGAAAAGAGAGCTGCGAAACGAAAGCGTCGGACCGCCCGGCTCAAAGCGATTTTACGGCGGCTCAGGATGCCGGGCGGCATGAACTTGATTCCGGCGCTCCGCCAAATTGCGATGCGCAGACTTCTTCAGAGGATAAGGAGAAGTTTTTTGTCTGGTCCGGGTTGCCTCTTTTTGCGCGCAACGAACACGGGCAATACGGCAATGTAGCCGGACGCGGTCGGTCCCGTTTCAGCATTAACGATTTGCAGGCTGTTTTGACGCATCGAATAGCGCCGCCTGACCGACATGCCCTTGTATGGCAACGTTCAGGAACAGAAATATGGCTGCTGATCGACCTTTCCAGAAATGCGCGGAAAGAAAGCTGGCGTTTGCTTCTGACTCCTGCGCGAACCATCAAGGGAATGGATATCCTTGTCGCTGAGCGCGTTTTTCAGGATGGAATTGAAGTTTCGACATCTTCCCTGCATGAATTTGTATCCGAGATACTTGGCTGAACGTTCCGCTTAAAAAGCAGCGGCTTTTTTTCCGGCATGTTGGGGAGCTAGTCAAAAGCATGCCGGCATCTTCCAGCAAGGGCGCGCGGGTTGTCTTTCATACAGAAGACATATGCCGCGCCTTTTCGTCAGCTATTTTCTTCTGTAGTTTGAGACCGAAGGTCAAAAGGTCATGTCGCCCTACCCCGCGCCTTTTTTCGCGGGGCATATGAAGGGTGCAAAGTCTGGAAGGAGATGCACACACCCCGCTCAAGCGCAAAGCCTTGAAGCTTTGCCGCCTTATTGCTGGCGCGCAGGAGCTCTTTTTTCGTCTGATATTCCGAAGAAGACATGCTCTGAAAAAGAGGCCGCGCGATTCGGAATCCTTTGTCGCATCAGCGCATTTTGTCCGTCACGACCATGTGTGAACATCTATTCTGGTTTGAGCCAAAAGCGATTCTATAAGTTCTTTGCGGGTCACTGCGGCTGCTCCGACTTTTCCAACGACAATCCCTGCGGCGCTGTTCGCCAGAAGGCAACTTTCCAACAAAGGAATGCCGGCCGCCAGGCATAAGGCCAGCGCGGCTATGACGGTATCGCCGGCTCCGGTCACGTCATAGACGCTTTTGGCCATGGTTGGAATGTGCCATATCGTTTCCGGCGATTCAAACAGGGCCATGCCGTCAGGACCAAGCGTGGACAAAAGATGGCGGCATTGGTATTTTTCCATGATACGCTTTCCCGCTTTGCGTATGTCTTCTCTGGAACAAATGGGCATTCCGGCGGCTTCGCTTGTTTCCTTGACATTGGGGGTCATGATGTGCATGTCGCCATATATGCCGAAGTTGGGCGATTTTGGGTCAACCAGTATTTTCATGGCTGAAAGGCCATACTTTTGCCGTATCGCCGCTATGCCCTGAATCACATTTTTACTGAGAAGGCCTTTTCCATAGTCTGAAAGAATCAGCACGTCATAAAGCGGCAGATGCGTTTCCAGTATGGCAAGAAAATCAGAATAGTCTTTTTCCGAAAGCGTCGAGCACTCTTCATGATCTATCCTGATCATTTGCTGTTGCCGGGCAAGGACGCGGGTTTTTGTGGTTGTCTTTCTGGAGTCAAGACGCATAAAAATATGCTGAATGCCTTCACTACGGGAGAGTTTTTCCAGTTCATCCGCATTCCGGTCGTTTCCGGTCAAGGCTATAAGCATGGGCTGTGCGCCAAGGCTTTTGATGTTGCGGGCCACGTTGCCGGCTCCGCCAAGCATATTTTGTTCATGTTCGATGCGCACGACCGGGACAGGGGCTTCCGGCGAAATTCTGTGCGCATCGCCGAATAGATAGGCGTCAAGCATGATATCGCCTACAATAAGCGCTTTCGCCTTGGAAAAACGTTCGGTATGCGCGCACAGGCGTTCTGGCTCAAATGAGATGTATTCCGACATGGGTCCTCTTCAAAAAAGGAAAATCGCGTCATATTGCAGATTCGCCGCACCAGTATGATGCTTGGGTGCAGAAATAGTTGTCTGACCTGTATTTTGACGCGGAGATATCCGTTATTCTTCCGTAACTGGGGAGAGCGTTTGATGATGCGTTTCCGCAGTCGCGGTTTCTGATTCCGATTGAGGCGTATGCTGAGTTTCTTCAAGTTCTTCTTTAAATTCTTCACAGGAAATGCCAAGCCGCTCCATAAGCCGGAATAAATCCGCCTTGGATGTAAATGCGATGCTGAGTTTCCCTTTTTCCATGGTTCCGGAAAAACGCACGGGAAGTTCAAGTTCCTGTTTAAGTCTGTGCTCAATATGCGTATTCGGGGCCGGCTTTGCATTGGGCGCAGCGGCGCGGCGTTTTTCAGACTGCCCTTCTTCCGGCAGGACGGCATGACGTTTCCAATATGCAACCCAGGATTCAATACGTCGGGCATTGGCGTCTTCTTCCAGAATGCGGCGTCGCAGTTCCGCAAGCACGTTGGGGTCATCCACAACCAGCAACGGTCTTGCCTGTCCTGGAGTCATGGTTTTTTGCGCAATATCCTGACGGATAATTTCAGGAAGCTGCAACAACCGCAGGGTGTTGGCCACCATGGAGCGACTCTTTCCTATTTTTGCGGCAATGTCTTCCTGTTTCAAATTGAATTTTTGCGAAAGTTCAAGAAGACCTTGAGCTTCTTCCATGGGATTTAAATCTTCGCGCTGCAGATTTTCAATGAGAGCCGCCAGCATGGCCTGCTCGTCTGTAAGGTCTTTGATGACGACCGGGACTTCACGAAGACCGGCAAGGCGACTTGCTCGAAAGCGTCGTTCTCCGGCGATGATTTCATATTTTTGTTCAGCAGGCGAACCTATTGGACGAACTAGCAGGGGTTGAAGGACGCCTTGCGCTTTTATGGACTCGGCAAGTTCCAGAAGTTTTTCATCATCAAAGAACGTGCGCGGCTGTTGCGCATTGGGAATAATGCTATGCAGAGGAAGTTTCTTCTGCGTTGCATTCTTGTTTTCCGTCATTCCTGGACGCGCGGGCGCATCGCCGAAAAGCGCCGCAAGTCCTTTTCCCAATCCCTGAGGTTTATTTTGCATTATATCCTCCGCAATATTGACGCTACTGCCCATGAGCGTTTTTTTTATCAATATGTTGTATATAATTATTGCGCTATTTTGGGCCTTCGCAGTACGACTTCTTTAGCCAGCGCCAGATATGCTTCCGCACCTTTTGATTTTACATCATAATGAATAACGGAACGTCCATGGCTTGGAGCTTCTGAAAGACGGACATTGCGCGGTATGGCGGTTTCAAAAAGATGATCCGGGAAACATTTGCGCACTTCTGTTTTTACCTGTCTGGATAGTTTATTGCGCACGTCATACATTGTCAGTGCAACGCCTGTTAATGTTAGTCCGGGATTGAGGCGTTTTTTTACCTGCTCATAGGTTTGAAATAATTTCACTATACCTTCAAGCGCAAAAAATTCACACTGCAATGGAATGAGTAATTCCCGCGCCGCACAAAGCGCATTAAGCGTTATGAGTCCCAGTGATGGCGGACAGTCCAGAATAATATAATCAAATCGCGATTCAAGAGGTTTTAGCAAATCACTCAGATAGTATTCCCGACTCATTTTATCTACAAGTTCAAGTTCGACCGCTACAAGATCTGTTGTAGCGGGCATAATGGATAAAAATGGCGTTTGGGTTTGATAGACCGCTTCTAATCCTTCTTCTGGTGAGAAGAAAACATTATACAAAGTTTGACCTTGTTCCGAAGGTGTAAAACCTATACCGCTTGTAGAATTTGCTTGTGGATCACAATCAACCAAAAGAATATTTTTTTCCATCACCGCTAAAGAAGCAGCTAGATTTATAGCGGTTGTCGTCTTTCCCACCCCGCCTTTTTGGTTGGCTATAGCAATAATTCGTGTCATTTTCTCAGTACCTATATTTTAAATTGTTTCACGTGAAACATGTACTGTTTTTATGTGTGACTATTTATGAGTATGTTTAAAATTCACTAGATTAAAGTGTTACTTTAAATTTTTATTTTTACTTGATTGAAAGTTAATGTTTCACGTGAAACATTAACTTTTTTGAGAATTATATATTTATCTTGTTTCTGTATTTTATATACCACTCGTAAAACTTTTTTATTCCGTCGTAAAGAGAAGTTTTAGGGGTAAATCCTATTTTTTTTAAGGAGTCAATATTGGCGTACGTCGCTTCCACATCGCCGGCCTGCATAGGCATATATTCCCGTATGGCTTTTTTGCCTGTGACTGTCTCTATGGTTTCAATAAATGTATTTAAGCTGACTGGCTGATTGTTGCCTATATTATATATTGTATAAGGTGCTGAACTTGTGGCCGGATCGGCCTTTTTCCTGTCCCAGTCCGGGTTTGGCTTCGGGATATGGAATAAGACTTTTGTGATGCCTGCGACAATGTCGTCAATATACGTGAAATCTCGTTGCATGTTTCCATGATTGAATACCCTGATGGACTGTCCGGACAAAATGGCTTTTGTAAAACCAAAAAGGGCCATATCTGGTCTTCCCCATGGGCCGTATACTGTGAAAAAGCGTAAGCCTGTTGTGGGGATGCCGTAAAGATGACTGTAACTGTGGGCAAGAAGTTCATTTGATTTTTTTGTCGCCGCATAGAGGCTTGCTGGATGATCCACATTCTGATGCGTGGAAAACGGCATTACGGTATTAAGCCCATAGACGGAACTTGAAGAGGCATAAACTAGATGCCCTGTCTGCGCATGGCGGCAGCACTCCAGAATATTGGAGAACCCTACAAGGTTTGAACGGATATACGATTGAGGTTCAATAATGCTGTGTCTGACGCCTGCCTGAGCTGCAAGATGGATGACGCCGTCAAACTTTTTGGTGCGAAAAAGTGTTTCCAGTGGTTCTTTTTCCGCAATATCGCCTTTCACAAACGTAAAGGACGGGTGAGCTATCCATTTGAGCCGTTCTTTTTTCAGGGCCACGGAATAGTATGCGTTAAGATTGTCGATGCCTGTGACGTCATGCCCTTCTTCGATCAGACGTTTGCTTATATGCGCGCCGATAAATCCGGCTGCGCCAGTCACCAGAAATCTCATATGTTCCTCGCTGAAACAGATGTTATGCTTTTAATGCCGAAAGACAGGGACGAAGAAAGGCCAGAGTCCGATTTTGCAGAGTCTCATCTTTCAGAAGGTCCATGATTTCAGGCAGAGTCAGCATAAGACAGTTATGAAGAAAATGTCGTGAAAAAGGCGATAGGGATGTTCCCGGAAATATTGCCTCAAGGGCTTTTTCCCCACATACAATAGCGAAACTGGGCGCAATGCGCTCAAGACCGGCTAAAAAAACAGACCTGTTCGTTTGAAGCGTATTTTTTTCATCCAGCGCCGTTATGGGCCAGTAGGCGTTGGTTCCCGGCGGAAGCCCCAGTTCCGTGTTGAATTTCCGTAAAAGAGCTCCGCGCCGCGCATCCGCCCTCCCGCCCATGTCAAGGCCCAGTTCCCAGTATGTCCAGACCACGGGACGGCAGCGGCCGATGTTCTTCCAGTGGTTTTTCCATGGCGTTGGCCATGTTTCTTCCGGATTGCGGCCGTTTGAATGCGGCGGCCGGTTTTTGTCCGGGCTGTTCAATGATGGAGCGGAGCTGTTCGTTTCATAAGCCGTTTCCAGGCGAACAAACTGCCGCGGCGTCTGAACAGCGGACGGGGACTGATTCTTTTTGGCGTCAATTTGTTCTTTTACGGCTGATGGTTTTTGGCATTTCGGAATGTCAGTCCGGTTTGGCCGGTCTTCAATAATTGTCGCCGGTTCGGTGCGGCGTTTGGCCGAAGTCGCGTTTTGGAGCGGCTTTTTCAGCTCGCTAAATGGTGCGCGCCCGACAAAACCGTAATCCGTTTCAGAATACACATAGTGCAGGCCCAGAGAAAGAAAGGGACGCAGATTTTCTTCTACAAGCAGCGCAGGCAATACCAATCCAGAATCCTCCATGCCAAATCCGGTTTTGTCATGCTTTCCCAGTTTTCGATTCCTTCCTTGCTCAAAATGGCGACCGTATTAGTGGATGAAGCAAAGCCGTTGCCTGGGACATTCACCATATTGGCGACCAGCATGTCCAAATTTTTGCGTTCAAGTTTTTCCCGTGCGTTTTGAATGAGATTGTTCGTTTCCGCGGCAAAACCTATGATGTATTGACCGTCTTTCTTTTTGGCGCTGATGGAAGAGAGAATATCCGGGTTGCGCAAAAAACGCAGGCCGATGCTGGCGTCTGAATTAAGCAGCACGGAGCCGCGTTTTTCAGTACGCTCCATATCGTTTCCCTGAACATGTTTTTTGAATTTTTCAGGCCCATAATAATCCGGGCGGAAATCGGCGACCGCGGCCGTAAATATTCCCAGAGCCCGCCCTTCTCCATTTTCTTCCATTTCATCCCATATGGCATGTGCGGCATTGTACATTTCCTGTGCGCTTACGACATCCAGGCGATTGATGCCGGGCGGAAGCCATGGGGTTCCCGGTCCGCATACGGCGTGAACGCACGCGCCGCGCAGCCAGGCCGCCACGGCAAGCGATGCGCCCATGACGCCGCTTGAGGCGTTGCTCCAGAACCGGACTCCGTCCCAGTATTCTCTGGTCGGGCCGATGGTCAGCATGACGTTGACGCCGGAAAGGTCCTGCGGCGACATGGCCTTGAGTCCGTGGAGATAGATAAGCGAAAGGTCGGCTATATGCCCGTCTCCCACTACGCCGCAGGCAAGAAGTCCGGAGCCGGGCTCGATGCAGTCATGCCCCCGTTTCTTGAGCGTTTCCCAGTTGGCCTGGGTTATCGGATTTTTCCACATAAGGGTGTTCATGGCCGCGGCAAAGACGATGGGCCGGTCATAGGCCAGCGCCTGACAGCACAGGATGCTGTCCGCGCGGCCATGGGCCACGGCTTCAATGGTGGAGGCGCTCGCGGGCGCTATGACGAACGCGTCCGCAGCCTGTCCAGGCATAAGATGGGCAAACGGCTTGGCGTATCCGTCAAAAATTTTTGTGTGAACCGGGTCCGCCCCCAGGCAGCCGAAGGCCGTCGGGGTGACGAATTCAAGCGCCGATTCCGTCAGCGTCACGCCCACGGTTGCGCCGGCTTTCTGCCATGACCGCATGAGCTCCAAAGCCTTGTATGCGGCGATGGAGCCTGTCACGCCAAGATGCAGCCGCTTGCCTTTGAACAATGTGAAATGCAGATGGGGCTTATCCATAAAAATAAGGCGCTCCAGACGGTTATTGAGTTAACTGCGTTTCCTGTACATTGCCGGAAGCTCCGCCGGATTGCGGAACGGTGCTTACCGTGACGCCGTTTTCATCGGTTTCCCTGACGTTTTTGTCTCCACTGCCCTTGTTTGCAGTGCTTGACTCTTCGGCCGCTTGCGAGTAGCCCGAAAGAGGCGCGCTGAATCCGTTCATCTTCGGGCTTACCCAGATCATCATATAACTGACCGTGAGAGACTCGCCGATGGCGGTCACACAGATGCGATCGTCTTTTTCCGCCGCGACCATGCCGTATTTGTACCGGAAGAATCCGGTTACGGTCCATCCGTCCTTGGTCAGAGTCATGGCATGGGCCGTAAGCAGGGAATTTACATCCACATTGCCGGTCAGCATGATGAATCCCGTGTTTGGGTGGTCGTTGTCCGATTTGTAGGTTTTGTCCTTATCGACTTTCATGTCGCGCGGCAGCGGCACGTCCGGGAATATGTCATAATATGTTTCATATACGCCCGCCGGACCCTGCGGATCAAAGGGGTTGGGGACTTCGGAAAGGCCCATGCTGACGGCCACGGGCTTGACAGTGGAGCATCCGGCTCCGCCGGCGATGAACAATGCGGCCAGTAAGGGCAAGACTATGCGTCGCATGCGTGTTCCTTGTTCGGACTTTAGGCCGCAACACCGTCTTCCGCGCAACCGTTTTTGAGGCGGCTGCCTGCAAAGGAAAAATGTCCGGCTGGATGCCTTGCCGCGCTGTTGCGTCTTTTTTCCTTTGCACGTGATCTTTTTAAAAAAGGCTTTTTGGCGAAAGCGGTTTCATGAGGCTTTGAGTCTTATAGGGTATGGGGTTGGAGAAAGCGCGCGCCTTTGGCGCGCGAACGTTTGGCGCGGGGCTTTGGCCCGCGGCATCTTGCATAAAAACTGGAAAATAAAATAGCCAATGTCGGAACAAACTGCAAATAAAGAGTGCGTCCTGTCCAACGCCGCATCCGGCGATGACGGTCTTTTGGATATGCGTCTGTCTTCATACAGGTTCGATATCCCGGAACAGCTGATAGCGCAGGAGCCGCCGGCCGCGCGCGGCGCTTCCAGGCTTATGTTGGCGAAACGTTGCGAGTCGGGCCGCCTTGCGCTCTCCCATCATGTTTTTTCGGATATCGTCTCGCTTTTGCCGAAAGCGTCTCTTCTGGTGGCGAACAACGCGCGGGTCATCCCGGCGCGGCTTCTTGGCGTGCGGGACACCGGCGGAAAGATGGAATTTCTTTTGCTGACGCCTTTGCCGGAACTGGTTGTTCAGGAAAAACCCGACGCCTGGCGCGAAGCCGCGGCCGAAGGTCTGCTCAGACCGCTTAAGCGGCTCGTTCCTGGGCGGGCGTTGCGTTTTGCGCCTGATCTTGAGGTCATACCCCAAAAAAGCGCCGGGTTCGGACGCGCAAGCGTCATTTTGCGCTGGCGCGGAAACCTGGTGGACATTCTTGAGCGCGTGGGGCATCTTCCGTTGCCGCCTTATATAAAACGTCCGGATACGCGCGCGGATTTTGAGCGGTACCAGACCGTATATGCGCGCAGTGAAAAAGCCGGCGCCGTGGCCGCGCCCACAGCCGGTTTGCATTTTACTCCGGAAATAAAAAAAGCGCTTCTTGCCGCGGGGCATGACTGGGCGGAAGTAACCCTCTATGTGGGGTATGGCACGTTTGCCCCTGTTCGCGCCGACGATATCCGGGAACACGTTATGCATGAGGAGCTTGTGGAAATCAGCGGGCAAACCGCCCAGCGCGTGGCCTGCGCCAAAAAGGAAGGCCGCCCTGTCGTCGCTGTGGGGACGACGACGCTCAGGGCCCTTGAAGGAGCCTGGCAGGCCATGGGGCGCATCGGGGCGTTTCGGGGAATGACGGATATTTTTCTTTATCCCGGAAAAAAGCTGCATGTGGTCGATCATTTGATCACCAATTTTCATTTGCCTGAAACAACCCTGCTCATGCTGGCGGCGGCCATGACCGGCCGCGAGAATATTCTTGCGGCGTACAGAGAAGCGATTGCCCGGGGGTATCGTTTCTTTTCTTATGGCGACGCCATGCTCATCTGGTGACGCGCGTTTTTTGATGTTTTCGGGAATTTCGTTCTTACGGATTCGGTCCGGAACAAGAGAGTTCCCTTATCTGGCGAACGCTTGAAGTTCCGGTTCGGGTCGGATAACATATATTGATTATAACGTCTTATGGAATACGGAGAGAATCATGAGCAGAATAGTGGTCCTTGAAAGCCGCTGTAAGGGCTGCCTGTTATGCGCGGCCCAGTGCCCGAAAAAGATCATCAGGCAATCGGAACGATTCAACGCCAAAGGCTACAAGATTGTGGAAGTGGCGGATGAGGACATGGCTTTATGCACAGGCTGCGCATCGTGCGCCATGGTGTGTCCCGATACGGCTATCAGGGTATTCAGAACACGTAAAAGCGCGGGAGCGGGAGAATAGCCATGGCCGACGCGGTTCAGAAAAAATTCATCAAAGGCAATGAAGCCATAGTGTACGGCGCTCTTGACGCCGGGTGCGAGTGCTATTTCGCCTATCCCATCACCCCGCAAAACGACATTCCTGAACTTATGTCCGCGCTTTTGCCTGAGCGCGGCGGTTCATTTGTGCAGGCGGAAAGCGAAGTGGCTTCAGCAAACATGCTGCTTGGCGCAGCCGCGTGCGGGGCGCGTTCCTGCACGTCTTCCTCAAGTCCGGGGATTTCTCTGATGCAGGAAGCCATTTCGTATCTTGCCGGAAGCGAACTGCCCACGGTCATTGTGAACATGAACCGCGGCGGACCGGGGCTTGGCAACCTTGGACCGTCTCAGGGCGATTATTTTCAGGCGGTCAAAGGCGGCGGCCACGGCGATTACCGCACCCTGGTTCTGGCCCCGGCCAGCGGTCAGGAATGCTACGACATGATGATCGAGGCCTTTGATCTTGCCTTTAAATACCGCAACCCGGTTTTGGTTCTGGGCGATTCCACCGTCGGACAGATGAAGGAGCCCGTAGTCATGCGCGGACCTGCGCCGCGCAATGATTACGGCGCGGAAGACTGGCGTTTGGAAGGCGCGCGCGGACGAAGCCCCCGCCTTTTGAAATCGCTGTTCCTTGAAGACAACTCGCTTGGCGAGCATAACAGAAAGCTTGCGGAAAAGTACGAGGCCATGCAGAAAGAGGCGCGCGCGGAAACCTTTGCGACGGAAGATGCGGAACTTGTTGTCGTGGCTTTCGGCGTCATCGGGCGCATCGCCAAAAGCGCGGTGCGCGAGTTGCGGGCCCGGGGGTTTAAAGTGGGGCTCGTGCGTCCTCAGACGCTCTACCCCTTCCCTTCCGCGCTTCTGGCGGACCTTGCGCGCAAAGGGCGGGATATCGGACGGCATTTTTTGACCATTGAGCATAATTGCGGGCAGATGGTCGAAGATGTGCGCCTTGCCGTGCGGCGGGACGCGGATTCCGCATTTTTTGGATATATGCCGGGCGACATGCCCAGCAGCGATGATTTTATAGGGCCCATTCTTGAAGCCCTGGAGAACAGGAATGAGTCCAAGGAGCATAAAGAATGAATGTCGCATGTGATATCGAACTGCAACGGAAATTGACGCCAGGGCCGGATGAAACCCTGGTTTTTGACGCGCCCAAATCCCTGGTGGACACGCCGATGCATTTTTGCCCTGGCTGCCAGCACGGCCTGATTCACCGCATCGTGGCCCGGACCCTTGACGACATGGGGCTGCAGGAACGCGCGATAGCGGTCGGCTCAGTGGGATGCAGCGTGTTTGTATATCGCTACATTTCCATGGACTGCGTGGAGGCCCCGCATGGACGGGCCACGGCCGTGGCCACAGGGGTCAAGCGCGCGCGTCCGGGCAACTTTGTCTACACCTTTCAGGGCGACGGCGATCTTGCGGCCATAGGCACGGCCGAGGCCATTCATGCCGCGAACCGCGGGGAACGCATCAGCGTTATTTTCGTGAACAACACCACCTACGGCATGACCGGCGGCCAAATGGCGCCCACGACGCTTCTTGGCCAGAAGACCACGACCTGCGTCAAAGGACGGGAGCGCGAAACAGCCGGCGCGCCTATTCGCATGGCCGAACTTATGGCCCAGCTTGACGGCGTGGCGTTTTCCGCGCGCGTGGCCGTGAATTCCGTGAAAAATATCCGTAAAGCGGAAAAGGCCGTGCGCCGCGCCTTTGAAGTTCAGGAACAGGGATTGGGATTCGGTTTTGTGGAATTTTTGTCCACATGTCCGACAAACTGGCGTCTTGATCCCATAAAGGCCAACGAACGCGTTGAAACGGAAATGATTCCCTGTTTTCCGCTTGGGGTCTTTAAGGAGATGGGCGAATGAGTCTGTACATGGATGTGATCATTGCGGGATTCGGCGGTCAGGGCGTTATGCTCATCGGCAATCTTCTGGCCTACGCGGCCATGGAACAGGGACTCAACATCACCTATATTCCGGTGTATGGGCCGGAAATGCGCGGCGGCACGGCAAACTGCACCGTGGTCGTCGCCCAGGAAGACATAGGCTCGCCCATCATCAGCCGTCCAAAAAGCCTGATCGTCATGAATCAGCCTTCCCTGGACAAATTTCAGCCCAAGCTTGAGGATGACGGCGTGCTCATTCTGAATTCGTGTCTGGTTCGCGCCGAAGACGCGCAGCCCAGGGTGCGGGCGTTTTGCGTTCCGGCCAATGAAATTGCAAACCGGATAGGCTCAATCAAGATGGCGAACATGGTAGCGCTTGGCGCGTATGTGGCGGCCACGGGCATTGTGCCTCTTGAGGCTGTGAAAAAAAGTCTTGGGAATGTCGTTCCCGCGCACTATGCGCATCTTATTCCTAAAAATGAAGCGTGCCTTCAGGCCGGATACGACTGCATCCGCGCGTGACGGACTTCTGCCGGCCGTCTGCAAAAACAAAAAGACCGGGAAGCTCTTTCCGGTCTTTTTTACAGGCGCGACGTTTTTTCATCCGCGGCGCAAACGGCGCGCGTCGCCCACGCGCATGGTTGTTTTTGCCCGGTCGAAATATTCAAGCAGCGCGATGACGTATTTTCTGGACAGGCCAGTCAGCTCTCTGAACTGCGCCGGCGTAATTTCATCGTGTTCTTTAAGCCAGGTTACAACGGTCATGCGCAGGCGTTCCAGTTCCGGGGCGATGTAATAAAGCTCTCTGCTCACCCGGATTAATTCCCCGGATGCGCATAACTCCTTAAGCGCGTTTTCAGCGTCCGCCTGGGAAAGACCATATTCCCGTATGAGTTCGCTAATGTTGGGCGGCGCGCTTTTGGCCTTTGCATAGGCGTCATGCAGCGCGCGGCGCGCGGTTTCCAGACCGCGGCCGCGTTTTGCCGGTTCGCGTCCGGCCAGGTGCAGCATGCCGCTGGTTTGTTCCAGCCGTTTTGTTCGCAGCAGGCGTTCGATTGTAAAGTGGACCAGTTTCGGCGCGAGTCCGCCGCCCCATCCGGAAAGCAGCTCGGCGCGGGTCGCGCCCAAAATGGCCGGGTTCGCTTCGTGAAAATCCCGCATATGCTTTTCACAGGACAGGCACAGATGTTCGAGCGCATCCGGACCTATGAAGACCTGATTTTCGTGATCAAAGCAAAATGCCCGGCCGTTCGCCAGAAGCGCGCGCATGGTTTTTTCCAAAATGCGTTTTTCTATGTTGGTCAGGCGTCCAAGACGGGCAAGGTCCGCGCCCTGGACGCCCGCAAGTTCAAGGACGGCGCAGGTTCTGTCCATGGCGTTCATGGCGGGAAGCGCGCGCAGGCGTTCGATTGCGCGCGTATCCCTTGAACGCAGGCGCATGGCTTCAGGCCAGAGCACAAGCCCGCCGCCCAACGTGCGCAGAGGAGAAAAGCCGCGCACGACAAAGCGATCTCCAGATATCCCGACCATGGGGCGCGGAAAAGACACCTGACACAGCGCCGTGTCGCCAGGCATAAGCCTGTCGCGGTCAAAAAAACGCAGACGCGCGGGCATATCCCGCACTCCGTGATGAAAATGCGCCTCAGTTCGATTTTTCAGCGGCGTTTTCATGGACGAGAGCGCGGTCAGCTCCACAAGCCAGCTTTCAGCCGGCGTCAGAGAGCCCGGCATGGCCAGCACGTCGCCGCGCGCCGCGTCGGACGTGTCCGCCCCGGCCAGATTGACGGCCGCGCGTTGCCCGGCGTCAAGCCTGGAGGTCCGGACGCCGTGATTGTGCAGGGAGCGGGCCCGGAAGACGCGGCCGGAAGGGAACACGGCGACGTTTTCTTCCTCATGCAGGCTGCCGCCAATGACGGTTCCTGTGACCACGGTTCCATGGCCGTGCATGGTGAACACCCGGTCTATGGGCATTCGGAACAAATCGGGACGCCTCTGCGGAGTCAGGTTTTCATTCAAGGCGAAAAGCGCGTCTCGAAGCGCGTCGAGACCCTTGCCGGTGGTTGCGGATACCGGAAAGATGGGGGCCTGCTCCAGAAACGTTCCGCGCAAAAAAGACTGAACTTCGGAACGCGCAAACTCCAGCCATTCCTCATCCACAAGGTCTATTTTGGTCAGGGCCACAAGACCCGCGCGAAGCCCCAGAAGCGTGCATATTTCCAGATGTTCGCGCGTCTGGGGCATCACGCCTTCGTCCGCGGCGACGACCAGAAGCGCCGCGTCCATGCCTGACGCCCCGGCGACCATGGCCCGCACAAAGCGTTCATGTCCGGGCACGTCCACAATGCCGATTCGTTCCTTGTCCGGCAGTTCATAGGCGGCAAACCCCAGCTCAATAGTGATGCCCCGGCGTTTCTCCTCAGCCAGCCGGTCGCAGTCCGTGCCCGTGAGCGCGCGGATAAGCGAGGTTTTGCCGTGGTCGATGTGCCCGGCTGTGCCCAGAATTATGGCCATACGGAAATCCTTTTGTCAGATGATGGGGCGCGCGTTTTTTACGTTTGGAAAAGCCTTGGCGCTCGCGCGTTTTTTTGTCTTCCGCACCGGCGGGCCGTTGCTTGAAAGCGTTGTCGACGCCGGATAGTATAGGATTAGGGACAAGAGAACAATATATGACAAAGAGGATGGTATGAAAGAAATCATAGTGCGAAGCAGGGCCAGAGAAGATATGTTGGATATCACGCGCGAAATTCAGGACGTCATTGCGGCCGAAAGGTGGAAAAAGGGCGCTGTGCTGGTGTTTTGCGCGCATACCACAGCGGCGGTGACCATCAATGAAAACGCCGATGCAAACGTGTGTCGGGACATGCTGCATGGCTTGTCCCGCATCAGTCCGCGCCTTGCGGAATTTTTGCATGACGAGGGAAACAGCGATGCGCATATCAAATCGAGTCTTGTGGGAGCAAGCGAGATCATCCCCGTTGAAAACGGCGCATTGAGTCTTGGAACATGGCAAGGCGTCTGGTTTTGCGAATTCGACGGACCCAGACGGCGCCGGGTTCTTGTGCAGTGGCTTGGAGCGTGACGCGGGGACGCCGTTTTGAAAAACATGGCGGACAAAACCGGTTTTCCGCGCCGCATGCGGCGCGGAAAACCGGCTGTATCATAAATCTTTTACGCCTTTTAAGCGCGTAAAAGGATTATTGTTCCAGAGCCGCGTTCACTTCATCAATCATCATCTGCAACGATATCAGCCCGCCGCCGGACAGATACCAGACATTGGGATCAAGAGAGACGATTCTCCCGTTTTTCGCGGCCTTGGTTCCATCCACAAGATCATTCTTCAAAAGGCGCGTCCCGTCGGCCTTTCCAGTTACGGCGACGGAGCGGTCCACCACAAAGATGATATCCGGATTCTTCTGCGCGATGTATTCATAATTGACAAGCTGCCCGTGTATGCCGACCCGTATGGAGGAATCGACCTCTTTGACGCCCAGCGCGTCGTGGATGACGCCAAAACGCGACCCGGAGCCGTACGCGCTGATTTTTCCGTCATTGGTCAAAAGCACAAGCCCTTTCAGGTTTTTGGCTTCGGCTTTGTCGCGGGTTTTTTGAATGGATTCGGAAATCGCGGCCAGAGCCTTGTCCGCGGCTTCAGAAACATCAAAAATCTTGGCCATGTCCCGTATGTTTTGCATGGTCCCCTGAATGTACGGATTGGGGATGCTGTTGACCTGCCAGACAGGCGCCATGGCGCGCAGTTCATCGTAAAAATCCTGCTGCCGTCCGGATATGATGATCAAATCCGGTTTGAAGGCATAGATTGTTTCCAGGTTGAAATCTTTCAAACCGCCGACGTCGACATATTCGCCGGATGTGTATTGGGACAAATAGGCGGGGAGATTTTTTTTGGCCAACGCCAGTTGCACATCTTCATCCAAAAGTCCCATGCGTTTAAAGGCTTCCAGCGTGTCCAGCATGCCGAAGTCCATAATGACGATTCTTTTCGGCCGGACAGGAAACGCGCTCGTCCCATGCGTATCCGTTATGTCCGTCGTGTCTTTCGCGGCGGCCTGATGTGGCGCGGCGAGACAGAATGCCGCGGCGAAAAAAGCGGCGCAAACAAAACCAAAGACTGTTTTCATCGTGTGTTCCCCTTTTTACGTTATTGGTAATATATGCACAGGGATTTTCCCTTGTAGTCTTCAACAGCGATATCCATGCCGTAAATGTCGCGCAGAACATCTGGGTTGATTATTTCCGAAACCGTTCCCATGGCCGCCAGTTTTCCGTGTTTGAGCGCGACCACGTCGTCGGCGTGGAATGAAACGAAATTAATGTCATGGATGACGATGAGGACTGTTTTTCCCTTTTCATCAACCAGTTTGCGCAAAAGGCGCATGATCTGGGCCGAACGTTGCATGTCCAGATTGTTCAAAGGCTCGTCAAGCAGGATATATTTGGTGTCCTGGGCTATGGCCATGGCGATGTAGGCCGTTTGCCGCTGCCCGCCGCTTAATTCGTCGATGAACCGGTTTTTAAGTTCGGTCAGGCCGGTGTATTCAAGAGCCTGACGGACGACATGCCGGTCCTGTTCCGTGATTTTGCCCCGGGAGTGCGGGAACCGGCCGAAACGCACAAGATCTTCAACCGTAAGGCGGATGCTGAAATGCGTGGACTGGCCCAGAATCGCCAGATTTTTGGCCAGTTCGCGCGTGTCCCACTTGCCAAGCTCGACGCCGTCGATCAGCACGCTTCCCTCGCTTGCGGCAATAAGCCGGCTGATGATGGAAAGAACCGTGCTCTTTCCGGCGCCGTTGCTCCCAATGAACGCGACGATTTTCCGCGTGGGCAGCGTCAGGGATACGTTGCTGACGACCTCTTTTTCCCGATAGCGTTTGGTCAGGTTCTGCACTTCAATCATGTGTTTTTCGCCCGCAGAAGGAGGAACAGAAAATACAGCCCTCCGATGAAGTTGATGATGACGCTTAACGGCGTCGTGAAATTCAGGGCCCGTTCCGTGACGAACATTCCCAGAATGAGAACGGTTATCGCGACGAGCGCGCTCGCGCCGGCAAGCATGCTGTGGCGGTATGTCTGGACAAGCGCCCTTCCCAGACTGACCGCCAGAATGCCCAGAAAGGTTATGGGGCCGACCAGAACCGTGGCGGCCGAAGTCAGGACCGCAATGCAGACAAGAGTGCGCAAAACCACTCTTTGATAGGGAACTCCAAGATTTATGGCGTGATTGCGGCCCAGGGTGAGAACATCGAGATACTTGAAGTCCAGAATTGAAATAAGGCACGAAACAGCCGCGATTCCGGCCGCAATCCAGAGAAGCTGCATGTTTATCCGGTTGAACGACGCGAACATGCGCCCTTCAAGCACGGAATATTCGCTGGGATCAATGATGACCTGCATGAAACTCGCAAGGCCGCTGAAAACCGTGCCGCAGACGAACCCGACCAGAACCAGAAAATAGATGTTCTGGCCTTCCTTGCGGAACATGCAGATAAAAAGCGCGGCGGACGCGCCGATCATGAGCAGCAACGTCAGAAGAAATCCCGGTATGTCGTTCATCATGACCAGTTGGCCGCTGCCGAAAAGAAAAACCACGATGGTCTGCAAAAAGAGATACAGACTGTCCAGGCCCATAATGCTTGGGGTGAGGATGTGGTTTGCCGTGATGGTCTGGAAGGTCGCTGCGGCAAGCCCTACTCCTGCGCCCACGACGACTATGGCGGCCATGATTTTCAGGCGCCGGGGAAAGTTGAACGCCCAGTTGTCCGGCGTAAGGCCTATGAAGATATACGCGAGCATGAGCGCGGCGCATACGAAGATCAGCGAGAAAAAGATCAGCTTTTTATGCCGCATGGCTTTTTCTCCTTAACAAAAGCATGAGGAACATGCCGCCGCCCATGACGCTGAAAATGATGCCGATGGGTATTTCATAGGGATAAATGAGCACTCTGCCGATAATGTCGCAGAAAAGAACAAGAATGGCCCCAAGCCATGCCGTTTCAAAGAGCGTGTTTTTCAGGGAGTCTCCGCGGTAGAGTCTTATGAGATTCGGCACGACCAGACCGAGAAAGGGGATATTCCCCACCGCGACGATGGTGACCGAGGATATGAGCGCAATAAGCACAAGCCCGACGCGCATAGTCGCGGCGTGATTGAGCCCCAGGCTTGTGGTCATGTCCTTGCCCATGCCGGCTATGGTGAAGCGGTCGGCATAGAGATATCCAAGGATCATCAGCGGAACGCCGACATAGAGCAGCTCGTAGTTTCCCTTGATGATCAGCGCGAAGTTGCCCTGCAGCCAGGTCGTCATATTTTGCATGATATCGTTGCTGTATGCGAAAAAAACAGTGACCGCGTTGACGACGCTTCCAAGCATTATGCCCGCAAGCGGCACAAGAATGACGCTGCGCGTCTTGATTTTGTCGATGAG
>CALUUT010000091.1 GCA_944324045.1 uncultured Desulfovibrionaceae bacterium | reverse complement strand
CGAGGTGCTGACCGCGTTCGAGGAAACCAACATCATGAAGGATTTGCACCGGATACGCACGATAACCGAGGGCAAGAGCGCATCCTTTCCAGTCATGGGCAAGGCCGCGGCCCGGTATCACAGCCCGGGCACGCCTATTCTGGGCGCGACGCCCATCGCGCACGGCGAGCGCGTCATCGCCATAGACGATCTGCTGATTGCGGACGTCTCCATTTATGATCTGGACGATGCGAAGAGCCATTACGACGTGCGTCAGGAGTATTCGCGTCAGCTTGGGTTCGCGCTGGCGCGCGAGTTCGACAAAAAGACCATGCGCGTAGGCGTGCTTGCGGCGCGCGCCAGCGGGATTACGGACGACGAGCCGGGCGGGGCCGTGATCAAGGGCGGGGCGACCGTGGCCACGGACGGCGAAGTGCTGGCGGACGCGATTTTCAGTTGCGCCCAGATATGGGATGAAAAGGACGTGCTTGAATGGGAGCGCGCGGTCATTGTCCGGCCGGCGCAATATTATCTTCTGGCCCAGACCACCAAGGTGATCAATCGCGACTGGGGCGGGGCCGGGGTATATGCGGACGGCACGGTGCTCAAGGTCGCAGGCGTGCAGATATTGAAATCGAACAATGTGCCGTCAGGCAAGATTGAGGCCGCGACAACAGGCGAAAAAAACACCTATCACGGCGATTTCACGGACACTGTGGCGCTTGGGCTGCAACGCGAAGGCATCGGCACGGTGAAGCTCAAGGATTTGTCCGTGCAGCAGTCGGGCCATGATTTCAACGTCATGTACCAGGCCACGCTCATGGTCGCCAAATACGCCATGGGGCACGGCATCCTGCGTCCGGCCTGCGCCATTGAGATTTCAAAGGCCGCGGCGAGCGCGTCGCCCGGCGCGGGGGACGACGAAGAATTAGACTCCGGTTCCTAAAAAAACGCCCGCTCCTCTGTCCCAAAGCCCGCTCACGGCCTGGTCCGTGCTCGGGCTTTGGGCGTTTTGGCGCATGGCGCGGAACGACGCCGCCTGGTTTTGTCTGATTGCAGGCGGAGGCGCTCCCGTAAAAAGGGACCGCTTCAGGCCATACAGGACTTTTTGATGAAAAAAAGAAGCGTGTGCCTATGGCGCAACCCTTGCCCTCAAGCGAGCTTGACTGCGTGAACGTCATGCTTTCCGGCGTCGGCGAAGCGCCGGTGAACTCGCTGGAAACGGATTTGACCGCGGATGTGGCTCTGGCGCGTCGGATTCTGGAGGAAACGTCCAAGGAAATTCAGCTTGAAGGCTGGCAATGGAACACTGAGGACAATTATCCGCTCACCCCGGATGCGGCGGGCCGCATCCGGCTGCATCCTTCCATTATCCGGGTTCATTTCCGGGAGCCTTCGGAGCGCGAGCTTATTGTGCGCGGGCGGCTGGTGTATGATCGCGGGCGGCGCAGTTTCGAGTTTGCGCGGGATACGTCTCTTTTATGCACGGTGACCGTGCTTTTGCCGCTTGAAGACATGCCGGAATCGGCGCGGCGCTACGCCGCGGTGCGGGCCATGCGCGTTTTTCAGGAACGGGCCGTGGGCTCGTCCGAGCTGTCCCGGTTTCATCAGGCCGACGAAGCGCGGGCCCGGGCCGCGCTTCTGGCTGAAGAGCGCCGCCTTGACCGTCCGAATATGCTCAAAGGCGTGCTTGCGCCCACTGGAACCTGGCGCGTGGCCGCGGCGTTGGCCGGAAGGAGGTAGCCGTGGGCGGACTGGTTTCTTCTTCCATCGCCAATCTGATAAGCGGGGTTTCCCAGCAGCCGTGGAACGTGCGGCTCGCCACCCAGGCTGAAGAGCAGGTGAACTGCCTTTCCTCAGTCACGGAATTTTTAAAGCGGCGGCCCGCCACCACGCATGTGGCGCAGTTGTTTGCGCAGCCGCCGCAGTCCGGGGCGGTCCTGCACGCCATAAACCGCGACGAACAGGAACGCTATCTGGTCATGGTCCATGCCGGCGGCATTCAGGTCACGGACCTTGAAGGAACGGCGCGCGCCGTGACCATGGCCGAAGGGTCCGGGGCGTATCTTGCGGACATTGAGGACGCGGCCGAAGACGTGCGCTTTTTGACCATAAGCGACTACACCTTTATTTTAAACCGCAAAAAGACCGTGGCCATGGACGCGGCGCTTTCGCCCACGCGCCCGCCCGAAGCAATCGTGTTCATCAAGCAGGCGTCCTACAACACGACGTATGTGGTGACCGTGAACGGATCTGTCGCGTCCTTCACCACGCTTGACGGTGTCGCCCCGGCGGACGAGCCCGCGGATTCGCTCAGTTCGCGCGAAATCGCGGAAAGTCTGGCAAGCCAGATCAGCTCATTTTGGAGCGGCGGCACGGTGACCTGTTCCCACTCCACGATATGGCTGAAAAGTTCGGGCGCGGACTTTACGGTCAAGGCCGAGGACACGCGCTCCAACACGCACATTTCTCTGTGCAAGGGCACGGTCCAGCGTTTTTCCGATCTGCCCACCGTGGCCCCGCGCGGGTTTGTGACCGAGATTGTGGGCGATTCCTCAAGCTCGTTCGACAATTATTTTTGCGCGTTCGAGCCGTTGGATGCGCAAAGCGGCTTTGGAACCGGGGTATGGAAAGAGACCGTGAAGCCCGGCGTGCCTTACAAACTTGATGCGGCGACCATGCCGCACGCGCTCATCCGGCAGGCGGACGGCTCGTTCAGCTTTGGTCCGCTTGAGTGGGGCGAGCGGGCGTGCGGAGACGAAGAGAGCGCGCCCGCCCCTTCTTTCTGCGGCAACGTCATAAACGGCATGTTCTTTTACCGCAACCGGCTGGCGTTTTTATCCAGGGAAAACGTGATCATGTCCGAAACCGGCGAGTTTTTCAATTTTTTCGCCACAACCGTGACCACCATGGTTGATTCGGACGTCATCGACGTGGCCGCCTCGCACGTCAAATCAAGCGTGCTGGAGCATGCGGCGGCTTTTTCCGGCGGGCTATTGTTGTTTAGCGCCCAGAGCCAGTTCGTGCTGGAGCATGACGCGGTGTTGGCCAATTCCACGGCCGCGGTGCGGCCGGTCACGGAATTTGAAGCCTCCATGAAAGCCGCGCCCGCGTCGTCCGGAAAGACCGTGCTTTTCGCCACGGATCGCGGGGAATACGGCGGGGTGCGCGAATATCTGACCCTGCCGGACGCATCGGACCAAAACGATGCGGCGGATGTGACCGCGCATGTGCCGCGCTACATTCCAGGCGGGATATGCAGCCTTGTCTGCTCCACCAGCGAGGATATTCTGCTTGTGCGTTCGCGCGCGAAGCGTTCGTCGCTTTGGGTGTACAAGTATTTCTGGAACGGGGCTGAAAAGATTCAGTCGTCCTGGAGCCGTTGGGACATGGCCGGGGATGTGCTTGCGGTCATGTTTGTGAATTCTGAAGCCTATCTTGCGATTCAGTATCCTGACGACGGGGTGTGTCTTGAGAAGATGCATTTTGTTCCCGGCTACGTGGATGAAGGATGCGATTTTGAATGCTGTCTGGATCGCAAGATCACGGAAGCGGATGTGACGGACGCGGTTTACGACGCAGAAACGCGCGAAACGGTTCTGACCTTGCCGTATCATCCGGGACCAGCGGTCATGGCCGTGACCAGGGACGGGCCGGACGGAGCGGCCGGGCGTTTTCTTCCCGTGCTTGCATGTTCGGGAAAGACCATCCGGCTTTCCGGCGACCAGACGGCGGCCCCGCTTTTTGTGGGCGTTCCGTATACATCGCGCTATGTCTTTTCCACGCAGGCCGTCCGGGATCAGGCCACGGGCAACGCCGTGACCGCGGGGCGTTTGCAGTTGCGGCGCATCACCATCAATTGCGTGAAAACCGAGTATCTTGAGCTGCATATCACGCCTCAGTTCCGGGAAACCAGCGTGCACGTGTTCACCGGCAAATCATTGGGGCATGGAACCAATGTGCTTGGCCGCGTTCCCCTGTACACCGGGGCCGTCAAATGTCCGGTGCTGGCGCGCAATACCGAGGTTTCCATCGCCGCGGTCAGCGATTCCTTTCTGCCTTTCGCCCTGGTGGACGCCTGGTGGGAGGGATTTTACCATGCGCGGACATGACCGCATGGCCGCGCGGCATAGGCAAGCAACCTGTCAGCATGAGGAGGTCAGCGTGGGAATAGGCGCTACGGCTCTGGCTTCAATGATCATCGGCGCTGCGGGAACCGCGGTGTCCGCCGTGGGGCAGTACCGTCAGGCTCAGACCCAGGCCGCATATCAGGAAGCCCAGGCCCGGGAATACAATCGCGCGGCCGAGCTTGAAAATCAGGCCGCGATTCGCGACTACACGGAACAATCAGCCGCCGAGCGCATCAGGCAGATGCAGGAGCGCGACGCCGCGGCGCAGGAAGTGCAGGCGACCCAGCAGGAAGCGTTGCGCAAAAAAGGGACCATGCTGGCCTCAAGCAACGCCTCAGGCATGGCGCTTGAATATCTCATGGCGGATTACGGGCGCGAAGAGGCGTCGCAAAAAGAGCGCATCCGTCAGGATTACGAGGCCAAGGCCGTAAACAGCTCCCTTGCGGTGCGGAATTTGCGTTCCCAGGCCCAGGAGCGGACCGGGACGCGCCGGGCCAATGTGCAGTCCGGCTCTTCGTATTCGTCAGGCTTAAGCGCCCTTGGCACGGCCCTGGGCATTGGAAAAACCGTTGTTGGAGCCCTGAAATGAAGAGGAGCGGACAAGAGGCGCGAGACTTGGCGCAATCCGGTGGTTTGGCGGAAGCCTTCAGCCAGACGATGCGCCGGCAGATGGACAGAGAAATCGAAGCGCGCGCCGCGCGCGGAGAGCCGCCCGCGGACACGGCGCAAAGCGCCAATCGCGCGCGCTGGAAAACCTTTGTCCGGGACCATCCGGAACATGTTCCGGACAATCCATGGCTGCTTAAGGGTTTTGAAGCGGCCCGCCTTGCGCGGCTGGCCCTGATTTTTGAGCGGGATCTGAATGAGGCGCTGCACAAAAGCGGTCTTTTTGAAGAACGGGAGAAACGCCGCGTCGCGGCGTTTATGGAACGTTTCGCCAGGGAGTTTCGGGTCCAGACAGGGCTTGACGCCTATCCGGATCGTCTGGGTTTGGCCCGC
>CALUUT010000090.1 GCA_944324045.1 uncultured Desulfovibrionaceae bacterium | reverse complement strand
TTCAGGGAATAGGATATCGTGAAGAGGAGCCCCGTTTAAATGGTCATTCGCGTGAAGAGTTTGACCGTTAGAAGCGGGCTTTCCATTCAGAAGCGCCGCATGGGTTTCAAGAATCCGGCGCGCCGTGCGTACGCCCATGTCCGGGAGCAGCTCAGCCAGCGCCGCATCCAGCCGGCGGCCGTTCATATTTGGAGGAATGCGAAGGTCAAGGGAGAAAGGTTCCATTAAGGCATCTCCGCCTTGGGCATCTCTTTTGTGGGAGAGTCAAGAGGGAAAGGAGAGTTGGCCTTCTTTCCCTCAGTCTGAAAAATGCGTCCACGTTATTTTGCAAAGCCCACTGCGCGGCGTTCACGAATGACGGTCACGCGAATTTGTCCGGGGTACGTCATGTTTTCTTCAATTTTTTCGGAAATGCCTTTGCAGAGCAGGAAGGTCGTATCGTCATCCACGGTATCGGAGTTGACCATCACACGGATTTCGCGTCCGGCCTGAATGGCGTATGCCTTGGCCACTCCGTCAAAGGAGGTGGCGATATTTTCCAGATCCTCAAGTCGTTTGACATAGTTTTCCAGAAGTTCCTTGCGCGCGCCGGGTCTGGCCCCAGAAAGGCCGTCTGCGGCCTGAACCAGAACCGCCAAAGCTGTTTTGGGCGGGATATCTTCGTGGTGCGCCTGAATAGCATGGATAATTTCCTTGCTTTCGCCATATTTTTTGGCCAGGTCTGCGCCTATGACCGCGTGAGGCCCTTCCACTTCATGATCCACGGCCTTGCCTATATCGTGCAGCAGGCCGGCCCGTTTGGCCTTTTTAACGTCAAGCCCAAGTTCGGCAGCCATTATGCCGCACAAAGAGGCAACTTCCAGCGAATGCTGGAGCACATTTTGCGAAAAACTCGTGCGGTATTTGAGCTGTCCGATCAATTTTACGATATCAGGATGAATGCCATGCACGCCTACATCAAATGTGGCCTGTTCTCCAACTTCCCGAAGCTGGACATCCAGTTCCTGTTCCACTTTTTTGACAATGTCCTCAATGCGCGCCGGGTGGATGCGGCCGTCGCTGATAAGCCGTTCCAGAGCCATTTTTGCAATCTGGCGGCGCAAGGGAGAAAAGGCGGAAACGATTACGGTTTCCGGCGTGTCGTCAATAATGAGGTCAACGCCGGTAGCCGCTTCAAGGGCACGGATATTGCGACCTTCGCGTCCGATGATGCGGCCCTTCATATCTTCGCTGGGCAGAGCCACAGTCGCCACGGTTTGTTCGGAGACATAGTCTCCGGCATAGCGCTGAATGGCGGTGGCAAGGATTTCTTTAGCCTTGCGGTCGGCGGTCTCCCTTGCCTCAGCCTCAATTAGACGGGCCATTCTTGCGGCTTCATGGCGGCTTTTGGATTCAAGGTCTGCAAAAAGCTGGGCCTTTGCTTCCTCAACGGTCAGGCCGGAAATGGCCTGAAGCTTTAATTCCTGTTCATTGATTGTGGTTTCAAGTTCTTCCGCGCGCTCGTCAAGGCAACGTTCCTTGCGGGTCAGTTCCTTTTCCATGGCGAGAAGCTCATGTTCTTTTTCCGTGGCCTTTTCGAGTTTTTCTTCCAGTTTTTCCATCTGATCCTGGAGTTTGCGGTCGCGGATTTTCAGATCCCGCTCAATTTCTTTGAGCTCTTGCTCGCGCTCGCGCTTCATTCGGTAAATTTCATCCTGCCCTTGGAGCAGCAGTTCTTTCTTTTGCGCCTGAGCTTCTTTGCGGGCTTCCTCGACAATGCGTTTAGATAACTCTTGGGCATCATTGAGCCGTTTTTTTCCCACTTTTTGATGCAAGACATATCCTGCCAGTCCGCCGATCAGCAAAACGACGATAACCAGCAGGTAATGGAGTATATCCATTCTCCTCTCCTCATATGTTCGCGGACGCGCCTGTCCGGTCGGAAAACAACCGCAAGGCGTGCGCGTGTCGCCTGCGATTCCGAAGGCACGGAGAGACGAGAGAGGGATGACGACATGTCCGGCGCGTTTGTACTGAGCCGTTGCGCCGGAAGGTTATGAGTAAGGCTGGGACATGGCGGAACAGTCCGTTTGCAGAAAGCGACTGTTCCGAACGGAAGAAAGCACACCAAGGCACGGCGCAAAGAAAAACCCGCCAACCCCCGCAAAGCAGTCGCCAAGTGGTTATCGGGTTTATGGAAAACCGCGCTTGGAATGACCATGCCGCCTGCAAAAGCCCGTGATGCCAAGTATGGCTTGCATAGCGACACGGCAAACTACCAGTTGCGTTATATTTCAAGATGCCCCAGAACGCCGTGTGGAAGGTCAAAGCAGGACCTGGCGTTTATTCCAGGTGGGAATCTCGGAAACAGCGTTCAGGCTGCCTGCGAACAGGTCTGCACACCGGCCGTTCAATGCCGATTCCCTATATTGTATGTTTGTGAGGTCAGCAATGACCGACCAGCACGTACGTCCCAGGGATTCAAACAAATATATTAACTTTTAGCGGAGTCCGCCGTATTTTCCAATAGTTGGAGTAAACGCTCCACACGTTGGGTCATGCTATCCGTTTCAATACGGTTCTGCAAAAGATCGTCAGCCAGTCCTAATGCCAAGTATGTCAGTAATGTTTCCCTACTGTGATGTCTGCCGTGCGCCTGAAGCTGCTCATAGCGTTTTTCCACCAGGGCCCGGGCCGCATCGACTCTTTCCGGTTCAACATCGGCTTTGAACAGTACCGGGTGGCCAAGGATGGTGAAAGAATATTCACGCATTTGAGCCTGTTACTCTTTTGCCTGATCGTCGAGAAGCTGAAGCAGGGAAGTTATGCGTTCCAGCACTTTTTGGCGGGCCGCAGCTTCTTCGTCCAAAGCGGTTTTCAGGCGGCTGTTTTCTTCCGCCATATTCTGGAGTTTTACTTCATTCTCCTCAAGCAGGCGCTTGTTTTCATTTTTAAGGTTGGCTATCTGCTCTACCAGCGCCAGGACTCGAGTCTCAAGATCATCAAGCATATTCATGGTTTCAACCTGCTTTTATAGTATACACATCTTGATTCATAATCAAGAATCTTTGCTGATAAAAATCCATTTGCCGCTATTTCCGACGCGGGAGCATCGTTTGTTTTGCTCTGGCAAGCGCAAGCATCCCTTCGGGAACATCTTTGGTAATGACCGAGCCTGCGCCGATAAGCGCGCCTGGTCCCACATCTACAGGAGCAACAAGCGCAGTGTTGCTGCCAATGAATGCCCGTTCGCCGATTTGCGTCCTATGCTTGCTTACGCCATCGTAATTACAGGTTATCGTGCCCGCGCCAATGTTGCTATGGGCTCCGATATCGGCGTCGCCAAGATAGCTTAGATGATTCGCCTTTGCTCCTTCACGCAAGACTGCTTTTTTCATCTCGACAAAATTGCCGATTCGGGCATTTTTTTCCATTACCGATTCTGGTCTGAGCCGCGCATATGGACCCACGGAACATCCTTCCCCGATTTTGGCATGTTCAAGATGGCTGAAGCTATGCACAATCGCGCCGGTTCCTATGTCTGTATTTCGTACAACACAATGCGATTCAACGCAACTTCCATGATGCAGTTTGCTTTTCCCGAGTATTTCAGACGGGCCGTAGACACATGCGCCCGGCTCAAGAGCGGCCCGGGGACTGATGGTGATCATCTCCGGCATATGCAGCATGACGCCGCGTTCCATCCATTGCCGGTTGATTTTGCGGCGCAGGCAGTTTTCGGCGTCAGAGAGCTCTAGTGGCGTATTGACGCCTAAAAGGCATGGCTCGCCGCCAAAATTTACGGCTTCAACCCTATGTCCTTCTTGAACGGCTAACGTCACCAGATCTGTGATGTAATATTCTCCGCTTTTGTTGTTGTTTGTCAATTGCGGCAGCAGATGTTGCAATATCTTTAAGGAAAAATAGTAAATGCCGGTATTGATCTCGCCGCTTGCCGTTCCATGCTCCGCGGCATTAAAGTCTTTGCATTCAACAATGCCGCGAACCCGGCCAAGATTGTCTCGCACAACCCGGCCATACGCCTTTGGATCTTCAAGCATGATGCTGATGAATCCCAGCGCTGTGCTGTTAAGCTCCATGAGCGTTAGAAAACGACATATGATATCGCTTGAAACAAGAGGGGTATCCCCATTGACCACCAAAAGTCCGTCGATGCCGTTTTTTTCAAGCACCGGCATGGCGATGCTCACGGCGTGCCCTGTCCCAAGCTGCTGCTCCTGAAAAATGAAATACGCTTCATGCTCCGGGAAGGCTGCGCGCACCATGTCGGCGCCGTGTCCGATAACCGTCCAGAAAGGGAGGTCGCCCACGCCGGAAAGCGCGGCGTGTACGTAGTACAGCATCGGTTCGCCCAGCAAGGTCTGAAGAACCTTGGGAGTTTCCGAATACATGCGGGTTCCCTTGCCCGCTGCAAGAATTAATGCGCCAAGATTCATCAGCATATCCCCCAGAGCGTTTGCTATAAATGAAGTGCCGCAGAATACGATGACTTGATCTTTTTGTCCAGAAAAGGGAGAGGAGAGGCTAGGCGTAAAAAAACATGCATGCGCCTTGCATCTTTCATAATGAGGATGCGCAAGCGGATGAAACGGAAAAGAGCGCGCCATGGCGCAATGGGGAGAGGGGCAAAATATGTTTCCTTTTTTGAAATATCGGTTTGAGCGGACAAATGAATGCTCCTGTCAAGCGCAGCTGAGGCGCTCAACAGGAGCATAGGGGACAGTCTTTTATTGACCAGCTATTTCATGGCCACAAGATTGAGGCGTTGTATAGCGCGGTTGAGCGCGGCTTCAGCACGGACGATATCGATATCAGGTGTGGGCGCGGAAAGGCGCTTGCGTGCGCGCTCATAAGCGCGGCGCGCACGTTCGACATCAATATCTTCAAGCTGTTCCGCGGATTCGGCCAAGATGGATATCTTGTTATCCGCGACTTCGGCAAAGCCTCCACCCACAAAGGCATATTTGCGCTTGTCGCCGACTTGATAGGTCACCTTGCCGGGCACGAGCGCAGAGAGCAGGGGAAGGTGTCCGGGCAAAACGCCAAATTCCCCCAAAATCCCCGGTCCAGCCACATAGGAAACGGTCTCATTGACCACAACCTTTTCCGGGGTGACTATCTCCAAGTGGAGCGGCTTTGTCATGGCGTCAGCTCCTTATTGTTGCTCCGTGCGCTTCTTGTATTTTTCCAGGGCGCCTTCGATGCTACCCACCATGTAGAAATCGCCTTCCGCAAGATGGTCATATTCACCGGCAAGAATACCCTTAAAGCCCTTAATGGTGTCCGCAATATTGACATATTGACCAGGCGTGCCGGTAAAGGTTTCGGCAACGTGGAAGGGCTGGGACAGGAAACGCTGGATACGACGCGCGCGGCCCACGGTGAGTTTGTCTTCATCAGACAGTTCGTCCATGCCGAGAATGGCGATGATATCCTGGAGTTCCTTATATTTCTGGAGCACTTGCTGCACCTGACGAGCCACGGAGTAATGCTCTTCCCCTACGACATTGGGGTCAAGAATACGCGATGTGGAGTCAAGCGGGTCAACCGCAGGATAAATGCCAAGTTCCGCAATTTGGCGAGAAAGAACGAGCGTTCCGTCAAGGTGCGAGAATGTGGTTGCAGGCGCGGGGTCGGTCAAGTCGTCCGCAGGCACGTAAACGGCCTGAACCGAAGTGATCGAACCATTTTTAGTGGACGTGATGCGTTCCTGAAGGCCGCCAAGGTCCGTTCCGAGCGTAGGCTGATAACCAACGGCCGAGGGCATGCGGCCAAGAAGCGCGGACACTTCCGAACCCGCCTGGGTAAAGCGGAAAATGTTGTCAATAAAGAGAAGCACGTCCTGGTTTTCCTGGTCGCGGAAGTATTCCGCGCAGGTAAGCGCGGTAAGGGCCACGCGGGCGCGCGCTCCCGGCGGCTCGTTCATCTGCCCGTACACAAGTACGGTTTTATCCAAGACGCCCGCATCTTTCATTTCATGGTACAGGTCGTTCCCTTCACGGGTACGTTCGCCGACGCCTGCAAGAACGGAAATGCCGCCGTGCTGTTTGGCGATATTGTTGATCATTTCCATGAGGATAACGGTTTTGCCTACGCCTGCGCCGCCGAAGAGGCCCATTTTGCCGCCTTTGGGGAACGGAATGAGCAGGTCGACAACTTTGATGCCGGTTTCCAAAACTTCAACATTGGTGTTTTGCTCCGTAAAGCTTGGGGCTTCACGGTGGATGGGCAGATACTGCTCTGCATTGATAGGCCCTTGTTCATCCACAGGACGGCCCACGACATTGATGATGCGGCCAAGAGCGGCTTTGCCCACCGGAGCCACAATCGGCGCGCCGGTGTCGGTGACGTCCATGCCGCGTACAAGACCTTCCGTGGCGTCCATAGCGATGGTGCGGACCACGTTGTCGCCAAGATGCTGGGCAACTTCGCAAATGAGGTCAGGCGCATCAGCGTTATTGGGGTTTTTTATTTGCAGCGCGGTGAGAATCTTGGGCAGGTTTCCGTCGGGAAACTCCACGTCCACCACGGCGCCGATGACCTGCACGATTTTGCCGATGTTGTTCATACAAACTCCCTTCCTTATCCTTTCAGCGCTTCAGCGCCGCCGACAATATCCATGAGATCCCTGGTAATGGCGGCCTGACGGGTCTTGTTGAAGAGCAGCGTAAGGCTTGCCGCCATGTCGTCGCAGTTGCGCGTGGCGTTGTCCATGGCCGTCATCCGGGCGGCGTGCTCGCTTGCGGAGGTGTCGAGCAAAGCCCGGTACACCTGCGCATTGATGAAGCGCGGCAGCACTTCGGCGAGAATGGAAACCGCGTCGGGTTCAAATATATATTCGTCCGGTTCGTCATCGGCGCTCTTGCCTGCCGCGCCTGTTGCAGGCTCCATAGGCAAGATTTGCAGCGTTTTGGGCACCTGTCTGGCCAGGCTGACAAATTCGCTGTAAACGACGACTATTTCATCAAGGTCTTCATTCAAGAATTGACTGATGAGTCTTGTGCCAAGCGAATGAGCAAGGTTGAAATCCAGCTTGCCAAGCAGCGCGCTGAATCCCTCGGCAAGGGCGTAATCGCTTTTAAGCACGGCGTCCCGGCCTTTTTTGCCCACGCAATAAAAAACGACATCCTGGCCAAGACTGGTTTTTTCTGCTGCAACGCGAAGCGCGGCGGCAATGATGTTGACATTGAAACTGCCGCACAAACCACGGTCGGAAGTGGCCAGCACGATGCCGCATCGTTTCCGGGTTGCGTGTTCCGCTAAAAGCGGGTGAGCGCTTCCCATTCCTTCTTTGCCCACAAGTTGCTGCAACATTTCATAGAATTTTTCCGCATAAGGACGGAAGTGTTCTATTTTTAGTTGCGCGCCGCGCAGTTTGGCCGAGGCCACCATGTTCATGGCCTTGGTTATCTGCTTGGTCTTTTTGACCCCGGCGATTTTTGTTTTTACATTTTTCAACGAAGGCATCTTCTTCCTCCAAGACTGTCATGAAAACGGCAGATTGTCCGTATCCCGCATTCGTCGGGAGGATTTAAGCGCCAAGAGACTTCTTGTACTCGACAATGGCGTCCGTCATGCGTTTTTCAAGGTCTTGGTCAAGCACTTTTTTCGTCTTGATGTCGTTGAGAATATCCGTTTTTTCTGTGCGCAGGAAAGCAAGATAGCCCGCTATGAACGGATTGACCTCTTCAACGCTTACATCGTCAAGGTATCCTTTGTTCGCCGCGTAGATGGACGCGACTTCTTCTTCAACCGGAACAGGCGCATATTGCGGCTGTTTGAGAAGCTCGACAAGACGTGCGCCGCGATTGAGCTTTTGTTGAGTCGCCTTGTCAAGGTCTGAGCCAAACTGGGCAAAAGCTGCAAGTTCGCGGTACTGGGCAAGGTCAAGACGCAACGTGCCCGCCACCTGTTTCATTGCCTTGATCTGCGCCGCGCCGCCGACTCGAGACACGGAAAGGCCGACGTTGATGGCGGGACGAATGCCTGCGTTAAACAAGTTGGGCTCAAGATAAACCTGACCATCCGTAATGGATATGACGTTGGTCGGAATATATGCGGACACATCGCCCGCTTGCGTTTCAATGATGGGCAGTGCGGTCAGAGAACCTGCGCCTTCATTGTCGTTAAGTTTCGCCGCACGTTCAAGCAGACGGGAGTGCAGATAAAAGACGTCGCCCGGGAATGCTTCACGTCCCGGCGGACGGCGGAGCAGGAGGGACATCTGACGATAGGCTACGGCCTGCTTGGAGAGGTCGTCATATACAATGAGCGCGTGTTTGCCGTTGTCGCGGTAATATTCGGCCATGGTGCAGCCGGTGTACGGCGCGATGAACTGCAAGGGGGCAGGCTCGGAAGCGGTTGCGGAAATAATAGTCGTGTATTCCATGGCGCCATGCCTGCGCAATGCGTCAGCCACAAGTGCAACCGTGGATTTCTTTTGCCCTATGGCCACATAGAAACAATGAACGCCGGACCCCTTTTGGGCAAGAATAGCGTCGATACAGACTGCGGTTTTGCCGACCTGGCGGTCGCCGATGACCAGTTCACGCTGGCCGCGGCCAATGGGCGTCATGGCGTCAATGGCTTTGGTTCCGGTGTGCAGCGGCTCATGCACGGATTTTCTGGCGATAATGCCGGGCGCCTTTCTTTCAACCGGATGAAATTCCGTGGCTTCGACAGGTCCTTTATCGTCAATGGGCTGCCCAAGCGGATTTAATACCCGGCCCATGACGGCATCGCCTACAGGCACGGAAAAGATTTTTCCTGTACGCTTGACCGCGTCGCCTTCCTTAACGCCGGTGTCGTCGCCGAGCAGGGCCACGCCCACGTTTTCCTCTTCGAGGTTCAAAACCATACCCAGCAGCCCGCCTGGGAACTCCAGGAGCTCCATCGCCATGGCGTTTTTCACGCCATAGACGCGGGCGATGCCGTCGCCTACGTACAGCACGGTGCCGACTTCCGTCATTTCGACACGCTGCTCGTAGTTTTGTATCTGTCCCTCTATAATTTTACTGATTTCTTCTGCTTTGATCTGCATGGCCCTACTCACCCCTCTTGATGGTTTCCTTCAGGATGTTCAGCTGCGCCTTTAAGCTTGCATCCAGCACCATATCGCCCACTTTCAGCACCACGCCGCCAAGGATATTCCGGTCAACGGCATAGGTCAGGGCAATTTTCTTCTTTGACTGCCGCTCAAGCTGCGAACTCACCGCCGCCTTTTTTTCCGCAGTAAGTTCAATAGCCGTCAGCAGTTCACCTCTGACAATTCCGTTGGCCACGTCACGCAGATCGCTGTATGCTTGCGCAATCTGGGCCAGGGCGCCAAGGCGTTCTTTTTCGGCCAGCAGCATGCAGAAATTGCGCACTATGGGAGAGACGCCCAATTTCTCCAGAATGGGCACCAGCACACGGCACTTTTCGGCACTGCTGAAGGCCGGACTTTTTAAAAACATGGCCAGTTCAGGCGATTGTTTTTCAATATCCGTTATTGCGGCAAGCTCGTCGGCATAACGGTCGATTTCGGCATCTCCGCCCTTTTTGCCAAGGGACAGAAGAGCTTCCGCATAACGTCGGGCGATGATGTCGACAGTCAATTGAGCACCACCTTTGTTAGGTATTTATCAATGAGCTTTTCCTGTTCCGCGTTATCCAAAGTTTGCTCAAGCTTTTTTTCTGCGGCCTCAGCCACAAGCTCCGCGAGTTCAGCGCGCATCTGGGCTACAATAAGACGCATTTCCGATTCGGCGGTGCGCTTTGCCTGGGCGGTTATCTGCCGCGCTGTGGCGTTTGCCTTTTCAAGAATGGCGGCGCGCTGCATCTCGGCCTGAACCCTGAATTCCTCCATAATAGCTTCGCAATCCGCCTCGACCTTGGCTACGCGCTCTTTCATGGCGGCAAGATCTGCTGCCGCCTGGGCTTTTCTTTCTTCAAGGTCTTTGAGTTCCTTGGCAAGTTTTTCCTTGCGCCCGCATAGAGCGCCCTTTATGGCCTTGCCGCCGAATTTCCAGATGATGCCCACGAAAATGAGGATATTGATGATGCGCAATCCCAGGTTGATCCACTGGTTGCCTGTGCCCGTCCCTTCGGATGCAAAGGCGACTCCGGAAAAAAGCAACGTCATGATAAACGCTGCTGGAAGGATGGGAGCGTTTTTGCGCAACGCTTTTTGGAAAATTTTTTGTATAACCCTCATTACCGTAACTCCTTGCCTGTGCCTTGGAATGATTCGCGAAAAAACAGGTACAGTTTAGTTCAGAACTTTGGCGACAGCCATTGTCGCCAGACCGTCCACATCCGCTTTGAGTTTTTCTCGAGCGGTTTGCGCTTCGTTTTTGAGTTCTGCGCGCGCGTTGCGCAGATAGGCTTCGGCTTCACTCAGAGCCTGGGACAAAAGCGTTTGCTCTTCTTGGTGGGTTTTTTCCTGTTGTTCATTGCGTCGGGCGATCGCCGCCTGACGAGCGCTTTGAAGCCGCGCTTCGTAATCGGCAAGAAGCTTGTCCGTGTCGCTGAACAGGCTGTCGGCTTCGGCTTTTTGGCTTTGCATAAGCTGCTTGCGTTTTTGGATGATGCGCCGTACTGGGCTGACAAGGAGGAAGTTGATTAACACCAGAGTCACGATGAAATTGATCATCTGGATGAACAGAGTGATGTCCAGGCTTATCATGGAAACTCCTTCTCCGGTATAAGGTCAAATGCAGCAAACCGTTGTCACTTAACCAATAATTTCCTGCGTGTCAAAGGATGAACGCATCTTAATGGAAGCTTTTAGGGTGACTTTGCGCTTTTTATAGTCAAAATGACTTTATATTATAGGGAGTAAGCGCATGAACAATTTTTTTTTATCAATTTTCTTCGACTGCGTTTTGACGATTGTCCGCTTTATTCATAGTAATTTGACCGTCAATCTGCGCTCCTTCCTCAACGGAAAGGCTGGGGGTGGTAAGGAGGCCTTCAAAGCGGGCTGTTTTATGGAACACGGTTTGCTGAGACATGGCGGCTTCGCCTTTAATCCATCCGCTGGAGATGAGGGTTGCGACCATGATGGTTCCCTCAATATGAGCGTCCTGTCCCACGATAAGCGTTCCTTCCGAGGTAATGGTTCCGGCGAATGCGCCGTCAATGCGCACAGCTCCTTTGAAGGACAAATCGCCGCGGTATTCCGTGCCTGCCCCGAGAAAGGCATTGATTTCATCTCTAGCCATTTTCTGGTTTCTCCTTAGCGCAAAAAGAATCATGCGGAATGTAAAAATATAATTTTCGCCCTGTCAATGAGGAAAACGTGGAATTCCGGTTTTATTTCAATGCGTGCATTCATCAAAACTATTTGTTTTTAAACAGGAAACGACGCATGGATACATTAAGTACGAGGCCGATCAGGCAGAAGTTGACTAAAGTGGCGCTGCCGCCATAGCTGATGAAGGGCAGGGGGATGCCTACAACTGGCATGAGCCCTAAGACCATGCCGGTGTTAATGAGAATCTGCCAGAAAAAATAGAAAAAGACGCCTGCGGCCAAAAATGAGCCGAATCTATCTTTGGCGTCGCGCGCGGTTGTATAGATGCTTAAAAGAAAGAGGCAAAACAGCGCCATAAGCGCGACGCATCCGACAAATCCCCATTCTTCGCCGAACACGGCCACGGCGAAGTCACTGTGTTTTTCGGGTAGAAAACGCAATTGGTTTTGCGTGCCTGCAAGAAAGCCTTTGCCCCAGAGCTGACCTGAGCCTACGGTAATAAGCGACTGTTTTATCTGCCAGCCTGTGCCAAGGGGGTCTTCGGTGTGGTTTAAGAATGTGAGAACACGCTGTTGCTGGTACGGAAGCATAAATTCCCAGCCTATGAACACGGCCACAGGCAAAAGCAGACAAATGGGAATGAATACGCGCAGCTTGAGCCCCCGGAACAGGATAATGCCTGCAAGAAGCAGGAGCAAATTTAACGTCGTGCCAAGATCAGGCTGCTTTAGGATGAGCACGGCGGGCAAAAGACCAATGAAGAGTATGGTGATGAGTTCTCTCCAGCCAAGGGGAGACTTGGTCCGAGAAAGAAAATGCGCGCCGATGATTAAAATGCTGATTTTGGCCAGTTCGCTGGGCTGGAGATTGAAAAAGCCGAAAGACAGCCAGCGTCGGGCGTTATTCACGGATATCCCAAGCGGAAAAATGGCGATGAGAAGCAAAAGAGTAAGAATAAAAAAGGGGATTGCAAGCGTGCGCAGATGCCGGTAGTCGAAAATCATGGCGCAAACCATGCCGCAAAGACCAATGAGACCCCATAGAAGTTGGCGCTGGTAGAAGCCTGTATCGGCAAGTCCGCCCTCCACGCGAAAGGCGCTTGCAGAGTAAAGATTGGCCACTCCGATGAAAAAAAGAATCACCGTGAGAATGATAAGGCCCCAGTTCATGTGCATGAGAAGACGTTTACCCATGGGCCGGCTCGTTGTTGTTTTTTCCGGTTTGTTTTTTTAAAGCCGGGACTGGCGGCATCGGCTGTTTTTTTTCGGATTCCAGAATGATATCATGGAGTATTTGCCGGGCTGCATCGGAATCGGCCAATTCCGCAGAAGGACCGTTGTCCGGTCCGAAGATGTGTTCATAAAGCTTTTTGACCACCGGACCGGCTACGCTGCTTCCGCCGCCGCCATGTTCGACCATAACCACGATGACGTATTTCTTGTCGCCCTGAATCGCCCATGAGGCCATCCAGGCATGGTCGCGATGCTCATACGCCATCTGATGGGCCTTTAAACGCACGTCGCCCACAATGCGCACCACTTGCGCCGTGCCTGTCTTGCCGCCGACAATGGCGTCGCTTCTGTTTAGAACCCGCGCGGTTGCGCCGTCGCCGGCCACGGTCAGGCGCATGGCTTCGCTTAAGAACAAACGCTGTTTGAGCGTAATGGGCAACCATCCCTGGAGAGTGGGTTCTTCATCCAGGAAAAGATTGGGCTTAAGCAGCCGTCCGCCATTGAGAATGCCGGAGATGAAACGTGCGACCTGCACAGGAGTGACAAGAGTAAATCCCTGACCGATGGACACATTGAGCGTTTCGCCGTTAAGCCAGGGTTGTTTGCGGCGTGAGCGTTTCCATTCCTTGCTTGGAACAAGGCCGGAGCGTTCATGGGGCAGATCAATGCCTGTTTGCTGCCCGAAACCACAGGCCAGGGCGTATTTTTCAATGCGGTCTATGCCCATACGCTCGCCCATTTGATAAAAATATACGTCGCAGGACTCTACGAGCGCGCGCGTCATGTTGACGCTTCCGTGTCCGCCTCGCCGCCAGCAGCGAAATGTCTGGTTTCCATACTTGATTGCTCCGGGACAAAATACGGTCTCCTTGGGGTTTACGCCTTCCTGGAGCAACAGACCGGCCATGAGAATTTTCCATACGGAACCGGGGGGATAGGTGCTTTGGATGACCCTGTTTTGCATGGGAAAACGTGGATTGGTGCGCAACTGGTCCCATTCCTTGACAGACAGACCGCCGGCAAAGGTGTTGTTGTCATAGGCCGGAAGGGTAGCCAGCGCCAGAATTTTTCCTGTGTCCGGCTCCATGACGACTACGCATCCGGCATTGTCGCCCAATGCGCTGATGGCGGCCTCCTGCAATTTGTAATCAATGGACAGGGTCACGGCGTCGCCGTTTTGAGGAGCTTTGGCCTGTCTGCGCTGCAATTCACGGCCTCTTGAGTCAACCTCAACCTGCATCAGCCCCTTTTTGCCGCGCAGGTTTTGCTCCAAAATGAGTTCAAGTCCGGCTTTGCCCACAATATCGCCGAGCGAAAGGTTTTTATCTTTTTCAAGCTCGCTTTCATTGGCTTCGCTGACATAGCCCAGTACATGCGCAAAGTCTTTTCCGTAAGGATAGTTGCGGCGTGTTCTGGTAATGATGGACAGGCCCGGCCACTGGTAGAGGTTCGCCTCGACCACGGCAAGTTCTTCAAAAGGTATGTCTGAAGCCAGAATAATGGGTTCAAACTGTTTTACTTTGGCCCGGTCATGTTGATATTTTGCTTTAAGTCGGGCGAGCGGGATGTCGGTCCAGAGACTGACCTGCGCTAGGGTGGCGTTAATGTCCCGGCATTCCTCGCGAATGAGCCCCAGGCCGAATTCCGGGCGGTTTTCTGCGAGAAGCACGCCGTTTCTGTCGGTGATAATGCCGCGAGGCGCATAGATAAGCTCTTTGCGCAAGCGGTTTTCCGAAGCCATGCGGGCGAAATTTTCCCCCTGAAGTATCTGAAGATACCAAAAGCGCGTGACGAAAAGAAAAAACAAGGCGGCAGTCAGACATTGCAATAGAATAAGTCCATGCTTAGGCGGCTGGTACCCATCCGGTTCTATCTCAATCCGCATGACGCGCGACTCCCCCTCTGAGCCTGTGCAGCGCAAGCCACAGTATGGGCACAATCAGCATCTCGCCCACGCTTTCAAGAGCAAGACGTTTAAAAGGCACGGACACCCCCTGAAGCCCTGAAAAAATATACATGAGTCCAAAGTGGAGCGCCCCAAGGCTTGCGCAAACCAAAAGAATGAAAAAAATATTTTCCGTTTCAAAAATCGCCCGGCCTATATAATAGATAAACATGGTCAAACCATACCAGCAAAATGATGCGCCGAAATCCATGGTTCCCTGGCCTTCCTGAAGCAGCATGCAGAGTATGAGCACCCATATTATTTGCAGAGGGTTTCGTTCCTGCATGGCGATAATAAGTCCCACAACCATCAGATCGATTCCGGGCAGCAGCATCTGGCCCAAAATGGCGAGAATAAAAAAGGCTGTCCACCAGATAATATTGCGGATGCGCATTATTTTTTGTTCCAGTTCGGCGTCCGGCCGGAATAGGCGTGTACCATGAATGCCTCGTTGAATGACCGCATGGGAAGCCATGCGCCGCTTTCACGTCTGCAAAGACAGCCCTGGAAGGCGTATTTTGCAAGATGGCAGCCATTCAGTCGGTATTTATGCGCGCGTCACGTCACGCGAGTGCGTCATTCCGCTCCAAGCATATTTGCGGCGGTCTCGACTTCTTCAAGCGGCGAGGGCTTTTCCGGCCGGCCGACGCTGTGAGGCGGTCGTTGAAGCAGGAGGACTTCTTCCATGCGGTCAATTTCAGCCAGGGGCGCGGCGGTTACAGCCAAAAAAGGATTGCCGGCCGGCGGATTTACGGATGTTACTATGGCGACAGGCACGCCTTTGGGGAATCCGCCGTCCACGCCGGAAGTGACGAGCATTTCTCCCGGCAAAAGTTCCGCATGCGCGGGGATGTATTTTACCTCAAGCGGGGCGCCGGGGCCGCCGCCTGAAAGAACAGCCGGAACCCGCCGTCTCTGGGAGACGACAGCGACTTTGAACCCTGGATTGGTGAGGAGCATAACCGTAGACGAACGCGCGCCGGCGCGCAGGACTTTACCCGCGACTCCGCGGTATGTGACGACCGGCGTGCCTGGAAGAGCTCCGTTGGCAACGCCTTTATCGATCATCACGCTCTCAAGAACCGCAAGCGGACCCATGCGCCGCCCTATGACCTGCGCCCCTACTTTATTCCATTCCAGGCGTTCGGAAAACTGGAAAAGTTTGCGCAGGCGCAAGAGTTCTTCCCGGTCTTCGGCCAGGCGACTGACTAATTCCTGTTTTTCATGCAGCTCGACGCGCAAGGCGTCGTTTTCAGCCCGTATATCGACAAGGTCGAGATAATTCTCCCAGATTCCCTTTATTTCCGACACTATCCAGTGATAGGGCTTAAGCACCAGTCCTGTCGCTTCAAGACCAGTGGCGTTTGCGGCGGAATCAAGGTGGTCTGTTTTCCGGTTCCAAGTATACAGCCCCAAAAAAATAAACAGGGCTACCGTTAAAAAAAGAAATATGCGTTTTGGAGTCACGTTAATCTATGCAGACGTCCTTGAGAATATGGATGTTGTCCAGCGCCCGGCCTGTGCCCATGACAACGGTTGAAAGCGGGTCGTCGATAACCGTGATGGGCAACGAGGTCTCCTCCCGCAAAAGCTGATCAAGTCCGCGCAACAGTGCGCCGCCGCCGGTGAGCACAATGCCTCTATCCACTATGTCGGCGGCCAGTTCGGGCGGAGTTTGTTCAAGCGCGATGCGCACAGCCTGCACGATGCCTTCCACTTGCTCCGCTATGGCTTTGCGGACTTCCTCGGATGTGATGGTGATGTTTTGGGGGATGCCGGTTACAAGATCGCGGCCGCGCACCTCCACTTCCTGTTCCGGGTCCATGGGGTAGGCGGATGCGACTTTTATTTTAATTTCTTCGGCTGTGGAATCGCCAATCAGCATGTTGTATTTCCGTTTGACGTGCGTGCGTATGGCTTCATCCATCTTGTCGCCTCCCATGCGCACTGACCGGGAATATACGATGCCGGAAAGGGAGATGACCGCCACTTCAGTGGTTCCGCCGCCGATATCCACCACCATGTTGGAGGTCGGCTCTGTAATGGGCAGATTCGCGCCGATTGCCGCGGCCATGGGTTCTTCAATAAGATACACTTCACGCGCTCCAGCGCTTTGGGCGGATTCCTTGACCGCACGCTTTTCCACCTGCGTGATGCCGGTGGGCACGCAAACCATGATGCGTGGCCTGACCAGACGCCGGGAATTGTGCACTTTGGATATGAAATGCCGCAGCATGACTTCCGTGGTTTCAAAGTCCGCGATGACGCCGTCTTTCATGGGACGGATAGCGTCGATATTGCCGGGCGTGCGGCCGAGCATGCGTTTTGCGTCGTGCCCCACGGCCAGAACCACATTGTTGCCGCGGGAATCCTTTTTTACCGCAACTACGGAAGGCTCGCGAAGAACGATGCCCTTGCCTTTCACATACACGCAGGTGTTGGCTGTGCCAAGGTCAATGGCCAGATCATTGGAAAATACGCCCAGAACGGCATCAATTATTTTTGACATAGGTTTTTATGGGCCTCATTTGCGGGCTTAACGAGTTAAGGACGAAATGCCGGTATGGCAGAGAACAGTATCATGTCGGCAAAAAAGAAAGAGGCGCCCCAGATTTGGGAGAGGTCTAGCCTGTTAGGGCATCTGTATCTCTTTTTTCCTTTTTTTCCAATAGGTCAGCATGCCTTCCTCTGACGTTTTTCACAGGGAACGCCGGATTTTTTTGCGTGTCCAAATTCAGGGGAGCATCTTTTAGGCGGACACGGGCGTGCGGACAGGCGTTTTCTTCAATAGTCGCAGAATAGAAATATGTCAAAAAAGATGTTTGGTCTTTTATGCGCGTCGGAAATGAAAAATATGCCGATATATGAGGTGGTATGCGCTTTTGCGCTGGACGGAATGGCGTTTTGGATTGAAGGCGGTTGGAAATCATGTTCGAAAGATATTTTTGTTAAAGCGCCGGCAGCAACCTTTTTGTTTGTTTTGTTAAAAAATGTTAAAATATAAATAATTATGTGATTGTGCTATGCCTTGAGTTTTTTTGCGCGTTAGAGCGATAGGGGGAGGTCCAGGTTTTAGTTTTTTAATTTTTCTTTATGGGGAAACGCCAGTGAAGCGGCGGCGCCCGCTGCCGAGATCATTACCAGGACAATGAATGCCGTCATGAAGCCAGGGTTTTCGGCAAGTATCTGTGATGCGCTCTGCGGCGCTGAAGATATGGCGGCGGCAATTATTGCAGTGCCGAATGAACCGCCTATCTGTTGAAAGGCTCGAATAATGACCGTGGCGCGCGATACGGCGTTGCCGGACAGGCCGCGGAAAGCTGACGTGGTGATGGGCACGATAAGCATGCCGATTGCAAGTCCGCGTACAAAAAGGAGAATATACAGAAGAATCGAGCCCGATTGGTTTTTTAAAAACAGAAAGGGCGCAGTAGTGATGACGCAGGCTAAAAATCCGCCTGTCGCCACTACGCGTCCGCCGTGCGCATCGGTCAGGCGTCCTGCGGCGGTACGGGTGAGCAATGCGCCGATGCCCTGCGGCAACAGCATCAAGGCGGCATCAAGCGCGCTTGTGTCAAGCGTGCTTTGCCAGAACAGAGGAAACAAGAATTGCGCCGCGTATAGCGTGCCGCCGGCAAAAAACATGGCAATGGCCGCAACGGCGACCGCGCGGTATTTAAATAAACTGATATCGACGATAGTCCGCTCAGGGTCGCGTGTGGAAGGCAGCGCTATGAATGCGGCAAGCAGCAGTATTCCCAGAATTATGGGCGCGCATACATCAAGTTGCTTGAGGCTTTCCCCTTGGGAGACGGCAGTAAGGCCAAGCAAAAGCGCCGATATGGCGGCGGCGATGAGAATGAACCCCAGGAAATCAAAACGCCGGCGATTTTGTCCACGCAAGCCGTCGGCGTCAGCCCCAAGCCAGCGTATTGAGAAGATGATTGCGAGAAGGCCCACGGGAATGTTGATTAAAAAGAGCCAGTGCCAACTTGCGACGGAAAGCACGATGCCGCCCAGCACTGAGCCCAGAATCGGGCCGAGCGAAAGCGGAAGCATGACCGTGGACATGATGCCGCCTACGGCAGTGATGCCCCTGTTGCGTGCAATCTCAACGGGCAGCGAGGTCAGCAACGTAAGAAGCGCGCCTGCGCCGAACCCTTGCAATACACGACAGGCCACGAGCGACGCCAGTCCCGGTGATGCCGCGCACAAGATGGAACCAACAAGAAAAAGCGCAAGACCGGTTATCCAGCAACGCCGCCCGCCAAAACGCTCCTCGGCCCAACCCGTAGCCGGGATGGCTACGGCAAGCGCCAGCAGGTATGCGGTGGAAACCCACTGAATCGCGGCTTCGCTTACATTGAATGTCTTCATCAGCGAAGCAATGCCGATAGAAACAATCGTTGTGTCCACTGTCGGCATCAATGCGCCGATAATGATTGCCGTAAGCTCTCGTCCCATCCCTGATTTAGTTGCCGTTTTTTTCATTTTTACTGCTGCTGTGTAAAGGTGATCTCCATTGCTTTCGGATAACGGAGAATGGTTTTTCAGTTTATGACTGTCTTTGGCTATTCTTAAAAAAATATGACAGCCGTATGCGGCGCTGTTTCGGCTTGAATGCTTGCGGACGGGGTTGGTTGCGGAAGGCGGGCTGTTTGCCGATGCCTTTGGCAATCTTTTAAGCCGTTTTTACTTAAGGCATGCGGACGCGTATCTTCATAGTTCAGGAGCGCGCCGGAAATGGTTGATCATAATATTGTCCAAAAGCGAACGCGGCCGTTCATGAAAATTGGGCTCCCGCATTGCAAAGCGCGTTTGCGCGGACAGTGTCGGCGAACCGGTCGTTCTGGTCAGCAAAGAAATATGGCATGTTTGCCGTGCGCCTAGGAGACGGATTTCAATAAGGGCATATACCTGCTTTGTCTGCATACGATGAATCTGAGCGAATTTGCCGTTTTTTCATACGTTATTCTGGGCGGAATAGTCCAAGGTAAGGCGGATGTCGATTTTCGCGGTTGAAATCAGTCATGCTTTACCTGCACGCCGCTGTCTCCACAAGTTTATATGAAAACATGCAACGCAACTCATGATAAATTGATTTGTTTTTGAAGAACTCTTTTGTATATTTTACTTTTCCCATATGCATGAGCATCTTTTAATCATTTTTGTTCGTTTTGCCAATAGCAAAACAGCCTGTTGCAAAATATACGCTTCATATGTCGCCAAACATGCTGCATTGCCATATGATTTTTTACTGTTTGCTGTAGTGCATAAAATTGACTTTTTTATTTATCATTTTGTATTTTTTTCTTTAAAAAAACGAAGGAATCATGCAAGCTGTTTGCCGCGGACGCGGTATAAACCGACGGCATTGCCCAATGCATGAAGCGAAAAAAAGAGAAAGCCCATGCGTGATTTGCAGGCGTGCATACGAATTCTTGAGGCTGAAGGCCGATTGGCAAAAGTGAAAAGCAAAGCGGCTCTTGAATATGAACTTGCCGGGACAGCCAAGAAGATGGAAGGAAAAGAGGCGCTTCTTTTCGAACGCCCCAAAGGGTTTGATGTTCCGGTTTTGACTGGGCTTATGTGGTCGCGCGAAAATCTGGGCGTCATATCCGGCAAAAGCGCGCGGCAACTGCCGTTTTATATCGCTGAATCCATGGCTGCCTGGAAATCCTGAAATTGAGCCTGTAGTCGCGCAAAAGTTCCGGCCCAGGAAATCCGTCTTAATCCGGTTGACATGACGGCGTTGCCTGCTTCCATTTTGGCCCTGGAAGACGGCGGCCCATATCTGTCAAACAGAGTGGTTATCGCTCAAGACCCGGATACCGGGGTACGCAACGCGTCCCTCCAATCGGATTATGGTGGCTGGGCCGGGACGACTGACTATGTTGATGGATAAAGGACGCCATTTACGGGACTATTACGAACGTGCGGAACGTCAGGGCAAGCCGTTGGAGATAACCATCAATAACGGCGTGGCCCCCGCGATTACACTGGCGGCCTTGAGTCCCGGCGGCGCGGCTTCGATGGAGGGTGCGGATGCGCGGGCGGACGTTTTCTTCACTAGTTGCATAAAAAAGGGAGTTATTTGCGCCGGAAGGGCATGTTTCATACCTTGGCCGTTGGAAATGCGAGGTTAGGAGCTCCTGATTTTTTTTGCGATGATATTGTATTTTTTGAGTGCCTTATATGCCGAGGCGCGTGAAAGCCCCAAAATTTCAGCCGCGCCATGCGGCCCGTCGACAATGCCTTTGGTTTTTTCCAGTACATAACGGATATAGTATGCGCGGACGGCTTCCAGGGAAGGGAGTGTTTGGAAGAAATCCGCAGGTCCGAGCATGTCGGAACGCAGGGGGTGGGCCGGTGTGTTCGTATTTGTGGGAAGATGGGTTGGGTAGAGCGGCCGGGTTTGGTTCAGCCAGGTCGGAATGTCTGGAAGTGTTACGGGCTGTTGCCTTTTTTCGGATTTGGAGGTGGGGATGGAAAAATGCACTTCACCTCCGTGATGCAGGATGACTGCCCGTTCCACGATATTACGCAGCTCGCGGATATTGCCGGGCCAAGAATAGTTTAGGAGCATATTCGCCTGAGCCACACTTAGACGGTTTGGTATGGAACGGTTGTGGTGGCGGGCAAAGACTTTGAGAAAGTGTTCGGTCAGGTGCAGAATGTCTCCAGGCCTACTGCGCAAAGGCGGCACAAGCAGCGGCACGACGCAGATGCGGTAAAAAAAATCTTCCCTGAAATCCCCGGATTCAATAAGTGCTTTTATGTTGCGGTTTGTGGCGCAGATAAGTCGAAATTCAGACTTAATGGACTGGCGTCCGCCTACGCGGGAAAAGTGCTTATCCTGAAGAACCCTCAATAGTTTAACCTGAAAACGCAGAGAAACGTCGCCTATTTCATCAAAAAAAACAGTTCCCTGATGGGCGAGTTCCAAAAAACCCACTTTGCTTCTGTGCGCCCCGGTAAAAGCTCCTTTTTCATGTCCAAACAGTTCCGATTCAAAAAGTTCACCTGGAATGCTGGAAAGATTCACCGCAATAAATGCTCCGCTACGTTTACTTTGCCGGTGGATGTAGCGCGCGACCAATTCCTTGCCTACTCCTGATTCCCCCATGATCAGCACTGGAGCATCGGTTTCCGCCACAGATTGGGCCTGGCGGAGAACAGTTTCCATTTCGGGACCGCTGTAGATAATTCCCGACATTTCTTCACGGGCTCCGGACTGGCTTACTGCAACGCGGTATTCGTTGATTTTTGCGCAGACCCTGCGCACATTGACCAGCACTTCGGAGAGGGTTTCGGCAATGCTTTCAAGAAAGGATTCATCCATGAACGTAGTTTCATCTATAGGGCCGCAGACTTCATGAAATAATACATAAGCGGTGTTGTCGTCGCAGTAAAAAGGAATGAGACAAGCCCGGATGAAGCGCGCGTTTCCCTGCTTGTCCTTATCCTGAATACGGATAACGCGTGGCCTGGAGGCAACGGCCTTTTGCAGGGCAGTGAAGTTGAGCAGAGGCTGGTCCAGTGGGTTTACCTGATGCCATGCAAGTTGCTGCAACTCATTATTGCCTGCCCGGAGCGCGAAAAGACCACCTTTGTCCATGCCCAGTTCCGTGGTGGAGATGCGAACAATATTGTTATATGCCTCGTCTAGGCTGCCTGCGGAATTAACCGCAAGCATGGCCTTGATATAGCGTGCGAGCCTGTTGTCCGTTGCTTTGACGTCCAGGGTTCCATTGCTTTGCGGTATAACCCCCAAGGCGCTTAGTTCATCCGGCCAGGGGATGGCTTCTTGGGTTTGTGCCCGCGCGTGAGCCGCCTTGAACGCCTCCTTGCGCGCTTCGTTTCGATCTTTTTCGCGTAGCAGCAGCCGCGCCATGAGACAATGCAGCTTGGCTGTCTCCCCCGGCGTATTTATGCTTTGGGCTATGGCCAGAGCCTGTTGGCATAAATCTTTACATGCCTCAATGTTGCCGTTGTTTTCAAACAGCATGTTTTCCGCACTCAGGCGCATGGCCACAGCCTGAATCATGCGGGAGACGCCTTTGGTCTGAAAAAAGAGCACATCGTCGATTTCCTTGCCCGGCAGAGCCGGCAAGCCCTCCCGGCGATATCGGACGCACATTTCCAGAAACCACGGCGCAAAATAGAGCGGCCAGAACGCGGTGCCCTTTTGGGTGGACTCCCTGGCCGCCTGCAGATATATGGCGTAGGATTCTTGTATATTGCCCTGCAAATAATGCAGGTAGGCCTCGGCTCCGGCGACTCCTGTATGGCAGAAATCGAACGGATCCTTGTCAATGGCACGGCGGGCTTCTTCAATAAATGGACGAGCCTCGGACATGCGCCCGCTGGCAAGGAGCAGAAAGGCGAGATGGATGCGCAAAAGCAGGCTGATATCATCGGATTCCATTAAGAAGGGACTGGAGGTGGATTGCTGCAGCATCTCCACAGCTTGGGAAAATTTTCCCATGGCTGCGAGGCAGGAACTGCGGAAGAGAATCCTTGTTCCCTCAATATGTCGATTGACGCCGTTGCCCGGTGCTTGTTCAACAGGCAAAAAGGAAGCGCTGCCAAGGATTCGCTGAAAGTCGCCGCAAAAGAAATTATAGGAATACATATAGGGCGCCACGCGGGACATGATATCCATGTCTCCCAGTTTTTGAACCGTGTCCGCTCCTTGCTGCATGATTTTTCGGATGTCAGGACGGTATGCCTGGGAACGACATTGCAGGCTTGTGGCGCCAAGCGCAAGATGCAGTAGTAGTTCGCTGCGACGGTCTCCTAGACTTTGGGCCATGGTTCGCGCTTGTTGCAAAAAATACAGGAAGCGTTGCAAGTCATCTGGCCTTGCATAAAACCCTGGCTGGATATCAATGCACAAATCAATAAAAAATCGTTTTCCCTGACTGTCGTTTTCATCTGGAATCAGCTTGGTGAGTTTTTGCAGAAAGAGATGAAAGAGCAAAGCCGGCGATGCTTCCCGCCCGCTTGAGCGCAGGCGGCCGTGCAGTTCCAGCAGCACACGCGTGGCTGCCTCATGTTTTTCATCCTCTTCAAGAGAAAGAAATTCAAAAAAGGAGCCTTCCTTTTCCTTGAAGAGAAAACCGCCTCTGTTTTGCGCGGCTGCCTGAGCAAGTCGGTATTGGTCTGGAGCAAAGAAAAGCCCCGCTTTTTTTTCGATGAGCTGTTCTTGTTGCAGTGCTTTTATGGCTGCATTGAGTTGTTCTTGATTCCAACCTGAAAGATCCTTCAACACCTTGGGGTGGGCTTCCGGAAGTCTTACAATGAGTGCTGCCAGCTTTGCCGTGCGGAGTCGGGCCGTTTCAGACATGGGATACTCCCCTGTTAAATGTCTCGTTAATGAGATATTGTAAAAAAAATCTAAAAATCAAGATAAATTGCAGGGTTTTGTCTTAAAAATAAGAAAATCGTGACGGGCTCATTTGGAGGCCCGTCTTTTTTATATAAAAATATCAATAGGTTATATTTTTTTGGTTCACTGCTTTTTTGCCGCTGGTTTGGCAGAGCTTTTGCTATGTACAGGTGCATTATCGCCATTCATTGTAACATCCAAAAAATATAAGGAGAAAAACATGCGCGATTTACAGGCTTGTGTGGAAATTTTGGAACAGGATGGACGCTTGGTCAGGGTAAAAAGTGAAGTGGATATGAAATATGAGCTGGCCGGCATTGCAAAGAAAATGGAAGGCCGGGAGGTGCTGCTTTTTGAAAAACCCAAGGGATTTGATTTTCCTGTGCTGATTGGGCTTATGTGGTCGCGAGATAATTTGGGCAAGATATTCGGCAAGAGCGCACGGGATCTTCCTTTTTACATTGGCCAGGCCTTTGCGGAGTGGAGGGCTAAGGCCGGGAGCGCGGAAGTTGAACCGGTTATTGCGGAAAACGCACCAGCCCAGGAAGTGCGCCTTGATCCTGTGGATGTGACCGCCTTGCCCACCCCCATTTTGGCGCTGGAAGATGGCGGCCATTATTTATCCAACAGCGTGGTTATCGCTAAGGATCCGGATACCGGCGTACGCAACGCTTCGATTCACCGCTTTATGGTCACTGGTCCCAATCGTTTGACTATGCTCATGGATAAGGGACGTCACCTGCGCGATTACTATGAGCGTGCGGAAAGCCGGGGCAAGCCTCTTGAAATCACCATCAACAACGGCGTTTCGCCCGCGGTTGTCATGGCTGCCATTAGCCCCAGCGGCGCTGCTCCCTTGGATGCGGATGAATTGGGCATAGCTTCTGTTATTCTGGGGGAACCTGTGCGCCTGAGCAAAAGCTTAACGGTTGCTCCTGAGGGGATTGCGGACGCGCAGTATATCATTGAAGGCGAAATTCTGCCCTATACGCGCGAGCCTGAAGGTCCCTTTGGCGAGGTCGCCGGCTACTACGGCGAGCAGGACGAACGCTGGGTGGTGAACATCAAGGCCATTACCCGACGTGAAAATCCCATTATTCACAGCCTGTTGCCGGGAATGGAAGTTTATAACTGCGTTGGTCTGACTGGGGAAGCTTCAATTTATGACACTATTTCCAAGCAGATGTCGGGCATTTCAAATGTGTATATGCCTAGCGGCATATACACCGCTGTGGTGCAGATGGATCCCAAGGCGCCCGGTTTTGCCAAGCAGGCTATCATGGCCACGTTTGCCGCGTTTCCGCCTTTGCAGGTGGTGACTGTGGTGAATTCAGATGTGGATATCTTCAGTCAGGATGAGGTCCAGTGGGCTCTTTCCACGCGCTTTGACCCGGAAAAAGATTTGGTGATTGTGCGCGGCTCATATGGGCATGAATTGAATCCTATGGTCAAAAACGGTCTTGTCAACAAAATTGGTTTTGATTGCACCTGTCCTGTACCCGTAACCGAACGATTCAGACGGGTGGCATTCCGCGACGTGAATTTAAACAAGTATGTGTTGGCGAAAACCCCAAAGCCCTAACTCTGCCGTTTCATGCCGGAAAGCGCCGTAAGCGGCGAGCAGGTTTTGTGCGTTTGAGCGGGATAGTCCCGTCAGGGTCATGAAAGCGCGCAAACCTTGGACGTCTTGAAATGCGCGCGGTCTGTGTTGAAGGCCGGGCCGCGCGCCAAGGGATATTTTTTGAAAAGGGGTTTTCCTATGAAAAAAAACTCATAACTTTGATCCTTGGCATTGTCTGCGCCGCCGTTTTGTTCATTGTGGACATTCCGGGGTTGTCCCCGGAAGGAAGACGTTGTATGGGCATGAGCCTTCTTGCCGTGTTCTGGTGGACCGGGGGGGTCATGCATCCGGGCTATACATCACTTCTTTTGCTTCTTGGGTATATTGTTTTTAAAGTCGCGCCGCCGGCAGTGGTCCTTGGCATGTGGACCACACCCATGATGTATTTGATTATCGGCAGCTATATCATGGCCTCTGCCGTGAACCGCAGCGGGTTGGGCAAGCGTCTGGCATATATTTATGCAACAAGATATATCCGCTCCTATACAAGCTTGATTATCGGAGCATATGTTTTGGGCTTTTTGCTTAGTATTTTCATTCCCCTGTCGTTTGCGCGCAGTTTTCTTATCATGTCGGTTCTGGTCATCCTTGCCAAGGACGCCAAAATGCCTACGCCTGATATCGTGAATTTGGGGGTTGCCGTGTTTGCCGGCTCTGTTCCGGTTTCGTTGATTCTGCTTACCGGCGACAGCGTTTTGAGCATGATGGCTATTGGTATGTCCGGCCAGAGCCTGGGTTGGGTCGGTTGGGTGCAGTATATGAGCATTCCCGGCATCGTGGCCACGCTGATAACCATTTTTGTGCATCTTAAAATTTATAAACCCAGAGGCAATTTTCAACCCAACAAGGAGCGCATGCTCGCAACGCTGACTGAAATGGGTCCGGTTAAGCCTGTTGAGTGGCGCACGCTTTTCTGGTGCGTAGTTACAGTTGTCGGCTGGATGACGGAATCGCTGCACGGGATTCATCCCGGATGGGTAAGCATCGGCACAGCGATTTTCATGGCCCTTCCCTTTGTCGGCGGTGCTGTGGGGCCTGCTTCGTGGAATGATGTGCCCCTCGGGATTTTACTGTTTGTGCTCGCAGCCTTGAGTATCGGAAAGGTTGGCGATATTTCGGGAATGAACATGTGGCTAGCAAATTCTTTTCTGCCTTCTGTCGCGCCTGACAATATTTTCCTGTTCGGAGCCATTATCGCGGTTGTGGGCATTATTCTGCACATGTGCATAGGCAGCGTTATGGCAGTGTTGAGCGTCACGATACCCGCGTTTGTGGCGTTTGGCGTCAAGGCCGGGCTGAATCCACTCATTCCCGCGCTTTTCTGCTTTACTGTGGTGTACAGTCAGTATCTTTTACCCTTCCATCATATGAATATCCTGGTGGGTGTGGGCGAGAAACAGGGCGGATTTACCGACAAGGACATTTTGCGCCTGGGGCTGCCGCTGAGCGTCATTCCTTTTATTTTGGTTCTACTGGTTGAAATTCCCTTATGGAAGTTGTTTGGTTTTCTGTAATTGCAGATTTTATTAGATTTTTTGGGTGATTTTTGAACGTGTCGGGATCCTCTACAATCAAAGAGGATTCCGACACGCGTTTTTTGGAGGAGACACGGGGAACGCGGGTTGACCATGCACTGAAAGGACTTATAATATGCGCGGGGAAGGTTGCTGTTTTTGAGGTAAGTCGGCTTCTTTTGTGAGAAAAGAGTCGACTTCCGCGCGACAACGCCGGCCGCAACTCCACAGGCCCTGCGTAAAAGGTTCTTATTTGAGGCGGGAAAAGGAAAAAACCCTGAAGTCATCTGACCTCAGGGTTTTTGGGAGCCGGACACCCGACGCAGTCTGTTACCGCTGCTTCCTTTCGGACCTGACGGGGTTGGCAGGTGACGCCGCCGTCCGGCTTCCGGTAAAACTGAAAGGTAAAGATATCAGGCGGTAGCCCGGTTTGTCAACAATCCTCTGTAGAATTTGTTTTTTCCCAGCATAAGTGATTGATTTTGCGGTTCGGAAGCTTCCCGGCATTGACAGGATGGCCAAGGGCTCGTAGCCTGTATGGGCGGGATCGACAGGGATTTGTTTCAGCGCATCACGCGTGGAAAAAATCAACATGCCCGCTGTGTTGGAATCCGAACCGGGCTCGCGGCGGGTACAAGGGATCGCGTCTTGCCTTGAGCTTGGATGCGCTGGTGACGACGCTTCGGCGCGTGGGCACGGAAATTGCGAGTCCTGGCGCGACGACGCAAAAAACTCATTGCGCGCGTCGCGCGTATGGAAAAAGTCCGGCGGTTTTCCTTGAGGAAGCCCGCCGGCATGGAGAATCCGGGGGGGAAGAGCGGGAAGCGTTCCCTTTCTTCCCCCCCGGCAAAAATTCTCTTCCTTGTCTGAGGCGTAAAAGGCAGTCGACATGAACCATGAACATGGCTTTAACGAGTACGGAGGGCGCCATGTGGGATTATACGGCGAAAGTGCGCGAGCATTTCTTGAACCCGCGCAATGTGGGAGCGATAGAGGATGCGGACGCTGTGGGCGAGGTGGGAAGTCTTGCTTGTGGAGACGCATTGAAGCTTTATTTGAAAATTGACAGAGAAAGCGACCGCATTACGGACGCAAAGTTTCAAACGTTTGGGTGCGCAAGCGCCATTGCTTCAAGTTCCGCGTTGACTGAACTGATCATTGGAAAAACGCTTGATGAAGCGCTTAAAGTCACGAACAAAGATATTGCCGAATATCTGGGCGGATTGCCCAAGGAAAAAATGCATTGTTCCGTGATGGGAGAAGAGGCGCTTGCCGCGGCTATTAATCAGTATCGGGGAAAATCTGTAGGAGATGGGCAACACGGCGGAAAAATCATATGCCGGTGTTTTGGGGTTACAGAGGAGACTATCCGGCGGGCCATTCGGGAAAACAGACTCGCCACGGTAGAGGAAGTAACACATTACACCAAGGCCGGCGGGGCGTGCGGCATGTGCATTCCGGAAATCCGGCGCATTCTTGAAGAAGAAAACGGCGCGGGAACAGATGGAAAGCTTGTGGAGCTAAAACCGGTTTCAAAAAAGAAAATGACCAATATTCAGCGTATGCAGCTCATCATGAAAACCATTGATGAGGAAATCCGCCCCAGACTGGAGCAGGATGGGGGCGATATCGAACTTGTGGACGTGGACGGGCTTTCTGTGCGGGTGGCCTTGCGTGGGCGTTGTACTTCATGCCCGTCAAGTCAGGTGACCGTTAAAAATTTGGTCGAGCAGACTTTGCGCGACCATGTGGACCAGGATATTGTGGTTGAAGAGGTGGGGGCATGAGCGATGTGATTTACTTGGACAACAATGCAACGACCATGGTTGCCCCGGAAGTGGTTGAAGCGATGCTTCCCTTTTTTGGAGACATGTACGGCAATGCCTCAAGCATGCACAGTTTCGGCGGCCAGGTTGGAAAATATATCGCGGCCGCGCGTGAGCAGGTCGCGGCTTTGCTTGGAGCCCACCCTGAGGAGATCATTTTTACTTCCTGCGGTACGGAAAGCGACAATACCGCGATTCAGTCCGCGCTTTTGGCTCAGCCTGATAAAAAGCATATTGTCACCACCCGTGTGGAGCATCCGGCAGTGCTGAATACGGTTCAGTATCTGGAGAAGCGCGGGTATAAAGCGACCTATCTTGGCGTGGACGCCAAAGGCCGCTTGGATCTTGACGAGTTGCGCGCCGCAATCCGCAAGGACACAGCGCTTGTGAGCGTCATGTATGCCAATAATGAGACCGGAAATATGTATCCTATTCCGGAAATAGCGGCCATTGCCGCGGAACGGGGCGTTTTGTTCCATACAGATGCGGTGCAGGCTGTGGGCAAGACGCCGTTTTCTTTGGCCGACATGCCGGTTAATTATTTGGCCTTGTCGGGGCACAAGTTGAACGCCCCCAAAGGCGTGGGGGTTTTGTACGCGCGCAAGGGCACCCCGGTGCGGCCTTTGCTCAAAGGCGGACATCAGGAACGCGGCCGACGCGCGGGCACGGAAAATTCGCCCTATATTGTGGGGCTTGGCAAAGCTTGCGAGCTTGCCGGAAAATACATGAACGAGGAGCGCACGCGGGTGCGCGTTTTGCGCGACCGTTTGGAAAACGGACTTCTTGAACGCATATCCGACTGCATCGTCAACGGCGATACGGAAAACCGTTTGCCCAATACCTCTTCAATCGCCTTTAAATATGTTGAAGGCGAAGCCATTCTCCTGCTTCTTGACGAGCATGGCATCTGCGCCAGTTCCGGCTCGGCCTGCACATCAGGCAGCCTTGAGCCTTCTCATGTCCTGCGGGCCATGGGCGTGCCCTTCACCTTTGCGCACGGCTCCATTCGGTTTTCGCTTTCGCGGTACACCACAGACGGGCAGATTGACGCGGTATTGCGTGTGATGCCGTCGATTATCGCCCGACTGCGCGAAATATCGCCTTTTGCCGCGCATGCAAGGCAAATGGAACAGGCCGGCAAAGATGCCTGCGAAGGGTGCGGCAACGCCCGTATTTGCGGGCAGTGATATCTGTTTCGCCCTGAAAAAATGGATTTGGGGCGCACTACTATCTGTTTTGGGGGGAGGTTTGGCCTCCCCTTCCGGGTTTTGAGCCTGGTCAGGCAAGTCATGATGTCCCTGTTTATACTGTTGTCCCTCATGGATGGGCCACCCGCGATCCATTCGCCGGCTGGAAGGCAGTCAAAAGATGGAGAGCACAATGGCTTGAAACGTAAAATAAAGAAGTATGGTCATGATAGCAGAAAACATGCTTGCCCTGGTGGGCAATACGCCTCTTGTACGCCTGAATCGGGTCACAGAGGGCGCGCAGGCGGAAGTTGTAGTCAAGCTTGAGTCCCGAAATCCTTCCGGCTCGGTGAAGGATAGGGCTGCGTTGTTTATGCTTGCGGATGCGGAGGCCCGGGGCCTCATCGGCAAGGATACCATCCTGGTGGAACCGACAAGCGGCAATACCGGCATCGGTCTTGCTTTTGTCTGCGCTGTGCGCGGTTGGAAACTGGTGCTCACCATGCCGGAAAGCATGAGTCTGGAACGCCGGGCCATGCTTTCCGGCATGGGCGCTACCTTGGCGCTTACGCCCGCGTCAGAGGGGATGGCCGGCGCTGTGGCGCAAGCTGAGCGCATTGTGGCTGAAACGCCGGGGGCCGTGCTGGTCGGGCAGTTCGTCAACCCTGCGAACCCTGAAGCGCACAGGAAAACCACAGCCGAAGAAATCTGGCGCGATGCGGAGGGCAAAGTGGATGCCTTTGTGGCTGGCGTCGGGACCGGCGGGACTGTGATTGGAACAGGGGCCCGTCTCAAGGAATTAAATCCCATGATGCGCGTATATGCGGTTGAGCCGTCGGAATCGGCCGTGCTTTCCGGCGGCAAACCCGGCATGCACGGAATCCAGGGCATCGGCGCAGGTTTTATTCCCAAGGTGTATGAGCCGGACGTGGTCGATGGCGTGATCGCCGTGCCCACCCGGGAAGCCCTGGCCATGGCCAGGCGTTTGATGCGCGAGGAAGGCATTTCCTGCGGCATTTCTTCCGGAGCGAACGTGTTTGCCGCGGTGGAACTTGCCCGTCATTCGGAAATGCGCGGCAAGCGTATTGTGACCATTGTCTGCGACAGCGCGGACCGGTATATCAGTACAGAGCTGTTCCCCAAAAACTAGAGCATGACGGCAAGAGTCTTTTCTTTTGGAGTCTATCCGGAACAGATTGCCTCATGTTCTTTGTTCTGATCAAGGAGCCTTCATGAGTAAAAAAGAAATTCGTCCTACCCGCATCGCCCAGATTGACGCTGTCGTTGAGGCGCTGTGCCGTCCGGAGTCGTACGAGGCCGTATACCACAGCCCCCTGCATGACGCGGCCATGCCGTCGCTTGAGGCGCTTGAGGAGTTGATGGGGCGGCTCCGTGCGGCTTTGTTCCCTGGTTTTTACGGTCCGGAACAGGTGCGTGTGGAATCCATGCGGTACCACATGTCGGCCAATCTGGACAGCATTTACCGTATCTTGGCGGAACAGATCAAACGGGGAGCCTGTTTTTCCTGCGCGGATTTTGCGGCGGAATGCGGAACCTGCGAAAGCACGGCCAGGGATATGGCCATGGCCTTTTTGCAAAAGCTGCCTGAAATTCGCGCTCTGCTTGCATCCGATGTGCAGGCGGCCTATGAAGGCGATCCGGCTGCACGTTCGCCGGGCGAAACCATATTCTGTTATCCCAGCATTACGGCCATGATCAATCACCGCATTGCTCACGCACTGTATGACCTTGAGGTGCCGCTTATTCCCCGTATTGTGAGTGAAATGGCGCACTCAAAGACAGGCATCGACATTCATCCGGGCGCAACCATCGGAAAACAGTTTTTCATTGACCATGGAACTGGCGTGGTGATTGGAGAAACATGCATCATCGGCGACAACTGCCGTCTGTATCAGGGCGTCACCCTTGGGGCGTTGTCCTTTCCCAAAGACGAAAACGGCACGCTCATAAAAGGCATCGCGCGTCATCCAATTTTGGAAGACAATGTGACCGTGTACGCCGGGGCGACCATCCTGGGGCGCATTACCATCGGCAAAGGGGCGACCATTGGCGGGAATGTATGGGTTACGCACGACGTGGCCGCCGGAACCAAGGTCATGCAGGAGCGGCCCAAACCTGTCGCGAAGCCGCCGAAAGCGGAAAAAGCCTGAGGGCGAACCAAAGGCAGGCATTTTTTCTGAAGTTTGGGTGAATACGCCAAGCCGCATTGTGCGGCTTTTGCGTCGGCGCACCCTTGCGGCCTGCGTGGACCTTGGGGCGGCACTGCGTGCGGCTTCGCCGGCAATGGCTTTGAATGAGTGGAGGAGCGTCATGGCCGAAAGCGTGTTTGACGTCATTATTGTCGGCGGCGGCCCGGCCGGCTTGTTTGCCGCGTATTATCTTGCGGAGCATACCGGTCTTTCAACGTGTCTTATCGAGAAAGGTCTGGAGGTAGGGCAGAGGCGTTGCCCGATTGGAAAGACGCAGAAGTGCGCGCGGTGCAATCCCTGTCATATCCTTTCCGGAATAGGCGGAGGCGGTCTTTTTTCCGACGGCAAGCTGAATTATATTCACAAACTTGGCAAGACGGACTTGACTCAGTTTATGAGCCGGTCCGAAGCTGAGTCTTTGATCATGGAGACCGAGGCGGTGTTTAACCGGTTCGGTATGGATGCGCCGGTTTATCCGTCAGACATGGCGGCGGCCAGAGAATTGCGCAAACGCGCCAAGATGCATGGCATAGACCTTTTGCTTATACGCCAAAAGCATCTTGGAAGCGATTGCCTGCCGGCGCACATTCAGGACATGTGCGCGTATCTTAGGGACAAAGGCGTAACCATTCATACCGGAGAAACCGTGGAGGCCGTGCTCGCGGAAAATGGCCGGGCGCAGGGAGTGGTTACGGACAAGGGCACGTATCAGGCAAAGGCGGTCATTCTCGCGCCGGGCCGGGTTGGGGCGCAATGGCTTGGCAAAATTGCGCGACAGTTTGGTCTGAATATGAGTCAGCGCGGCATTGAAGTCGGGGTGCGCGTGGAAGTGCATAAAGATATCATGGCCGATGTCACCAATATAATTTATGATCCCACCTTTTTTGTGCAGACGGAAAAATACGACGATCAGACCCGCACTTTTTGCACCAACCCTGAAGGGTTTATCGCTCTTGAAAATTATCAGGAATTTGTGTGCGTAAACGGTCATGCGTATCGGCGGGTGAAATCGGAGAATACGAATTTCGCCTTTCTTTCCAAAGTCGTGCTTACTGATCCTGTGTCGGATAATCAGGGCTACGGGACAGCCATAGGCAAACTGGCGACTCTAATCGGCGGCGGCAAACCCCTGCTTCAACGTTTTGGAGATTTAACGCGCGGCCGGCGTTCCACCTGGAATCGGATTAACAAGGGGTATATTGAGCCGACCTTGAAAAATGTGGTTCCGGGCGATATCGCCATGGCTTTGCCGGAACGAATTGTCGCCAATCTTCTCCAGGGCTTGGCGCAGCTTAATAAGGTGGTTCCGGGCGTGGCTAATGAGGAAACCCTTTTGTACGCGCCGGAAATCAAGTTTTTTTCAACTCAGGTGGAAACGGACGGCAATCTTGAAACGGCGTTGAAAGGATTGTTTGTGGCTGGCGATGGACCAGGCGTCGCGGGGAACATTGTTTCCGCCGCGGCCACAGGGCTTATTCCAGCGAAGGAACTTGCGGCCCGGATAGGGTAAACGTCTTTAAGGCTTTGGAGACGCCGTATTGACGCGCGCTGGTGTCGCCTATATAACCCGTTTTGGAAGCGTATTGTCGCCGGTGCGGCGCCCGGTCTTCAAAACCGGTGGACGGATGGCATTTCGTCGGTAGGTTCGACTCCTGCACGCTTCCGCCAATATATATCCGCCAAAACGTTATGAAAGTCCGCAAGGCTCAGAGCCAGGCGGACCTTCTTATTTTTAAGCGTGGATTCTCCCCATTGCCTGGTTGCGGGCGCAGATCCTGAAAATTTTTATCTATTTCGGATATCTTTTATTTTTTTAATGCAATACGCTCGTAAGACGATATTTGCACACGTAACATATTTTGAAATTAGAGTTTTTTTAAACTAGAGAAAACAAATGCTTACATGTGGCACACTTTTTGTTTTTTGGCGTTGTATGGTATCCGCTATATTTGACGCTTGGTAGATTGGTTATTGTAAAATTGTTTTTCCCGGCAGGCGGCGCGGCAAGGAAGAAAGGCCATAGCAAGCTCGCCAATCGCGTCTTTGTGTTTTTTTAGATGCGCTTATGTTTTTCTTGAACAAAAATCTTGCCTTTGACTTCACCAATTCCATGGATTTCGGGGCGTATGCGGTTGACGCAAACAGATTTGAAGAATTGTCTTTCGCCAATCAGAGCATGCTGAGGAATCTTTAATTACGTCAATGCGTGGCGCTATGCATTTTTTCCGGGTTGAAAAGCGTCTTGCGCTATTTTTTTTCGTGTATGACGCCGTCTTCTATTTCAAACGCCTTGTGTTTAAAGGCGCTTAACAGTTCCGCTATGCGGGGGTGGCAGGTAAAAAAGAGCACCTGCTGGTTTTCCGCAAGGTTTGCCAGAGATTGCGCGGTGCGGTATGCCCGTTCCGGATCAAAGTTGACCAGGATATCGTCCATGATGACCGGCAGAGGTTCGGCATGACGCCCATGGTCCCGGATGTAGGCCATACGCATGGCCAGGAAAAGCTGTTCACGCGCGCCGCGCGAAAGGCTTGCGCATGGCACGACGCCGCCTGAAGCCATGAGCACGGCAAGTTGCGCATCCGCGCCGGTGGGCACAAGTCCTTTGTATTTTCCGATGGTCATGCTGGAGAAGAGTTCTCCGGCCTCGCGCATGACCTCAGGCTGGCGTTCGAGTTCATATTTTGCCTTGGCTTTGAGCAAGAAATGCCGCGCAAGGGCCAGGGCGCTCCAACGCTTGGCAAGCGCTTCAATTTCGGCGCGCAGTTCGGCTTTTTCCCTGTGGAGCCGGCCCTCATCCCCATGCAGCTCCATATCCCTTAATTTTGCAGCCACGCCGCCTTTTTCTTCCAGGCATTCCTGGTACCGCGTTGCGCTTTCTGCACACGCAAGCTCAAGATCGTGCAATTCCGTTTCAGGCTCGGCATTCAGATTTTCTTCAAAGCGGTTGAGCGTGGCTTGCAATGCTGCAAGACCGCCTTCGCCCGCGCCTGTTTCAAGGCGTGCGCGCAACTCCTCGCATTGCGCGGCAAGTTCTTTTCTGCGCCGCCATGATTCGAAAGCCGCCCGGAAATGTTCGGCATTTGGAGCCCCCACGCTGGCCAGAAGGCGTGAGAGCGCATTTTCAGCCGCTTCAAGACGTCGTATGCATTCTTCTTTAAGCATGACGGCTTCATCCATCGCGCGCGTTTTTTCTTGTTGCCGCACGGCTGCATCTTTTGCCGCGCGTAACGTCGCCGCCAGCGCGTCAATCCGTCGGACAGGGCTTTCATCCGCATAGTTGGCGCAGCCCGGGATGCTGTCGAGCGTGTCTTTGCAATGCTGCACAGCCAGCGTAAGGTCGCTTAGTCTTTGTTCAAGGCGTCGCGCTTTGTTCATGAGCTCGCGCGCGCGTATGACTTCGGCAAAGATGCGTCGGACGGACGACGGGAGAAGCCCCATGTTCAAACCAAGTTCGGAAAGCCACTGCCGCCATCTGTTCATGAGTTCATCCAGGCTTCGGCGCGCGGCAATCGTTTCTTTTCCAGCCTTGTCAAGGGTCGCGCGCACATGCTCCAAACGTTCATTTGCGCGGGCCAGATTGTCCAGCGCGCTTTGTCTGTTTCGAAACGCGGCGTCAAGCTTGTCCAGAGCTTTGAGCACGGATTCCGGGGTCGGTTCGCATCCCAAATCCTGGGCATATCCTGCAAGCGTGGTCTCAAGCTCTTTCAGGCGCGCGGCCTGCGGCAGAAGCTCCCGGTTCAGGCCTTTCAGGGCTGTTATCTTGCGTATCAGTTCAAGGACGGTCTCAACGGAATAGCCGGCTTCCGGGCATATGGCGCCGATGCATCGCATCCAGTTGCCTTCAGCCGTTTTGAGCGTCGCTTCCTGTTCGTCGAGCTGCATTTGGGCGCGTTCCTGTTCGCGCCGGGCTGCTTCCAGATTTTCCCTGAGCTGGGTTTCCCGACTGTTATTTCGGCTGGCCCGCAACAGAGCCCATGCCCCAAAGCCCGTCAGACCGGCCAGAAACAGCATTCCGCCCGGAATAAAAGCGGCGAGCCGGTTTTCCAGAAATAACGATATTCCGTGTTTTTGAACAATTCCCAGGATGAGCAGAATGGCGCCTGCCGCCGCGCCGCATCCGGACAGAATCGGCAAAAGGACGCGCGCGCCGAACCCTGTGCCTGTCGCGCCGTTTTCAAGCGCGGCGAGCCGTTCCTTAAGCCCGGTCCAGGCGTATTCTGCGCGGGCGTGCGTTAGAGCGGCATCGTCATAAAAGCGTCGGGCGCGTGTGAGCGCACGTTCCAGTTCTCCGGCCCGGGCGCGAAACGCCGTTGAGACATCAAAGTTTTCCACACGATGCGGAGTCCACCCATCGCCTAATTCGTGAAACAGAGAGGTCAATTCCGCGCGGCCGCGCTCCACTGTCGCGCGAAGGTCGGGGATGCTCCGGGCGCAGTGTTCAATGGCGCCGCGGGCATGTATCAGGGGCTGGGCGTTGTCTGTGATCAGAACGTTGCCGTCAGGCCCTTTTTCAGGCGCAAGCAGAAGTTCCGCCTGTTTCTTTTCCCGTGCAGCCTCAAGTAGCGCGTTTTCCTGGAGTTTTTCCCGGTCTTGCGCGGCCCTGAACGTATTTTCGGCGTCGCTTAAAGCTTGTTCAAAGCGGTCGAGACGGTCAAGCGCCGTTACAGAGGCGTCAAAGCTGTCGAGACGCGCAGCGTCAAATTCCGGTCCCAGGTTTGCGGCAATATCCCGCAGAGCGTCGCGGGTTTGCTCCAGTTCCGCGGCGCATTGGGGGCGTTCTTCAATTTGTTTCAAAAGAGCGGCTTTAGCCTCGATTAATGCCTGTATTCGAGATTCGTTTTCCAGAATGCCAAGCTGCGGGCATGTTTGCTCGATTTCTTCGCGGATGCGGTCTATTCGGGCCGCAATTCTGTCAAGATCCAGAGCGCGCGTTTCTTTTTCCGTGCACAGCCGCTCAAGCCGTTCCAGGCTGTCCGTGGCAAAGGGCGCGTTGCTTTCAGGAATAAGACTGAGACGGTGCAGAAGTTCGCGATGCTCTTTCCATGTGTCTCTAAGTTCAAGATGGCGGCGCAGGGTGCGTTTGCGAAACTCAAGCGTCTCCAACTCATGCCGCAGGACTTCGGATTGCCCGCACAGCGTTTCATGGCGGCTCGCAAGTTCGTTGTATTGTTCAATTCCGGCGCGCTTTTGTTTCAGTTCAAGGCTGATTCGCTCAAGTTCTTTAATGCGCAGGGCCATGGGCTGCGTGGAGCCGCCAGCCCGGTAAATATCCTGCATCTCTTTTTGCAGGGCCGCAGGCGCCTGACTTACGGTCCGGGAAACCAGTCCGAACGAAGCGCCGTACAAGCCGTTTTGCACTTCCGGGTTGCTCAGGGTTTTCAGTTCCTGAAGTTCGCTAAGCCCGAATCCATATACGCTGTCATACAATTGACGGGTAACGCCCTGCATGAGCCTGACCAGGTTTTCCGCATTCACGGCCAGGCCATGCTCATTCGTGAGCAGCAAACCGTTTTTCCCGGGACGGCGTTCTATGTGCAGTATGCTGTCCGAATCGCTTTTAAGGGTTACGCTGCCGCCGTGCGCGCCGCCGCGCAGAGGCGGGTAGTATGTCGCATGCATACGCGGAAAACCAAAGAGCATGGCGCGTAAAAACTCAAGGCAGGTGGTTTTTCCGGCTTCATTACGTCCGTAAAAAATATTCAGACCGTTTTCCAGATCAGAAACGGATTGGGCGGAAAAAATGCCGAAACCATTGATGAAAAAGTCTTTAATGTACATCAGTGCGCCTCGGAATCAGGTTCGGCGTCTGTGAAGGCCCCCAGTTTTTCCAGACAAAGAAAGGTTGCTTCGCTGATCAGCCCGCGCATTTGTTCTTCATCCGGCAGAGACAGCCCGATCTTGCGGATGCGTGACGTTCCATACAATTCGTCAAGCACATCCGGAAGCGCTTCCAGAAGGGTACGCGGGTCTGCTTCGATTTCAGCGATACAGCGCAAGGTCTCACCCACCAGGTCGTCGCGTTTGCGTAAAAGCTCAAGGTCCAGCTCCGGGGCAGTGTCCGGAATAAGATCCTGAAACCAGACAAAAACAGAGGAACGGGCTGTTTCCATATCCGCATTGAGCTGGTCGCGCAGTTCGGCGAGCGCCGTTTGGTCGCGCAATGTGGAATGAAGCGTCGTGCTGCCGGTGAAAATGAGCCGGACGACCAGTCCGCGTGCGGGACGAATTTCGTCAAGGAGAGCGGCGCTTGCATCGAGAATGCGCGCTTCCAGTTCATCCACGCGGGAACAGCCGGAAACCGGAACAGTCAGATCGTGCCACTCGACAGGGCCAAGGCGGTGAAATTCAAGCGTGGATTCGCCGTTTTCATCAACATGCGCCAAACAGGCGCCGTGCGAACCCGTTTCATTGGCGTGCAGTCCCTGCATGCTGCCCGGATATACGATGTGCGGAGACTCGCATAGACAAGCGCGCCTGTGAATATGCCCCAGTGCCCAGTAATCCATGCCTGTGGACAGAAGGTCGGAAAGAGAACAGGGAGCATACCGGCCATGCTGGCCTGCGCCGCCCACATCGCAATGGAGCACGCCTATTTGCCAGATATCTTCGGGCGCGCGCCGGAACAGGGCCGCGAGATTTCGGCGTTCGTTTTCGGAACGGTGGCTGATGCCGTGAACAAGCGCAAGCCGCTCCCTGTCGCGGCATAGCGCGTGCGTTTCCACCGCATCGGCGCCGAAAACCGTGACGCCGTCCGGCCAGAGTCCCCGCACCGCGCTATGCAGGGGGTCATGGTTGCCATGGGCCACGAAAACGGAAACGCCGGCTTGAACAACAGCAGCGCACGCATCGCGCAATGCAAATTGGGCGCGAATGCCGCTTTCCTGACCATTGTGCAAATCTCCGGCCAGAATGAGCGCGTCCGGCTTTTTTTTGATGCACAATGAAACCATATTTTCAAGGGCCGTGTATACAGACTGCCGAAGTTCTTCAGAAAGCCATTGAGCGTTTTTCCCAAGACCTTTGAAAGGCGCGTCAATGTGCATGTCGGCGGCATGTAAAAAGGAAAAAGGGGTCATATGTGTTTTCCGTGACTGCGCGGGGCAAGTTTGCGTAAGGCGCATTTGTATAGCGCGTTCATGGCGCTGTACTCAGCGAACTGGAGCCGGAGCGTTCAAATATAATGCAAGTTCAAGACAAACCGCCTCAGAAACGCGAACTGTTTGCCTAGCTTTTGCATCTGCGGCAAGCAAATTGTAAAACTGGGCATTTTTTTACTTGACGAATGGCTTTTGTGCAAGTATAGATCATTTCCGCCGCAATCATGAGCGGTTCATGATGCGTCCCCATCGTCTAGCCGGCCCAGGACAACGGCCTTTCACGCCGTCGACAGGGGTTCAAATCCCCTTGGGGACGCCAAAGATTTCAAAGGGTTACATCGAAAGGTGTAGCCCTTTTTTCGTTGGGAAACGGTTTCGGAAACGGTTTTTCAGCACCTGTTTCCGTGCCTCTGCCATAACTTCGGGCCTGCCTCAGGCCGTCTTGCGCCGAATACGGACAACGGCCTTTTCGCCGTCGGGAGAGGGGAAAGGGATGACCTTGCCGCCCTGCCCCGCCGCTGTCGTTGCCGCAAAGGAATGCGTCACGCCCGCATGACG
>CALUUT010000089.1 GCA_944324045.1 uncultured Desulfovibrionaceae bacterium | reverse complement strand
GGGTTATGCGACCTGTGGGGTCTGCGACGCGAACTATTTTCATGCAGGCTTTGTCTGCGCAAGGCGTATCGCCGTATGATCTGAAAACACGCGCTGAAGGAGTTGACTCTCAATGCGTGCTTGCCTTAGTCAGGCAAGGTGTGGGTATAACGGCGATAAGCCGTCTGGTTGCGCTTCCTTTGTTGGAGCGCGGTGAATTGCAGGAAATCCAGGTTAGAGATATGCCCATGCGACGGCCTATTTACATACTGCGCAATAAATGCCGCAGGCTTTTTACGGTGGAGCAATTGTTTTGGGATTTTGTCGTGACGATGAATCAGGAACGTATATCTGACTTCTTGTTGCACCCAGAGGGCGCACCTTTTTTAGGGACGTGATGCAATGCGGTCATTTTCTTCTTTAAGTCCGGTTAATGCGAAAAAAGGGCGCATCACATTGGTAGATAAGGTCAGGGCGTCCGGCTGAGCATCCAAGTTGGCTCCAGAGGCTCTGGAGCGGATTTTATCGGCTGTTCCGGTTCAGCCCTTTGATGAGAGAGTTATCGTAGGGTTATCGGATAATGAGGATGCCGCGGTCGTGCGTATCCCCCAAGGGAAAGACTTGGTGCAGACGCTTGATTTTTTTACGCCCATTGTCAACGATCCATATCGATTTGGACAGATAGCCGCGGCAAATGCGCTGTCCGATGTTTTTGCCATGGGCGGTCTTCCCTGGTGCGCCATGAATATCGTGTGCTTTCCCTCAGGATGTTATGAGGATGAGGTATTGCGGGATATTCTGCATGGAGGCGCGGACAAAGCGCGGGAAGCCGGGGCGGTCATTGTGGGAGGACACAGCGTCACAGATCAGGAGCTGAAATATGGATTGTCGGTTACCGGCATTATTGAGCCTGAATGCAGAGCCTGTAATGCAGGTTTACGCGCTGGAGATCAGCTTATACTGACGAAACCTCTGGGAACAGGCATTTTGGCGACGGGCATAAAGGCCGCCTTGCCCAATGCTGAAGAACTTGAGGATGTGCTGTATCATTGGGCTTCCAGATTGAACAATGCCGGAGGGCGCGTTATCCGGGAATTAAAATTGCGGGCCGCCACAGATGTGACGGGTTTCGGACTTGGCGGCCATCTCCTTGAAATGGCAAGAGCGTCCGGCGCTGTCGTGCGTCTGCGGCAAGCGGACGTGCCGATGCTTGCGCAAGCGTTGGAACTTGCGGCAATTGGTTTTGTTCCGGCTGGAACCCATGCAAACCGGACGTATAACGCGCAGTGGACTGAAATTGCCGATGCCCTGGACCCGGTCCGGGTGGATTTGATTTTTGATGCCCAGACTTCAGGCGGTTTACTTTTGGCTGTGCCGCCAAAAGAGGTTTCTTCGGCGATGCGTATGCTTGAGGATGCCGGAGAGCGCGCGGCCTTGATAGGCGAGGTTGAAAGCGTGGGAGGCGCGTCGGCGCGATTGTGCATCTCGTGATTGTGCAAAGCTGGCAATACGCAATGTCCAGGTTTGCAACAAGAAACATGGTTTCATGGCCTGCGGGCATCATACGCGAAAACGTGTCCTTTGACTTTGTATTGCCTGCGCGTTTATGCGCCGCTATGTCCGGAAGCCGGTTTTTTTCGTGCATTCGGGCAGGAGTTTTTTATATTGCCTGTCTGACTTGCAAAAATTTTGCCGCGCATGAGCGCTGTAGTGCCAAATCGTTTGCGAATGTGATCTATCGCGGCATCAAGCGCTTTATCACGTTTGGCATGGGTATCAGTTTCTGTCCCGAACAGGGAGAGCTGGTCTGTTGAAGCGGTAAAACAGGATAGGCCAAGACCGATGAGCCTGACTTTTTTAGTTGGCGACACGCTATCAAGCAGCGAGATTCCAGTCATATACAATACGCGGGTGCTGTCCGTGGATTCCTTTAGCGTGCGGCTGCGGGTTATGGATTGAAAATCATAAAATTTTATTTTCAAGGTAATGGTGCGCCCTTTGACGCCCATGGAACGAACCTTGGCGCTGACCCGCTCTGCATGCCGCATAAGCCAGGCGTGCAATAACTCCCGATCAAGCGTATCTTCAGCAAAGGTATGTTCAGCGCTTTCAGACTTAGGGTCCGTATAGGGTTCAACAGGCGTGGAATCTATCCCCTGCGCTCTTTGCCATATTCCAATTCCGGCCTTGCCGAGACGCCGCTCCCAAAATTCGCGTGGAAAACGCAAGATATCGTTGCCGGTAGCTATCCCCATGGCGGTAAAGACGTCCAGCGTCCTTTTCCCTACGCCCGGAATTTTTCCTATGGGCAGCGCCTGCAAAAAAGCGGCGACCTCTTCTGGATAGATAATTTTCATTCCATCAGGCTTGTTGATATCCGAAGCGATTTTTGCCAGGAATTTGACCGGCGCCATGCCTACAGAACAGGTCAACCCCGTAGATTCGCGCACCGTGTTCTTGACGGATTGCGCCAATTCTTCGGGTTTGCCGAACAGACGTTCCAGTCCTGTGGCGTCAAGATATGCCTCATCGACGGAGGCCTGCTCAATGATGGGGGAAAAAGCGCGCAATGCGTTCATGACCATGCGGGATACTTCCACATACCGTTTCATGCGTACGGGCACGAAAATGCCGTCCGGGCAGAGTTTTCGTGCCTTTATAATGGGCATGGCCGAATGCACTCCGAATTTTCTGGCTTCATACGAGGCGGCGGAAACAACGCTTCGCGGTCCTTCTCCTACAATGAGAGGTTTGCCGCGAAAGGCCGGTTGATCCATTTGTTCAATGGACGCATAAAACGCATCCATATCTATATGCATGATCCAGCGCTGCATAGGCTCCATAGAGTGTCTGACAAAATAGGTTTATAGGGGAGCGACGCATTTCAGGTTCGTGTCGCGACATGCCGCGGCATGTATAAATTTTTATAAATGCGCGCACAGTGAATGATGAACGCATATGCATGGGGCGGCTTTTCAGAAAACTGCCGTATTATGCTTACGCTATTCCCGGGCAAGGAACAATAGTTTCTTGACCAAAGTCACGCATAAAAGGCAGCCTATTTTTTTATTGCGCGTTTTGGACGCTTATGTTAAAATTATATCATAACTATATGATTTTATAGTATTTTTTTGAGTAGATAAATTATGTTTTCGTAGCGCATGATATCCATGCGTGCTATAAGGCGCGCAATGTGCGGACCATAATAGTGTAAACAGGAATGAAATATGTCGCATCTTCGACCAGATCATCCAGGCAAGCGCGGCAAGGGGCGTCCACGTTGTTTTGATCGTGACCAGGCGTTGTTGAAAGCATTGGATATTTTTTGGCGGCATGGGTACGAGCCAGCCTCCATAGCGGAGCTGTGTGCGGCCATGGAAATCAATGCGCCAAGCCTGTACGCAACGTTCGGCAACAAATCCAAATTGTTTCTTGAGGCTGTGCATTTTTATGAGAAGACATACTGGGAAGCGCCGTCCAGAAGATTTATGGCAGAGCCGGATGTTCGCAAGGGAATAGACAACTTTTTCAGAGAATCAGCAAAAATTCTGGTCTCGCCCGATTCTCCCTGTGGCTGCATGGTCGTGCTGGCTGCAATCAATATCTCTGATGACGCTACGGAAATTATCGACGCTATTCGTAAACTTCGCCTTGCCACCAAAGATATGTTTGCGGAACGGTTTCGAAAAGCCATAGCCGATGGGCAGCTTCCGCATGATACCGATATTGCCGCTTTGGCCGGCGCGTTTAACACCATGCTTGAGGGACTGTCCATTCAGGCCCGTGATGGTTTATCGCAAGATGAACTTGAACGGATTGCATCCCATGCTGTGCGTATGTTGCCTGTTTGAAAGAGCCTTTTCTTTTTTGTAAATTCCCAATACTATCAGTATAGTATAATTCTTTTTTTCCTGTAGGCATATTGATTGATATTTTTTGTATTAATTAATAAAAAAATGTTGACAATTTTTATAACGATTGATACAAAAATTTTCAGGAAACAATGCTCCAAATCTTGATCATGTGATGGGCAGAAAAAATAGTGACATTGCGGAAACGTCCGTCTGGCAAATCAGTTCAGATGGCAAGATTGAAAATTTTGTAACGTTTTGAAGCCTCAGGAGAGAATGGGTATGAGAGACGCACTGAAAGAATATCAGGCTGTGGAAGCTGCGGCGATGAAGTTTGTTAAAAGCGTTGCCGAAGGAAACAGTGCCTATGCAAAGGAATTATTTATTGATGAAGCGGTCCTTTTTGGATATCTGGACGGCAAGCTGGAGCACGGCTCCATTGAACAGTTCTATCACAATGTGGATACGGTTCCTGGCGGCGAACAGTTTAAGGCCCGTATTGATATTGTGGCGGTGGAAGAAACGCTGGCCGTCGTGCGGGTTTTGGAAGAGGGATGGGGCGGTCGGATTGATTTTACCGATTATCTTTTACTGCTCAAAATGAATGGCGAGTGGAAATGCGTCGCCAAGGCGTACAACCAAAATTCAAACACTATTCAAAAATAAGCATATGGGCTTGCAACCCTTATGTAAAAAGTGATTTGCGAGGGCATTTATATGAAAGTGTTAATGATCAATGGGAGCCCCAATAAAAATGGCTGCACCTATACGGCGTTGCATGAGATTGAGCGGACGTTGCAAAAATATGATATAGATACGGAAATATTATATCTTGGAAAAAGGGCCATTCCGGGGTGCGTCGCTTGTGGAAAATGTTTTGAAACCGGGCGGTGCATAGCGAATGATATGGTGAACGCTGTTTTAGAACAACTTGATCATATAAATGCCCTTATTCTTGGTTCGCCTGTCTATTATGCGGCTCCGTCCGGTCAACTTGTTGCGTTTCTTGATCGCCTTTTCTTTTGCGCCGAATCCCGCATGGCCGGAAAACTGGGAGCTGCCGTAGTTTCCTGCCGGCGCGGCGGAGCAAGCGCCGCTTTTGCGCAGCTTAATAAATATTTTACCATCTGCAATATGCCTGTCGTCTCCAGTCAATACTGGAATCAGGTGCATGGTTTTACACCTGAAGATGTGCGCAAGGATAAGGAAGGTTTGCAAACCATGCGCACGCTTGGTGAAAATATGGCATGGCTGCTTCGCTGCATCGAGTCGGGAAGGAGCGCAGGAATTGAACTTCCCAAATATGAACCCCGGCAGAGAACGCATTTCATTCAGGACAAATATGCATAGGCATTAGTCCAGGCATCCTGATTTTTTCATTGTCGTCCATCGCAACATAAGCAGGAAAATTATATGGAACGATATGCGGATATCGCAGAATTTAAAGCAGTGCATAAGATGTTGGAAATATATTGCATCGAAGGATGCAAGGCAAACGTTCCGGGAGTCAGAAAAGCTTTCCATGAAAAGGCTGTCATGAATGGGTATGCTGATGGAAACGTTGTTGCAGGCGGCATTCAGGCGTTATATGATCTGTATGAACAGGTGGGGCCTGCTCCTGAAGTTGACGTTCTTTATGTCGCCGGTAATATTGCCGTAGGCCGTGTTGCAATCAGAAACTGGCATGGAAAGGATTTTGTCGATTACCATGAACTTGTTAAAGAAAATGGCGAATGGAAGATCATAGCGAAAATTTACAATCAATTTTAGAGTCGGGAGCCCATAGCCGTCCGCTGTAAAACCGTTTTTTCGCACCGCAGGAACGCTGGGGAACGGTTGGCCCTATCGACATTCCGATACAGCTTCGTCCAAAATGGTTCTCGACGTCGTGTCATCCGCAATAATTGAGTTTTCAGCGGGCGGCGTTATGGCATCCGCCTTTTGCAGGCGCTGAAATTTTTAGCGTTCGCAGCAAAAATGGCGTTATAGGAAAAAATAATAACACCATGCATGGAGGAGATCATACCATGACGAACGAAAAGCAGCAGATTTTGGACATGGTGCACAAGTATACCAGGAGCGTGAACGAGGGAGACAGGCATCCTGAGATTATTGACGAGCTGTGGGAACAAAGTCCAGAGGTTTCCAATATTAATATTCGCGGGCACCACAAGGGCTTCGAGGAAATTAAAGAGGACTTTTATGAACCGTTGTTTCATGTTCTGAGCGATCGAAATCTGCGCGTGGCGACGGACGAACGCGCGCCGGCCGTCTATATCTTTGATGATACGGCTGTCGTTGAATTTTATTGGAAGCTTGATGCAAAACTCAGAGACGGCGGCAAGCCGGTGCAACTCGCCGGCCGTGAGACGCATGTGTACAGAAGGAAAGACGGCGCATGGAAGCTGGTGCATTTGCACTACTCAGGAATGCCGGTACAGGGATTTTAGGCGCATCGGCGATCGACGTTGCGCCAGGTTGATCCAAGCGCCGTAACACCATTTTCTTTAGGGAAAAGTTTTACGGCGCGCCTCGACTGATTAAAGTAGAGGACAGGCACGGCCGCAATCTTTATTTGACGCCGCAGATATTCTTTGGTGAAAGAAGCGGGCGGATATAGGCAATGATGGGTCCAGTCTTTTTCAGTGCGGTAGATTGTACTCTGGTGTGCTGCATCATAAATTGATAGAAAACTTTTCGGAAAGCACTCAATGCAAATATGCCTGCGCAGGTTCCCCAGTGTGCGGCTGCTGCGCCGGATTTGCTGTTTTGCGCCGCGCGCATGCAAGCGGTTATTTTTTCTGTGTTGCCCAACATATTTGACGGCAGATTCCCATAAACAGGTCGAATTCCCCCCGCGAAAGGTCGGTTCGGTTAAAGAACCGGCGTATGGGAAGCATAAAATAATCCGGATTGTCGCCATGCAGGGTGTCGATAGCGGTCAGGGCCTGCTGCAATGCGGCATAAAGAAGTTCTCTTTCCTTGTGGGTGATGACGGCGTGTCTGTGAGAAGGCGCGCCTTTTGAGACGCATGCGAACGCCGCTTTGCGGCATTCATACAGCATAAGCAAGGTTGCCTGAGCCAGATTGAGGGAACTGGCTTCAGGACAGGATGGAATATGGACAAGCTGAGTGCACTGTCCTACGTCAAGGTTGGTGAGGCCTCTATCTTCGGGGCCAAAGAGCAAAGCGACCCGCCCGCCGGCGCACAGCGTCTCCATGGCCAGATGAGCCCCCTGTTCCGGGCTGAGAATACCCTGGCGCCATCCTCCTGTACGCGCGGTTGTGCCGATGACCAGAGCCGCGTCGGCAACAGCCTGCTCCAGGGATGTAAAAATCGGGATATCCTCGAGCAATGGCGCGCCTTTTACCGTGGCCAGCGGCAGGGCTTTTTCCTTATCCCAGCGTTCAGGGCGCACCAGACACAGTGGCGGGGCATGTGGAGCTGATCTTGGCCCAAGCCCCATATTGACGCACGCCCGCGCAGCCATTCCGATATTTTCGGGAAAACGGGTATCCACCAGTACAACATCAAGCCCCAGAAGCAGGCGGCGCGTCTTTTCCTCGATTTGTGTCATAGCAGTACTGTGGTCAGTGTTTCAGATTGGGGCCAGATGCGATGTATTGCAAAATAGATCATGGAAACGCCGATGCCGATTTTGACGGTCATGCCGAAAAAGCGTCCGATTAAGGCGCCGGTGGCTGCATGCATGGCTTCATCTTTGGTCCGGCCGCACCATAATTCCATGAGAAGGCATCCGGCAAATGCCCCGGCCAACGCACCTATGACGGCTCCGAACCCCATAAGAAATGCGGCGCCGAAAATCGCTCCCAGTATGGAGCCAATGATTCCGCCGATATTGCCCTTTTTGGTGCTGCCATACCGTTTCCCGGACCAGAGTTGCAGGCCAAATTCCAATATTTCTCCAAGAATCGCAAGCCCCAGAAGCCCGGCTAAAAATGCGTAGGTGATTGCGGAACCGGTCGGTCCGATGAGTTTCCACAGGAAAAGCAACGCGAGTATGAACCAGTTTGCGGGCAGCGAAATCAGATTCAGCAATAATATGAGGCAGAGAATGCCGACAAAAAGTATCGCCAGAAAGTAGCTCATAGTCTCCTCGCCATGTACCCTTGAGAAAATGCTATGTTGTTATTGTTAAAAAGCTGTATCACAGGGATGGTTCGGAAACAAGAAGGGGGAAAACGCCGGTTGTGCGAAGAGAAGGCCAATTGCGCCGCTGCATCGGATACGTATGATTTTTTGGGGGCATGAGGACGGGCGCGGCCGTAGTCTTATTCCGGGATAAAGCCCGTATCTTCAGGCAAGTTCGCCTGTCCGGCCCAGGCGCGTGCAAGTTCGTCGCAACGTTCATTTTCCGGGTGTCCATTATGCCCGCGCACCCAAATGAAGCGGACCGAGTGGGATTTAAGCAGAGGCAGAAGTTTTTCCCACAAATCCTTATTTTTAACCGGTTTTTTAGCAGTCGTTTTCCAGCCGTTTTTCTCCCAGCCAGCCAGCCATTTTTTTTCAACAGCATTGCAGACATATTGTGAATCCGTGGTCACAAGCACCCGGCAGGGTTCCCTGAGCGCTGAAAGCGCTTCGACCACTCCCAAGATTTCCATCCTGTTGTTGGTGGTCAGCCTGTAGCCGCCGCTTAACGTTTTTTCATGGGCGTCCCAGCGCAGAATGGCGGCCCAACCGCCTGGACCGGGGTTGCCAAGGCAGGCGCCGTCTGTAAAAATAGCTATATCCTTCACTGACCACCATCCTGTTTATGATTCCAGGCGGATGAAAAGAGCTTTGCCGTGGAACATGGAGCGCACACCGGTGCGCATGGAAACCAGAAGGGTTGTAGTATCGGGAAAAGAAGGCTCAGGCAACAAAAAAACTGGGGCAGTGTTCCGGCATTTTTAATCTTACAGTCATGTACGCAAAACAAGATTCTTGCTTCCCGGTGGTTCTCGTGCCACAATATCATTTTAAGGCGTAAAAGGAAGCGGCCTTTCTGGATGCAGCCTGATGCGCCGGCATGTAAGTTTTCGGGAGTCCTGCGTTTTCAGGCTGCCGTATGCGTCTGGAGGGCCATATTATGGCTATTGGTATCTGGAATACAGCGTTTCTTGGCGACGCAGTCTTGACATTGCCGCTGATTCAGACCATTGCTTGCCGGTATCCGGATGAGCCCATACACTTTTTTGTGCGAAAGGGACTTAAATCCCTTTTTGAGGCGCATCCCGCCATTGCGGGCGTGCATGAATTCGACAAGGCGGGAAGAGAGAAAGGGCTTTCAGGGATGCTGCGGTTTGCCCGCATATTCGAGCAGCATGATTTCAGTTTGTGGCTAAGTGCGCATACCAGCGTACGCAGCGCCGTTATGGCGAGATTGTCTCATGCGCAAAGACGTATAGGCTACAGGCCGGAATCCGTTCTTGCAGGCGGGTATGCATGGGCATATACCGATATGGTTCCGCGGCGTTTTGGTCAGCTTGACGAGATTGAGCGGCTTTTACTGCTGGCTGAGCCTTTGGGGATACGTTGTGAATCGGCTGTATGGCCGGATATTGTACTGCCGCAGGCCAGCCGCGAGCGGGCAAGGGCGTTTTGGACTCAGTTTGGGGATACGCCGGTTTTAGGAGTGCATCCAGGTTCTGTGTGGCCCACAAAACGCTGGCCTCTGGAATATTTTGCGGAAATTGTTGCCTATGCTGTTCATGAGGGTGCGCATGTGCTTATTTTTGGCGGGCCAGGCGCTGAGGAAGGGTTGGCGGCTGAACTTTTAGCCATGGCGCGGCATGCGATGCGGCCCGGTTCGCATGAAGGCTTGGTGCATAATCTTGCCGGAAGCTTGTCGTTGCCTGACCTTGCGGCATATCTGGCCCTGCTGACCTGCTATCTGACCAATGATTCCGGGCCGATGCATCTGGCATGGGCGCAGCGCACGCCGGTAACGGCAATTTTTGGTCCGACAACTCCTCAATTAGGGTTTGCGCCCCGCGGTCCTCTTGCGGAGGTTCTTGAAATGCCGCTTTCATGCCGGCCGTGTGGAAAGCATGGACACAAGCAATGCCCAAAAACGCATTTCAGGTGTATGCGCGGATTGTCGCCGGATGTAGTCTGGGATTCCGTGCGCCGGAAATTATTTGGAACCAGCCATTGATGCGCCCCTCGCAGACGTTTGAAGCGCTACAAGGTAAGCAATTCGCTGTGCGGCGCGCGGATAGCGATGGTGGAAAAAGGAGCGACTGTGAGTGAAAAGCCCCCTATTACCCCGGAACGGAGAGAAAAAATCCGCCGGGTTCTGTCCTTGCGCCAGAAAGACCTGACGCTTGTTTTGGCCAATATCCATGATCCGCATAATGTCTCCGCCATTTACCGAAGTTGCGATGCTTTTGGCGCGGCAAAGGTGCATTTATATTACACGGATACGCCTTTTCCCCGTTTGGGGGAAAAATCATCGGCCTCAGCGCGAAAATGGGTTGAAACTGAACGTTTTTCCGAGCGCGCTGCGCTTGTGGAGGCTTTGAGAGCCCAGAATATGCAAATTTTGGCGACAGCCTGCTCGCCGTTGGCCAGGGCGTTTGATTCATATGACTTGACCCGGCCCACAGCCATCATTCTGGGGAATGAACATTCCGGAGTTAGCCCTGAACTTGCGGAGATTGCGGACGGCGAAATATACATTCCAATGCGCGGCATGATTCAGAGCCTTAATGTTTCCGTGGCCGCGGCCGTGTTGCTCGCCGAGGCCGCGCGGCAGAGAAGCGCGGCCGGAAAATATGATGCGCCCACCTATGACAGTGAGGAATTGGCGCGTAAGAGAGCCTTGTGGGAAGATATGCGGTAGCCCTGATAGGTATTGCGAGCAAAAGGCGCGGGGATGGATGTCAAGTCCGGACAGGACATGCTACTTAAGAACGACAAAGCAAAAAAGCGTGGCTGTTTCAGAAAGGACAATGAGCGCGCCGATAAAATCTCCGTTCATGCCTCCTGCCTTGAGTGCCGCCTGTTTGAGATAAAAGACAAAAAAAAGCGTAAGGAGCAGGGCGGCGGCAGAGGGCAGGACGCCAAGGCAGACAGAGCCCGCAAGGCACGCCAGTCCAAGAGTGGCTGCGCCCAGCGCGGGCGTGCTTCCTGCCGCGAGCATTTTGGCCAATGTCGACGCCGCGGCTGTCGGGGTTACGGACATGAATAAGAGCGCGGCTGCACGGGCCAGGATTGGCGGCAGACACAAGGCGTATGGAAATTTCGCGACAAGAAGGTCATGTACGGCAAGTATCGTGCCTATTGTCGCAAGCACAATGGCCAGGCAGCCAAATGCGCCAATGCGACTGTCCTTGAGCACCTTCCAAAATAACTCTCCGCCTTTGAGACTTCCCCATGCATCCGCAAGATCGGACAGCCCATCCATGTGCAGCCCTCTGGTGAGCCAGAGATTCAGGCAAAGATACAGAAACGCCTGCGTCCAGGGATGCCCGTTGCCAAAGCCAAGAGCAAAGGGGATGGTAACGATGCAGCCCAGGATCAGCCCCACAATGGGATAGTATTTTACGGAATCGCGTAAATCCTGTTCCGTGCTGACCCGGGCCGGCGCAAGGCGCGTCAAAAAACCAAGGGCCAGGATAATCAGTTTCCATTCCCGTTGCGCACAGTTCCACATGGACGTTCTCTCACGTATTCCTATGCATATGAACAGCGCTGCATGATAAAAATATCAGGCGCGCTTGCCGCATTGGATTCTGTCCTGTTTTTGGGACGAATATTCCCATCGAGAAACACGTCTTTTACGTTTTTTTGGTGTCCGGGCGACTTAGGAGAAAGAGCGTGCAGACGGCTTTCCCGGTTTTTGCCGGTCAACGGATTTTTGCCAGAGATATTTTAAAGGACAAGGCATAGAGATGATGCAGGAAGTCAACATATTCGACATAAACATCCGCAGGCACGGTAAGCCGCATTGAGGCGAAGTTCAAGATGCCGTGCAGCCCGGCCTGAAGCATATATTCAGCCACTGCCTGGGCCTTGTCCGGAGGCGTCGCGATAACGCCGATTTCAGCGTTAAGCTCGTGGACCATATCCGGAAGCCGGGCGATATCATATATTTCGAAATTGTTGATGCGGGTTCCAATCTTATTGGGATCGCTGTCAAACGCCCCGACAATACGGTAACCACGCGCAGGGATTGCCTTATGAGTGAGAAGCGCCCGCCCCATGTTGCCTATGCCCACAAGCACAGCCCGCCATTCCCGGTCTATGCCAAGAGAAGAGGTTATGGATTGCATGAGGTCTTTTACATAATATCCCATGCCGCGCACGCCGAACTCGCCGAAATAGGCAAGGTCTTTGCGAATTTGCGAGGCATTGGACTTGCTGGCCGCGGCCATCTGCTCGGAGGATACAACCTCTATTCCTTCTGCCTTGAGATTGGCAAGTATTTCAAGGTAGACGGAAAGCCGTTCAATTGTGGCCCTGGGGATATGTTGACTTTTTTGTGATACCTGGGACATGACGGAATACCCGGGAAAGGGGCCGCGGCACGGCCCCTTTCCGCAAGATGGGATACAAAGCTAGGCGTAGCTGTTGGCAACGAGAAGGATCAGGTTGACAACCAGAACGTAAATCGCCAAGGATTCGATAAACGCAAGACCGATGATGAGCGGCTGCATGATTTTGCCGCCGGCTTCTGGATTGCGGGCAATGCCTTCGCAGGCGGATTTCAGGCCGGAAGCCTGAGCCAGCGCGGCGGCGACGACAGCAATCGCCATGGAAAAGGAAGCGGCGACGCACACAACCATGAGACCGGTCGGATCGAGCTTGGAGCTGCCGCCGTCCTGGGCAAACGCCACAGCGGCAATGGACAGGAACGCGATGGTGCTCAGAGCGGTAACCAGAAACTTACGCATGTTTTTCTCCTTAAACTATATTTTTGGTCAGGATTGACCATTCCCCCGATATTATTTAGCCCTTTAGAACTAATGCGCGTGACTCAAGGCGTCTTTGAGATAGATCATAGACAGCATGAAGAAGATGAACGCCTGCATGCATTTTGCCAGAAGGAACAGGAAGTAAATGGGCAAAGTGCCGATAATGGGCGCCATAAGAAAGAATATGACAATAGCGAGTTCCTCGCCGCGGATGTTGCCGAACAAACGCAAGGTCAACGAAAGCGGGCGGGCTAGATGGCTGACAAGTTCAATAATGATCATCAAGGGCGCCAAAAACGGCGATGGTCCCATGAAATGTTTGATGTATTTGGGGCCGTGCGTTTTGACGCCGATAAAATTGTAAAAAAGGAAGGTGATGATGGCCATGGCCGCTGTGGTGTTCAGGTTGGCCGTGGGCGCATCGCAGGCCGGAATGAGCCCAAGGAGATTCTGCGTCAGAATAAAGATGAACAATACGCCCAAGTATGAAAAAACAGACCGTATTTTTTCTCCGGCATTATCGACGCAATAATCCTCCAGGCCGCCGATTAGCACCTCCATGACATTCTGGAGCCGTCCTGGAACCAGGGTCAGATTGCGGCGTACTGCAAGCCCCAGAACCACGAGAATCGCCATGGCCAGCCATGTGTAAAAAACGTGTTTCGTTTCAACAACCTGACCGGCTATGGTCATATGGTCCATGTTAAACGCTGTTGACAAAAGAAACGGATGCGCCATTCCACCTGCCATTTACGCCTCCTTGGGCTTGCGCTCGCAAAGCCTGTACCCGTGCCAGAACAGGATTACCGCAATGGTGATGGACAACCCCGCGAGCAATGCGACAACAGACACTTTAAAATACCGAAGAAGCCCGGCAAGAATCAGACCCAAGATTACCAGCCGGAATAAAAATTTGAAAGCATAAACAGAGGTTTGTTTGGGCGTCTTGCGCGCCGGACTAAATAGCCTGATCACACTGGAAAGGGAATAAAAATTCCACCCCGCCAGAGCGGCTCCAATCCCAAACCAGATCATGGACGGCGCAAGCAGACCAAGCAGCAGTCCGGCAAGACAGCAACCCGCGGATGCAAGGCAATGGACGCGAACCAGAGACCGCGTCTGCGGTTCCCAGAAGCCATGGCGTAAAAGCCAGCCGTCCATTTTGCGGATAAGAGCCTTCATTCCGTTTCTGCCTGCGTTTCGGACTTAAGAGCGTCCCGCCCTTTTTTTTCCTGTTCCTGGCGCGCCAGTTTTCTGGCGTCCTCAATCATGTTTTTATAGCCTGCGGCTGAGCCGATCAACAAAAACACCAGCAAAAGCCACGGGGATGTATCAAGCCATGAATCCAAGGCGTAACCGATTGCCAGTCCCACAACCGTACCCGCGACAATATGCAGCCCCATGGCGCTGACTGCGACCATTTCGGCTGTTTTCACGGAGCCTTTGGAATCCGAACCTTTTTTTCTGGGAAACATACGGTACCCGAATATTTACTCGTTGCTCTTAACCCAAGCAATCCTTGTACGTCAATAAAAAATAGAAACTTTGTGTTTCCAAAAGCCTTCTTTGGGCGCGGAGGCGTTATTCCCATTTCAAAAGGCAGCAGCATTCCATGTGCGGAGTATGCGGAAACATATCCAGCGCCTGAATGCGTTGGAGCGTATATCCGCCTTTAATGAGAGCGCAAAGGTCTCTGGCCAGCGTGGCGGCGTCGCAGGATATAAGGATCAGTTTGGCAGGACGTACGGCAAGAAGCGCTTTGACGAGCTCTTTGCCCAGACCTGCGCGCGGCGGGTCGGCGACGACGATATCCGGATGATTGCGTTTGTCCCCATGCGCGGCGCATTGCTTCATGAACGCCGTCGCATCGGCGGCGAGAAATGCGGCATTGGCTATATTGTTTGCGCGCGCGTTGCGCATGGCGTCCCGCACGGCGCCTGGAACGGATTCGATGCCTGTCAGCATGCGGCATGATGCGGCAAGCGACAGGCCAATGGCGCCTGTCCCGCAAAAAAGTTCAAGAACATGTTCTGTTCCGGAAAGGTCCGCCATGTTTCTGATGACGTCATGCAGCAGGGGCGTAACGCCGGGGTTGGTCTGAAAAAATGCGTCGCCGGACATGGACAGGGAGAGTCCATTTATGGATTCGCGCAATGCGGCGTTGCCGGCGAGCACGGTGATGCGTTCCGCTATGGCGAATTGGGCCGGATGTTCGCGTATGCCGTGCAGCACGGAGGCGATGTTTGGAAAGCGCTGTTTGAGCGTCATGGCAAGATCAGCCATGATTTCGGGTATGGGTTTGGATGGTTTGCAGGCCGGGGGGGCGCATGGCGTTGCCGGATTGGTTTTGCGTCCCCATCCGCGTTGTTTCTTTTTTTCATGGTCCGCGGTTATGATGTGGACCATGTAGGATAACGGGGTTGCGGCATGGCGTTGGGAAGGATTTTTATTGGGCCGCGCATCCGGGCGTCCAGGCGCTTCGGCGCTCCGAATGACGAGGAAACGCCAGAATCCGGAATGAAGGATGTCGTTCCAGGCTGGAAGTCCGCTGCATTTGGCGAATTCCCGGACCATCTTCAGTATGGACGCCATATCGGGCGCCGCAACTGGGCAGTCTTGAATTTCTTCGATTTCCCGCGAGCTGCGGCGGCGAAGACCCAGCGCGAGTCCTGACGGGGCCGGTCCAAAGGCGAATTCCATTTTGTTTCTGAACCCTTGTTGCTTTGGAGAAGGGATAAGGTCCGGAATCTGAATGTCGATGCCGCCTATGCGCCGCAGCGTTTCCTGCAAGTGAATCCGTTTCCAGGAAAGCTGTTCAGCGTAGGGGAGTTCCTGCCACGGGCATCCGCCGCAGGTAAAAAAGTGCGGGCAGAACGGCGTGGCCTCATTGCTTGCCTTTTGCAGCACCCTGGTGCGCCGCGCTTCAATATGTCCGGACTGGACACGGGTTATTTCAGCTTCAACGATCTGGCCGGGCACGCCTTTATCAACGAACACGACAGGCAGGCGGTCAGGCCTTGCCAATGCCTGACCGCCGGGGACAAGACTGTCCAGGGCAAGCGTGAGAAGCGCGCCGGGCGCGGGCATGCCGCTGGAAGCCTGAGCGCGTGAATTCCGTTTTTGCGCATCGAAGCGGGCGGCGTCCCTGCCTGTTGCAGGGGCGTGGTTGTTTTTTGGGCGAATCATAAAGGCTCCATGGATATTCGGGAGATATCATGAAAAGAACGGTCGGTTTTGCAACAGTTGCGTTTGTATCGCGCCCGCGCAAACTTGACAATATATAAGGAAATGAGCATTGTACCCCTTTCAGGAAGGGCATGTTATCGCTTGCGGCAAGGCGGATCAAGGAGAGCGGAGTTATGGCGTTGTCGGAGATTTTAGACTCGCTTTGGGCGGAAATTTCAGGAGCGAGCCTTCAGGGCTGCTTGGGCGTCGGGTTTATTTGCGTGTATTTTCTGATTATCCTGTGCCTTGCGCTTTATCGCATAAAAAAGGGCGAGCATCTGCGTCATTTTTGAGGTTTTTTTAGGAATATAGCTCTCTTGCCGGGAGAAAAACGCGGGCATGCGTCTGGGAGAAGGCCCATGTCCAGGGGATTTTTTTGAAAAAATATTGACGACTGACGCGAAAGAAGGTATCTGTCCACTCTCGTTCAGTTTGGAGGTAAACCATGTACGCGATTATCGAGACGGGCGGAAAACAGTTCCGCGTTCAGGAAGGATGCAAAATCCGCGTTGAAAAGCTTGCCGCTGAGACTGGCAGCGAAATCAGCATCGACAAGGTTCTGATGCTTGGTGGCGGCACGTTTTCCGTTGGCGCGCCTTATGTCGCTGGTGCTAAGGTGACGGCGGAAGTCGTTGAGCACGGCCGTGGTGAAAAAGTGGTGATCTTCAAGAAGCGCCGCCGTCATGACTGCCGGCGCAAGCAGGGACACCGTCAGGATTTTACGACCATAGCCATTAAGTCTATCACGGCCTAGTTGTCCATAAGGAGTACCGGTCATGGCACATAAAAAAGCAGGCGGCAGTTCGCGTAACGGCCGCGATAGTCAGGGGCAGCGCCGGGGCGTCAAGCGTTTTGGCGGTCAGGTTGTGCTTGCGGGCAATATTCTTGTCCGTCAGTTGGGAACCAAAGTGCATCCCGGCGAGAACGTCGGCATGGGCCGCGATTTCACTTTGTTCGCAAAATGCGACGGCAAGGTGAAGTATGAAAGATACATCCGTAAGCGCCGCGTTTTGACCCGCGTGCATATCGAGCCTGCGCAGGCCTGTTAGCCGACGCACGTTTTTCATATTTCCTGAGCGGGAGACGCCATAGCGCCTTCCGCTCTTTTTTCGTGTCCGGCTCTGAGATCCTGCATCTTTAAAAGTGGGTTGCCGGATAAGGATGACTGAAAACGGCTTGCGGCTCTGGCGGCTAGCTCGCCTCAGGCATGTTTGCAACGCTTCGTTTCAGCAGCGCCGATTAGTATTGCCGGACGACGCCGCGCGGGGTATGCTGGGGAGCATCAAGCCCTTATTCTTTATGTTCAGCAAAAAGGCAGGCAGACATGCGTTTTGTGGATGAGGCCCGGATAACGGTTCGGGCCGGAAAAGGCGGCAATGGTTGCGTTTCTTTTCGCCGGGAAAAATTCATTCCAAAGGGCGGCCCGGATGGCGGCGATGGCGGCAAGGGCGGGGATGTCATTTTGCGCGCTTCGCCCCGTCTTTTATCCTTGTATGATTTCAGGTTGCAGCGCAACTACGCGGCTGAAAACGGTCAGGGCGGTCAGGGGCGGCAGATGTACGGCAGAAAGGGTGAAGATTTGCGCCTTGATTTGCCTGTGGGGACCTTGGTTTATGCGCTTACGGAAGTTGGGGAGCATCTGGTTGCGGATTTGTCGGAGCCAGGCATGGAGGTCATTGCGGCGCGCGGCGGGCGCGGCGGCAAAGGAAACGAGCACTTTAAAAGCGCCACCATGCGCGCTCCGCGTTTTGCTCAGCCAGGCGAGGAAGGCGAAGCGTTCACCCTGCGTCTTGAATTGAAGATTCTGGCGGACGCCGGGCTTTTAGGCTTGCCGAACGCGGGCAAGTCCACATTCATTTCCAAGGTGTCCGCCGCACGTCCGAAAATTGCGCCTTATCCCTTTACAACGCTTGTCCCCAACCTTGGAGTCATGCTGGATGACGGAGATTATGAAAAGCGGCTTGTGATTGCGGATATTCCGGGACTTATCCAGGGCGCGCACGCGGGGCAGGGCCTGGGACACAGATTTCTCAGGCATGTCGAGCGGACACGTTTTCTTGTACATATTTTAAGCATCGAGGATATGGACGAGAGCAATCCCTGGTCCGGTTTTGACCTTATCAATGAGGAGCTGCTGCATTTTAATGCCCTTTTGGGAGAAAGACGGCAGATTGAAGTGGTGAACAAGATTGATATCGCGCCGCCGGAAAAGCTGGATGCGCTCCGCAGATGCGCCCGCGAACAGGGACGAGAAGTATTTTTCATGTCCGCTCTGACCGGTGAAGGAGTGGAAGAAGTGACCAGAGAAATGTGGAATCTGGCGAAAACGCTTGAAAGCAATGCGCCCATCATCGGTTTTCATGATTCTGATGAGGTTGATGATGAGGAGGAATATGATGTGGACGTCGTATGGACAAGGGAGACGTCATAAGTATGGGCCATATCATAAGTCAATCAGGGAAGGCGCAGGCGTTTAAAAAGGCCGGGGAGGAGCATGCGTGAGTTGGAAAACTGAAAGAGACAGGGTTTTTTCCTGCGCCAAGCGCGTCGTGGTCAAGGTGGGCAGCGCTGTTTTAACCAATTCTGACGGACTGGACGACGCCGTCATGGAAAATATCGTGCGGCAGCTGGTGCGGCTTCATGCGCGCGGCATGTCTGTAGTTTTGGTGTCTTCCGGCGCTGTGGCGGCAGGACGTGCTGCATTGCGCGCGCACATGGAGCACGAGGGGCGGTGCATTTCCGGAATTCCGGGCAAACAGGCGGCTGCCGCAGTGGGACAGAGCCGTCTCATGCACCGGTATGATGAAGCCTTTGCCCGGCATGGCGTGGTGTCGGCCCAGATGCTTTTGACCAGGGACGACTTGCGCAGCCGTCAGCGTTTTTTGAATGTGCGCAACACGTTTGCCGGTCTTTTGCAATGGCGCGCGATTCCTATTGTGAACGAAAACGATACGGTTGCCGTCCAGGAGTTGAAGTTTGGGGACAACGACACCCTGGCAAGCCTGTTGTTGAATGCTGTGGAAGCGGACCTTTTCATCAATCTTACATCCTCAAGGGGCGTGTTCAACGCCAACCCTGATCGCGTCCCTGACGCAGAAATCATGGAATGCGTGGAGGATGTGCACGGACTTGATCTTGAGGCGCTATGCGGCGGCAAAACCCTGGTGGGGTCCGGCGGCATGTATTCCAAGCTGTCCGCGGCGCGCCGAGCTGCTCAGCTTGGGGTTCCAACGCTTATTTTGCCTGGGCGTGAGCCTGAGATTATAGAACGGGCCATGGGCGGAGAACGTATCGGCACATGGGTTTCGGCTGACGCGCGCGGCGTTTCCCGGCGCAAGTTCTGGATGGCGTACAATGCTGAAGCATCAGGGGCTGTGATCGTGGATCAGGGAGCGGTCACGGCGTTGCGCGAAAAGGGCAAGAGCCTTTTGCCCGCGGGCATCGTATCGGTTGACGGGAATTTTGGGGTCGGCGCGCTGGTGCGTATTGTATCGGAAAAAGGAGAAACCATCGGTGTGGGCCTGTCCAACTATGCCGCTGCTGAATTGCGGCGGGTTATGGGACGGAAACTTGCCGAACTGGAGGCCGAAGATGCGGATCATCATCATTATGCGGAAGCCATTCACCGGGATAATTTGATGCTTGGCGCCGTGGTCTGATAGGCCGCTTATATGGTTTTGCTGGAACCGTCAGCGTTTTCGGCGTCTCCATTGCCATGGCGGAACCGTTTTTTTCCCAGCCCAGAGGCCGATGCGTTCAGTTTTTGCTTCTTTTTCCAGTTTGAGCCATCGGCTTTTTTCAGGTTCCCTGCAGAACCATCTGTATACCCAGGCGTATCCCTTTCGTATCATTTGTTCGTTTATATTTCGGCCTTGCGTCCATACTATGCCGACGACTCGTTTATACGTATCGATATCCTTTACCACAATCGAAACGTTTTTTTTGAAAACCAGGCAGGAAAGCGCTTTTTTGGCTTTATTTCCGTAAGCCTGTCCATGCTCAGGAGCGTCTATGCCGTACAGACGCACTTTGACGAATGCGCGATTGGGCGTCCGTATGCCCAATGTGTCGCCGTCCATGACGCTGACCACGGTTCCGGATAATCGGTTTTCGGCGCGACAGGGGGAGTGCGCGCTGATGAGCGAACAGACCAGAAAAAGCAGGAGGACGGCAAAGCTCTGAAGGGGAGTGCGTCCTGCGTTTGGGCGGAGTTTGCATCCTCTTCCATGCTCCCGCCGCCAGATGCCCCGTCCTTCAATGCAAGATGGGACTTTATCCGGCCCCACGGCTGAGGGGTTAAGCCGCAAAGGAAGCGCAATGAACAGATGAAGACGGTATCGAGAAAAAAACGGCGTCATGAATAGGGCGCTCTGCTTTGGGTACAGGATTGATATAAAAGACGGGCGAACCAGCGGGATAGCAAGGCCGGTCTATTGCATGCAATGTGAAGTCCGGCAAATGCCGCTTTTTGCAGCGGCCGCCTTGGCCGCAAAGAGGCCGTTGTTTTCAAAAGGCCGTCCACGAAGGACGGCCTCTTTGTCGCGATATATTTTTGCGGCTGGCAAATGCGCTGATTCCCAGAGCCTGACATGACTTTATTAGAAGCCTCTGCCAGACTTTTTCCTGAAAGAGACTGTGCCTTTAGTGGAGCTCTCTGTTGTCCATAACGCGCTTTGCCTTGCCTTCGGATTTGGGCAAAGAGTTGGATTCAACCAGCTCCACAATGGGGGTCACAAGAATTTCATCGCGCAGGCGGCGGGTGATGTTGCGCTGCAAGGCATGAAGCGCCCGCATGTCTTCAACGAAGTGTTCCGGACGCACTTCAACCTTGACAGTCATGTTGTCCACATTATCCTTGCGATCAAGCGTGATGAGATAATTGTCGCCCACTTCGGGGAAGCTCATGAGGATGCGTTCAATCTGCATGGGATAAATGTTGACGCCTTTGAGGATCATCATATCGTCGGTGCGTCCGAGAATACGGTCAAGCCGCCGATGCTGGCGACCGCAGGGACACGGTCCGGGCAAGAATCGGGTCAGGTCGCGGGTACGGTACCGCAAAAGCGGCATCCCCCGGCGGCACAGCGTAGTCATCACCAGTTCCCCGGTTTCGCCTTCCGGAACCGGCTCTTGCGTATCCGGGTCAAGAATTTCTGCGATGTAGGCGTCTTCCCAGACATGAAGGCCGTTTTGATATACGCATTCAAAGGCCACGCCCGGGCCGTTCATTTCGGACAATCCATAGGAATTGTACGCTTTAAGATCAAACAGTTCTTCAATGCGCCGCCGGGATGCGTCGGTATGCGGTTCCGCGCCTACCAGTGCGATGCGCAAGGGCAGGGTGCGCGGGTCTTCGCCTTCTTCTTCAATGGCGCCGGCAAGGTAGAGCGCATATGAAGGGATGATGTGCACGGCCGTGGTCTGAAAATCCCGCATTATCTTGATCTGACGCTTTGTGTTTCCCGTGCCGGCCGGGATGGTCAGACACCCAAGCCGTTCGGCCCCGTTATGGATGCCAAGGCCGCCGGTAAACAGACCATAACCCGCGATGTTCTGGAAGACGTCGCCGGGCCGCAATCCGACCATATACATGCATCGGGCCATAAGGTCGGCCCAGGAAGCGAGGTCTTCCCGCGTATGATACACGGCCGTGGGCACCCCGGTTGTCCCGCTGGAGACATGCAGCCGCACCAATTCTTCTTTGGGGACGGCGATGAAGCCATAAGGATACTGGGCGCGCAGATCGTCCTTGGAGGTTGTGGGGATACGACGAAGATCATCCAGGGAACGGATATCGTCGGGGGTTACGCCCGCCTCCTTAAGACGCCGCGAGTAGAAAGGCGACTTCATTGCTTGCGCCATGCTGGTTTTAAGGCGGGAAACCTGGACTTCTTCCAGTGTCTTACGGTCCCAAGTTTCAGCTATGTCAAAGTAATCCATCGTTTGTCCTCGACCGGAAATAAATTTACGCTGCAATCAGCAATGTTAGTGACATGTGGCATAACGCTAAATGGGATTGTCTGCAAGGAAACAATAGGTCTGCCAAGGGAATTCCTGCGCTTTTACCGCTCTTTACATCCGGAAGTGGGCTTGCTACATATATTTTTTTGTGGAAAATCGCCACGCGGAGCATCCGGAAAGAAGGGCCGTCCCAATATGGGGACCGGCTCGTTTTGTCCTGATAATCCGGGTCTTGCATGGGAATGTCTGTTTTTGGGCTGTACAGAAAGCAGTTTTATTGAAAGCGTGCGGTTTTGACAGTTTTTGGAGTTCGACATATGCCGGAAAACAACCATCCTTGTTGCCTGACGATTGCAGGTTCGGATTCCGGCGGCGGAGCCGGGATTCAGGCCGATATAAAGACCATGACGGTTCTTGGCTGCTATGCCGCTTCAGTAATCACGGCGCTCACCGCGCAAAACGGGCTTGGAGTGGCGGGCATTCACGCGCCTGAACCGGAATTCGCCGCATTGCAGTTAAAGACGGTTTTGGAGGGATTTCCGGTACGCGCAGCCAAGACGGGGATGCTGTTTTCCGTGGACATCATTTATGCGCTTGCAGATATTCTTGACCAGGTTTCCTTTCCTCTTGTGGTTGATCCCGTATGCGTCAGTCAAAGCGGACAACCTCTTCTTGAAATGGATGCGGTTGACGCTTTGCGCGTCCGTATTCTGCCTTTGGCCGCGCTGCTTGCCCCCAATCGTCCGGAAGCTGAATTGCTTGCGGGCATGAGCATTGAAAAGGAGCGGGATGTGGCGACTGCGGCCATGCGTCTGTTCGACTTGGGGGCAAAGGCCGTGCTTGTCAAGGGCGGACATTTTGAGGCGGATGGGCAAGGGCGGCTTGTGGATTGGTTTTGCGTTCCGGGAAGGGCTCCCGAGCCGCTCTTTCAGGAAAAAATTGAGACCAGCAACAACCATGGCACAGGCTGTACTCTTTCCGCCGCAATTGCCGCTGGTCTGGCAAAAGGATTGCCTCTCCGCGATGCTGTTCTTCAGGCCCAGGCGTATTTGCATTTGTGTCTGCAACACAGCTATAATCCTGGAAAAGGTTTTGGTCCGGTCAATCATGCGGCTCCGTTTGGGATATAAGCGCAGAATCTGACGGCGCGTCTTGCGCGTGGCGGCATCCTGGGGGACAGTTGCGCGCCGGTTGTTTCAGACGCGGATGGATTGCCGCTCTTTTTCTTTTTTGTTTTTTAGCTGTTCAATATAAGACGCTCCCGGCATATGTTCGATGTGGGGGAGCGTTTTTTTTTGGCGGCGTCTAGACTTCTGTATTTTGTTTTGCTGTTGCTTTATTTTACCATTTCTTTTGCAGATAGAGCAGACTGTTTTTGTAAAAAACACGGATTGATGCAGGAAAAAATCGGTGCACTGTCTGAGTGCCGTTGAGAATAACGCGATCTATGGCTCGCCTTTCAGATTTAAAATCATGTCACGTTTTTTGCATTATTGTAGACGATCTTGACCGTGAGGGAATTTTTTTCCCTTTCGGTTGGAAAATATCGGGCAATATCGCGACAGGAGGCGGCCATGGATATATCCTCAATTTTTGGTGCGTATGAAACGCAGCAGGCAAATGACATTTTTGCTGTTGAACGGAAAAAAGATGAAAGCGCGACGGCATCCATATTTGACTCGCATGGCGATACCGTGACCCTGTCGCAGGAAGCGCGTGATCTGGCCATGCAGATGCGCGCCGCATCCGCGGATGATGAAAAAAGCCTTAAGCAGGAACATCTGGAAGAGAGTTTGCGCCTGGCTGCTGAATATCGCGAAGAGAATGAGAAAAAAGCAGCCGGCGGAAGTATGGAAGCAGGCGATTTGGGAAGCGAGGCCGCGGGCGGGAACGGAGCCGCTTCCAGCGGCTCTTCTGACACAAATGAGCAGATTGAAAAACTTGAAGCGCAGATCGCTCAGGTTTCAAGCCAGTTGGGAGAAGTGAGCGTCTCCATTACTGCGGGAAACATTTCTGAAAAGGCTCCCAGAATCAGCGCTCTGCAAAGTCAGTTGGTGCAGCTTCAGCAACAACTGGTGGCTCTCAAAGCATCTTTGCAATCCCAATAGATCTGATTTTTGCGATGAAAACGCAAGCGCCATAAAACAGCCTGATTTGACTATGTCGTTTTTGAACCGGAAAACTATATGACGGCTGAGAAGCGCGATGCTGCAAAGATATTTCGTGTCCTTTCCGCAGAGCCTCTTTATAATTTGACAGCCAAATCGAGCATGTGCGAGCGTGCGTTTCGCCTTGATGTTTGCTATGGCGCTTACTTCTGAATGATTGTATAGTTTATGGTCATATGTGTTTATTTTTTTGATATCGACACGCTGACTGTAAAAGGAATGTCATATTTTTTATGGAAATCATCGAATATTGCATTTTTCATTTTTTATAATCTAACTTCTTTTCTTGCCTGCACAATTACAGATAGCCATATTGCGTAGGCGGTCATGCAAATACATGAAACTGAAAAATTTTTATTGACGGAACCTATCCATTAAGGCAAGTGTCTTATCAAGAGGCTGCACGGTCGGATAGATGTTTGTCCGTTGTTACTGTGCGGGATAGGGTTCATTCTTTTCTTGAGAGGGTTTTTTCATGTCCAAGTCTATTTACGTTGGCAATCTGCCCTGGTCCGCCACTGAAGAAGAGGTTCAGGGCCTTTTCGCTACCCATGGAAAGGTTCTTTCCGTGAAGCTCATAACCGACCGGGAAACCGGAAGAGCCAGAGGTTTCGGCTTTGTTGAAATGGATGACGCCGATGCCGCTGCCGCCATTGAAGCTTTGGATAATTCATCGTACGGCGGCCGCACTCTGCGCGTGAACGAAGCTCGTCCCCGCGAGCCTCGTGGGCCTCGCTACTAGTTGGGTGCGCTGATTTTTTGAAGAAACCGTCCCACCTGAAGGCGGGACGGTTTTTTCTTTTTATAAGCCTTATCCAATGCCTTGTCGTTCGCGTTTTGTCCTGTACAGATGCGCGTTACCCGGATATAGTGCGCAGGCATTGCAAATTCGTTTGTTCTCCTTAAATACGGCAAGAAATTGCCGGTGTGTTTATCGAACGATGGAGGATATATGCTTAATCCAAGAGATTGCGTGATGTACAGCGGAGGCGCTCCCGGCGCTGAAGCCTTTTTTGGAGCCGTGGCCGAGCGCTATGATATCCAGGAGGTGAATTACACCTTTGACGGGCATCAGATCGAACGTAAGCGCGGAATTCGCGTGTTGACGACTGAAGAACTGGCGCTTAAGGACGTCAGCCTCGCTTATGTTTCCAAGCTTATGAATCGTGAATATACGCGCGCGCCCATTTTCCGCCGCGTGCTTCAGTCTATTTGCTGGCAGGTTTCCAGTGGGGATGAAATCTATGTAATCGGCGCCATTCAGCCGGACGCCACAGTAAAAGGCGGAACCGGGTGGGGCGCTGAGTTCGCCAAAATATGCAACAAGCCGCTGTATGTATTTGACCAGGCTCAGGACTCCTGGTTTTCATGGCTTGAATCCGAATGGATTCCGGCTGGAAAGCCGGTGATTACGTCAGCCCATTTCACCGGAACAGGCACCCGCTTCCTGGAAGACAACGGCCGGCGCGCCATTGAGGAACTTTTTGCTCGCAGTGTGAAGCGCTAGAACGCCCAGACAGACTCTTTCACCTTGCAGCGGGCAGGCATTTGAGTCCTGTGAGCGGCGGGAGAGTTTTTTTGTGCAGCGTAAGCTGCTTTCAATGGCGCGTTAAAGAACGTTTAAACTTGACGGGTCAGGCGTTGGGCTTGACCCGTTCTCTTTTTTGGTGTCGCCATGTCCCATGCTCCATCCATCCACCTTCGCCATGTTTCCGCATCTGACCAGCGCGCCGGATTTTTTGCCGGCGCCTGCTCGTTCATTGCCTGGGGGCTTTTGCCCCTGTACTGGAAAAACCTTTCCGATATCCCGTCTTTTGTGGTTCTTGCCCATCGGATACTTTGGTCGCTTGTCGTTGTTGCTCCTGTGCTTATTGCCCAAAAGCGATTGAGCGCAACATTGGGCGTGGCCCGCAATGCGCGTACGATGCTCACGCTTGCGGCAAGCGGCCTGACCATCGGCATGAACTGGGCCATGTACATTTGGGCGGTTACTTCCGGTTTTATTGTGGAAACAAGTCTTGGATATTACATCACGCCGCTGGTCAATGCGGCGTTTGGCTGCATTTTTCTTAGAGAAAGGCCCCGGCCGTTGCAGATCGCGGCCATAGTTTTAGCCGTCGCCGGCGTCATGATTATGATCGTGGGGTATGGCCAGATTCCGGGAATCGCCCTTTTTCTTGCCGTGACCTTTGCAGGATATGGTTTTATCCGTAAAATAGCTCCATTGGAATCTGTGCCGGGCTTGTTTTGGGAAACGCTCATTCTCCTGCCCTTCAGTCTGATTTATCTGTTTTGGGCATCGGCGCACGGCTTGGGAAATATGACTACATATCCGTTGCGCACCGACCTTTTTCTTGTGGGTTGCGGCATTATTACCGCATTGCCTATGATTGGGTTCGCTTTTGCCGCTCGACGTCTGTCTTTGATTACGTTGGGGCTTTTGCAGTATTTGTCTCCAAGTCTGGCGTTTTTTATAGGCGTGTTTATGTATCACGAACCATTTACCCGCGCCCATGCTGTGGCCTTTGGGTGCATATGGTGCGCGCTTTTGCTGCACAGCGTTTCCGGTTTGCGGGCGCACCGCGCCGCCATGCGCCCTGGTCGGAAAGGCTGAGGGTCGGTCCTCTTTGCCTGTGATGTTTTTTCATGCTATGCGTATAAGGCGCGCTTGCGGCACGGCCGCGCGCATAACCTGACATTAAAGGAGCAGCATATGATCCGCGTTGTCGCTTTTAACGGGAGTCCCCGCAAGAACAGCAATACTGAAATCATGATCCGGCGAGTATTTGAGGAATTGGAAAAAGAGCAAATCGTTTGCGAGCATATTCAGATTGGCGGTCATCTTTTGCATGGATGCAAGGGATGCGGGTATTGCCGCGCTAATCCCGGAACCTGCGTGTTTAAGGATGATCCCATGAATGAATGGATCGGCAAGCTTGTGGAAGCTGACGGTTTTCTTTTGGGGTGCCCAACCTATTTTGCCAATGTGACTTCTGAAATGAAGGCGTTTATTGACCGGGCCGGGTATGTGACCGGCGGCATGCCGGGCGGTCTTGCCGGCAAGGTGGGCGCGCCTGTGGTCGTGGCCCGGCGTGGCGGGGCCATGCAGACCTATAATGCGCTTATGGCTTTTATGGGCATCAAGAATGTGATTGTTCCGTGCAGCACATACTGGAATATGGGATATGGCCTTATGCCCGGCGATGTGAGCCGGGACGGGGAGGCCATGGGAACCATGAGCCAACTCGGAAAGAGCATGGCGGCGCTTTTGAAAAAATTGAAAGCCGCGGCCTAAGCGTTATATCGTTTTTGCGCATTTCCGTTTTTTGAGGGGCCGGGGGACGCCTTTTCCCCCGGCGGCGTTTGGGGCAGCGCTCAAAAACTGCATTTATTTTTGCCAACGGCCGAAGGCGTGGCGTCTCCGGCGGAAAAAGCAGCGCCTTTTTTCGGGCGCGGCATGGGATTTGGCCATTATGCGGATATTGATGTTGGGGGATGTTGTTGGAAAGCCGGGGCGCAAGGCGCTCAGGGAGCATCTTGGGGCCTTGCGCGCGCAGTTGCGCGTGGATGCCGTCATCGTGAATGCCGAAAATGCGGCCGGCGGGGTGGGCTTGACCCCGGAAACCATGCGCGAGCTTTTTTCTTTTGGCGCGGATGTATTGACATCCGGCAATCATATATGGAAGCATCGCTCTGTGTATGGCGAACTGGAACGCGAGCCCCGCGCGCTGCGGCCGGGCAATTATCCTGAAGGCGCGCCCGGAAGAGGCGCGTGCGTGCATACGCTTCCTGACGGAAGGGCTTTTGCCGTCCTGAACCTGATTGGGAGAACCTTCATGGAGGGGCTGGACTGTCCGTTCAAGACCGCCGAGCGTCTTCTGGCCGCTTTGCCAGACAATGTCCGGGTTCGTTGCGTTGATATTCATGCTGAGGCGACCAGCGAGAAAAAGGCGTTGGGGTGGTTTTTGGACGGCCGGGTTTCTGCGATTGCCGGAACCCATACGCATGTACAGACAAATGATCCGCAGATATTGCCGCGCGGCACAGGGTATCTGACAGACCTTGGCATGTGCGGAGTGGAGGCGTCCGTGCTTGGCATGGACCCGGATGTAATTATTCAGCGCTTTGTAACCAGACTCCCCGCGCCATTCAAACTTGCGTCGGGAACGCTTCTGATAAACGGCGCGCTTTTTGATATTGATGAACGAAACGGGCAATGCGTGTCTGCGGAGTTGGTGCGCCGCGAGGTTGACGCGCGCGATACGGAGCAATGATGGCCCACGCTTTTTCTTCTTGCGCTTTTGGCGCATGGTTTCCGGAAGTTTTCCGATTCCCGTGGGGCGATTGCGCGCAGTGGCTGCGCGCTTTTATCCGGACAGCGCGCGGTATTCTTTGGGGAAAGCTTCCACAGGGCATAGATCAGAAATTCCAGGTTGTGTTTCTTGGCCGCTGGCCGCCGAAATACATGCGACCAGATGTGCTCTGCCGTTCGATCTGGTCCTGAAGCGACTTTCAGAGGCTCACTCGTGCGGCCGGCGAAACGCCTCGGGCGATACTGCTCCGGCGTTTTTCATATGACGGCGAAACATGCGCGAAAGAAGAAATGAAAATAATTTTTCACTGACTGAAGCGAGGAAGCGATGGATATCGATAAGCAAATGGAAATCATCAAACGTGGCGTGCTGGAACTGATCGATGAAGGGGAATTGCGCAAGAAATTAGCGCGCAATGTGCCGTTGCGCGTGAAGGTCGGTTTTGACCCTACGGCGCCGGACCTGCATCTTGGGCATACCGTGGTTATTCATAAAATGCGGCATTTTCAGGAACTGGGGCACCATATTATATTTCTTATCGGCGACTTCACCGGCCAGATTGGAGATCCATCAGGCCGTTCCGAAACCCGGCCGCCTCTGACGCGCGAGCAGGTGCTGCAGAATGCTGAAACCTACAAGCAGCAGGTTTTTAAGATACTGGATCCTGAAAAAACGGAAGTAGTTTTTAACTCCGCCTGGTTCAACGCTTTTTCTGCTGCGGATTTCATTCGCCTGGCCGGACGTTGCACTGTGGCGCGTATGCTGGAGCGTGATGATTTCCATAATCGTTTTCACTCAAATCAGCCCATATCCATTCATGAATTTTTGTATCCTCTGGCTCAGGCGTATGATTCCGTGGCGCTTAAGGCTGATATTGAGATGGGGGGGAACGATCAGAAATTCAACCTGCTTATGGGCCGGACCATTCAGGCTCAATATGGGATAGAGCCTCAGTGCATTTTAACCATGCCCTTGCTGGAAGGTCTTGACGGGGTACGCAAAATGTCCAAGTCGTACGGCAATTATGTGGGCATTACCGATGCGCCGTCGGACATGTTCGGCAAGATCATGTCCATATCCGATGACCTCATGTGGCGGTATTACGAGCTTATTTCCGCATGCTCGCTTGAAGATATCGCCGAAATGCGTCGCAATGTGGAAACTGGCGCGTTGCATCCCAAAGCGGCCAAGGAAAATCTGGCGCATGAAATCGTGACCAGATATCACGGCAAGGAGGAAGCCGATGCGGCGAAAGCCGGATTCAACAGCGTGTTTGCCAAGGGCGGCGCGCCGGAAGAAATGACGGAATATGTGTGCGCGCACGGCGAGGAAAGCGTGCCGCCCGTATTTCTTGAAAAATCCGGTCTGGCGGCGTCCCGGGGCGAGGCGCGTCGCCTGATCAAGCAGGGCGCATTGACCGTGAACAATGAGCGTTGGGATGACGCGGTCACGCCGCTGGCTCAGGGTGAATATGTGGTCAAATTGGGCAAAAAGCGTTTTGCAAAGATTATTGTACAGTAGCATGGCAGCATAAAAGCCATATGGATACGAAAGAGGGAGGCGCGAGCCTCCCTTTTTCGCTGGAGCAAGTCCGTCCGAAAAAGATCAGAGCAGAAATTCTCCGTTGTCATATATGACGCGGCGTTTTCCGCTTGGCAGAACGGCCGTGACCCTGCGATTTTCGGTGCTGATGATATCCCAGTGCAGGGATGAATTTGAAAATCCATAGGCATTGGCGTCAAATTTCTGCGGGTCGCCTGCGAATGTGTTGCTGTAACTCTGCCCCAGGGCGATATGCATGGACCCGTATGGTCCGCCATGATTTTCGTCATAGAGAGTGCAGCTCATGAAGCGGTCGATGCGCGAAAAACGGCGGTCCACCAGGGCAAATTCTCCTACCTGTCCTGCGCCTTTGTCCACGGCGCTCTGTACCCGTGCAAAATCCTGTCCCTCAGATGCCTCAATAGCGGCAAGACGTCCGTTTTTAAAGGTAAGCCGGGCGTTGCGGACCATATTGCCGCCTAGGCATGAGGGCAAGGTCGCCTGATATGTGCCTTCGACCGTGCGCCAGTCCGGGGACACATAAATTTCAAAGCTGGGGATATTGCGTCCGGAAATGCCGACCCATTTGCGGCATTCGCCAATATTAAAGCGCATATCTGTGTTTTCCGATTCTACATGCAGACTGCTGTTGCCAAGAGCGGTCAGACGGGCGGCGATTCTACGGGCTTCCTTCATAGTTTTCCGCCAACACTCGACCGGGTCCGGCTGATCCAGAAAACAGGCTTTGCGGATATGTGCAGCATATTCCATGATGCTCATGCCGGCGTTTGCGGCCAGAGCCTGTGTCGGCCACATGCACAGTGTCCAGGTATAGAGCCCCCGGGTTTCCCGTTCCCGGCTTATCTGGGACAAAAACGCCCGATTGCGGCGCGCGATATTGAGCCGTTCCGTCGGGACCGACTGCATATGATTCAGGTCCGCTGGAGCAAAAAGTGAAATTGTGCCGCCAAGATTTCGGATAAAATCCTCTTCTCCCGGAACGATGCGGCCCAGACGGCGCGTATTGGTCATGAGGTAGTAGTCTCGTTCAACGCGCGGTGTGGGCATAAGCCGCAAAACAGGCTCAAGATTTTTATCCAGGAGATGTGCGGCTGTTTCCTCGGCCAGAGGAAGCGCGTCCGCATCAAAGCGGACCTGCACATATTCATGTTTCCGGAATGGTTTTTTTCTGATGTGCAAAAGCGCCCATGTCAGGATGGCGGCATATTTTTCCAGTTCATCGGGAGTAAAAAGGGAGGTATTCATAATGGCGGCGAAAAAAATTACGGCTGAGTGTTTGCGGATGCTAGGTCGTCGCAAAAGCCCTTCGCGCAGGCCCATTGGTAACTTTCGCATTGCCCCAGAGAGCATGCTTCCGCATAATCCCGGCACATTGCAGGCATATCCTGCAGTTTCAGGTACATTGAACCTCTGGCCAGAAGAAAATTGGGGGCTCGCCGGATTGCAAGGGCTTTTGAAAAATCCGCGACAGCCTGTTCCGGAAGGTGCAGGGATAAAAAGGCCAACCCCCGCTCGTACAGTGCCGGCGCGTGTTTGGGGGCGGCATCAAGGCATCTGTTGAGCATGTCGATGGCGGCGGCTTGCGGTTTTTCCCGCAATAGGGCTTGCCCCAGCAGGAAAAGCAGGGCCGGGTTGTTCGGGTCGTGCGCCGTTTCCGTTCGTAGCCGCTCAATGGTCGTTTTAAGCGCTTCGCGCTGATTTGCGCCTCTGCGCGCAGTGATAAGCTGCAGTGCGGTTTCCGTGCCTTTGAGTCGGGCTGTGGTCGTAAGCAGCTCCAGTTTTGAGAGTCGGCGCTGCGCATGGGAGACGGCATTCGGAAGTTCGTCCTGCGGCATGGCCGCTTCGAGTTTGGCAAGCGCCTCTTCTCTTAGAGCAAGCGCCAGAGAAATCGTGTCCAGCTCATCCCTTTGGCGTAGAGTTTTGGCAATGGTTTCCAAAGTAAGGCCGTCTGGCGGCATGAAAAGCGTTCCGGTCACTGTGTAGCGGCCTTCTTCGCTATTCTGGTGCTGGAGCTCGTCCTGAAGGGTTATGGGATACATCCGGGTTGCAACAGCCTGTAAAAGAAATACCTGCGCATTTGATTCGTTTGTTGCGTCCTGGATAAGGAAAGAGGCGTTTTTCGTTTTTTGAGAAAGGTCGTGGAGCGCGTGGTCAAGCAGTGCGGCCGATACCTTGGCATGCAGCAGGGCACAAGCGCTTTCTTTGGGAAAAGAAGGGGAAAACGACGCTGAATACGAGCTCTGCGCGGCTTCCGATGCAGGTAACGCTTTAGCCGCTGGAATACCGGAAGCTTTGGTCGTTTTTTCGGAAAAGAGGCTCCCCGCCGTGGAGGTTTCTGCAGCCAAGGCGGCATTGGTTGCTATGGAGACAAGGCCGACGCATAACCACGTTTTGAGCATTGCGGGAAAAAGAATTGAACGCGCCGCACGTGCAGCAAGGCATAGCAATGCATGCGGCCGGCGTATTCGGATGTATGCATGCCGCGCCGTAAGGCTTTCGGGAATGAAAGGGGCGCTTGCGCCATGTCGCTGCGCGTGCATATGCAGATTTTTCCTACTTCAGTGTTTGCCGGACCTTGAGCGCTGCGGGAGCGACGACGTCGCGCAGAGAATTTGTCAAAAGGTCGCGTATATTGTCTTCAGTGGGCATGGACGTCGCGGTTTGCGTTGTCCGGAAACTTTCGGTTGAAAGCAATTTCCCGTTTTTATCCGTAATCTGGAGGGTGATAGCGATTTTTACCGCGTAATTCAGGATATTGTCTTCTGTGAGCGAGAAATCGTCAATAGTGCCGGACACAATATTCATTCCGTTCGCGGTTACAATAGGCGTATCCGTATAGCTTACCAAAAGTCCCTGTCTGGTCATTTCATCTGCAAGAGCCCGGCTGATCCAGTCTGAAATATTTCCAGCCGGGGTGAATGGAGTGCCGTCGCGTTGCGTTCCGATTTTGGTGGTGTCGGCTCGTTGATCCTGAAGCGCGGTCAGGGTCACCATTGTGGCGCCGGGCGCGGGGTGAGCGGCTGGCCCTACTGGCGTATATGCAAGCGGCACGGTTTTGTTTGTACACCCAATGAGTATAAGCGGCAGCATCAGCGCAAGGAGCAGCCCGGAAATACGAAAAACAAAGCGAGACATGAACGACCTCCGAAAGAAATAACGATAGCGGAAATCCGCGGGATACGTCTGCGGAATGAGTGAGGGCCATATATACTGGTTGATGCGCAAAACCTACAACAGGATGGGAAAAAAGCAAAGCGTTCAATTATGGGGCATGCTCATATCCTTTGTGTTTTTCCTGGACCCGATATTGTGCCGTCCGGGACGTCCGGGATAGTAAAAAACGTAAGCCGCTTCCGAAAAGGGATGCGGACAACCGATATGACTCGTATATGTGTGAAATAAGGTAAAATTTTTAAACGCACTCTGTGGGGGCTGGGATGCCGTGTTATAAAATTATTTATAACATATTGAAAAATAAATAATATTATTTTTTTTAAGCCGTGTAAACGATGATATCGTGCCGGAAAAATTTTTTTCTCAATTATTTTTAATAATTAAGGGTTGACAATAAGGGCAAGGTCCGCCTAGTACGACTTACACAACTTAACATCGGGTGCGACTTTTCAGTTGTGCCCAAAACCTTTTCCCCATGGAGATGACGATGACCAAGGCTGATCTCGTGGAAAAAATTCACTCCAAGGCTGGTTTGGCTTCCAAAGCTCAGGCTGAACGCGTACTTGATGTAACCGTAGCTTCTTTGGTGGAGGCTCTCGCTTCGGGCGAGTCTGTGACCTTTACAGGGTTCGGAAGCTTCAAGGTCGTTCAGCGTGCCGCCCGCAAGGGACGCAATCCCCGGACAGGCGAGGAAATCAAGATACCGGCAGGCAAAGTGGTCAAGTTTACCCCCGGAAAACTGCTTAAGGATTCCGTAAAATAAACGGATACGTTTTTTGGTATGCTGCCAAAGGGACGCCGTCACGGCGTCCTTATTTTTTTGACGTAAAGCGGTTTTGGAAATGGTGCACCGACATGGCCCGGAATGATGCCTGAGAAGCGTCAACCGCCAAAAGAAAAGAGGGATGAACGGGGCTGTTGCAGGGCATTGCGCGCATGGTCCAGATATGCCTGGATGGTAGGATTCCAGTTTGGAAAGTTCGTGACGGTAAATGCCGGCATGTTAAGTTGAAAGTGGTGCAGTAAAAAGTGCTGGCCCGGTGTTGTTTCCTTGCCGCCGTAAACCGCGTCATTAACCAGAGGAAAGCCCGCATGCGCGAGATGGGCGCGAATTTGATGACGCGCGCCGCGTTTGATATGCGCTTGAACTAAGGTTGCATTGGTCCCTTTAAGAATCGCAATGGGAAATACTGCGGTATGCCGGGTTGGATCAGGGTCCGGCTCGTCAAGGATGCGGGTTTTAGTTCTTTTACTCATGTCCAGGCGGTTGGCGATGCGCAAAGTGCGGCTTAAAGCGCCTTGCACCACGGCCAGATAGCATTTGCCGACATGTCCGGCTCGTTCCTGCTCGCGAAACAGGGTTTCGGCTTTTTGCGTGGCCGCAGCAAGTACAATTCCCGATGTTTCGTAATCCAGTCTGGTCAGAAGCTTGAGTGCTCCTTTTTTTTGCGTGGGGTTGCTTATAACGCAGGAATTCAGAAAAAAAGGAGCATGGGCGGCGAGGGCCGCCTCAAGGCTTGGTCCGGAGGTTCCTTTTATGTGGGCGCAGTGTATGTTTGCGGGCTTCAGAAATGTCAGAAAATCGCCGTGGCAGGCCAACAGAACCGGTTTAGGCATATTTTCAGGGAATAGAATATCGTGAAGCGGAAACACGTTTAAATGGTCATTCTCGTGAAGAA
>CALUUT010000088.1 GCA_944324045.1 uncultured Desulfovibrionaceae bacterium | reverse complement strand
AGTCAATGTATTTTTCTTTAAGGCATGTTTTCACGGCAGTTTTGAAATTCATGGCAATCTCTCTCTTGGATAAAAAAGTGCGACAGCGCATAATTTCACCTCGTATAATAAAAAATGCCTGACAGGTCCAGTCCCTGGCGTGGGCGGTCACGTAGCGCGCCTTTCAGATCATATGGGACGGATTTGATGGAATTTAGCATGGTTGTGCTTAATTCTGCATAATAAGAAATGTTCAGTTCTCTGCATCTCTAAGGTGATTGACATGCCGTTGCCGCAGTTATACCAACTATTTTATGTTGAACAACATATCAGAATGGAGGGCCTTGACATGAGTAAAAGAGTCGTTTGCATTCTTGCCGGGCGCGACGGCGGCAATACTCAAAGAGCCGCTGAGGTTTTTACAGGCGCGGCATTGAAAGCCGGCGCCGTGGTCAAAACGTTTGCGCTGCGGAAACTGCATTACAGCGGATGCTTAGGCTGCATGGCCTGTAAAAACGGCCGCAGCGAGACGTGCGTTATTCAGGATGATCTTACAGAGGCGCTGAGAGAAATTGCGGCCGGCGACATTACGATTTTTGCTTCGCCCGTTTACATTGGCGATGTGTGCGGTCAGCTGAAGCTGCTTTTCGACAGAATGTATTCTTTCTTCAGTCCGGCATATAAAGACTATCAACCTGATTTCGTCAGTTATCGTCCCGGGATAAAAATTGATCAGAGAGCAAGCCGTCTGAACCCCGGAAAACAGATCGTCTTCATTTCCCTGCATGGTCTTGATCAGAAGAATGCGTTTGCGGATATCTTTGACAGGTACGAGCCGTTCTGGAACTGGCTTGGTTTTTCCAGAGCGCACTTGCTGCGTTCCGGCAGCGTCAAAGGCGTGGGCGGATTCACCGAGTCCCATCCCATGGTTGAAGAATTGAAAATTCTTGCGCGGCAGCTTTGCGGATAGGCTTCATCCTGTTGATGCTTTTTTCGTTTACAGGGAACATTGTTTTTTCGTCGTTCATAGACGTTCGCGCATTTCGCGCCAGAAAGGGGCCGCCGCGTCTTTTGCGGAGACCACAGGTTCCGCCACCGGCCAGGCTATCGCGATATCCGGGTCATTCCAGCGAATGGCCCCTTCATCCTCAGGATGATAAAATTCCGTGCATTTATAGTGAAAGTGGGCGATATCGGAGAGCACGCAAAAGCCGTGGGCCATGCCGGGCGGAACCCAGAGCTGGTGCTGGTTTTCGCCGGTGAGCACGGCGCCGTACCACTGTCCTCTGGTTGGAGAATCGGGGCGGATATCCACAACCACATCAAAGACTTCGCCCAGGGAGACGCTTACGAGCTTTCCCTGGGGGTAGTTTTTCTGAAAATGCAGGCCGCGCAGAATATGTTTTCGGGATCTGGAGTGGTTGTCCTGCACAAAATCCGCCGGGATGCCGGCCTTGGCATAGCGGTCTCTTTGCCAGGTTTCCACAAAAAAACCGCGGGCGTCTCCCCAGATTTTGGGTTTGATCAGGAGCACGCCGTCAAGAGGGGTGCGCGCAATCTCCAAAGGGTATCTCCTTGCCTATGAGTTTCAAGCATGTTGCCGCGGCTGACTTCCATCCGGCGTGTATATTCTCATTGCAGTTTTTCAAGGGCCGGTTCACGGCATCCGAATTGAAATATATCAGGCGTTTTTAAGCAAAGCAATCGGTCGATGGAATCTTTTCGGCGGGCAGGGATAGGGCCGAAAGGCACGCGCGCGGCTTGTTTTTTTCGTGCGGATGGACTACGATTCCCGGACGTTTTTGTCATAACCATGCCGCGTGGCGATGTCGTATTTTTTCAGGGCGCTTTGAGCCGCCGCAAGCGCGCGGCAAGGAAAAGGGAGGCAGATGAAGACGGCCATCATTCACTACTGGCTGACAGGCATGGGCGGCGGCGAGAAGGTGCTGGAGGCCCTGTGCCGGATATGGCCGGAAGCGGATATATATACCCATGCAGTGGACCGCAACGCGATTTCGCCGTTTTTGGCGCAGCGCAGTATCCGAACCACGTTCATCCAGTCTTTGCCGTTCGCGCATAAAAAACACAGATTCTATCTGCCGCTTATGCCTCTTGCCTTAGAGCAGCTTGACCTGCGGGCCTATGATCTGGTCGTGTCCAGCGAATCCGGTCCAGCAAAAGGCGTGCTCACGCGCGCGGATACGGCCCATATATGCTATTGCCACAGTCCGATGCGCTATTTATGGGATTTTTATCAGGATTATCTTGAATCGGCAGGCGCGATAGCGCGCTTTTTCATGCGTCCGGCGTTTCACTATCTTCGCATGTGGGATACGGCGTCCGCGGCCAGGGTTGACGCCTTTGCTGCCAATTCCCGTTGCGTCGCCGCCCGCATCCGCAAGCACTGGCGTCGTGAAGCGCAGGTCATTCCGCCGCCTGTCGCGGTGGAGGCGGTCGCTGCGGCCGGGAGCGCGCCGGAATGCGTCCGGTTGCGCGAAAAAGAAGGCCCTTTTTATTTGTGCGCCGGAAGGCTGGTGGCTTACAAGCGCGTGGATATCGCCATAGCGGCCTGCGCGGCGCGTAAGCGCAAACTGATTGTCGTTGGAGACGGCGAAGAGCGCAAGCGGCTGGAAGATATGGCGGATGCGTATGGCGCGCGGGAATGGGTGCGTTTTGCGGGGCGTCAGGAGACGGACGCGTTATATGCGTATTACCACGCATGCGAGGCCTTTCTTTTCCCTGGAGAAGAGGACTTCGGCATAACGCCTGTGGAAGCCATGGCCGCGGGCAAGCCGGTGCTGGCTTTCGGGCGGGGCGGCGTTTTGGATTCCGTGCGGGACGGAGAAAGCGGGGTATTGTTTCCAGAGCAGAGCGCCGCATCCCTTCAGGCGGCTATGGCGCGCTTTGAGGCCATGCGCGGCGCATTTGAGCCGGATGCGATTCGCGCTCATGCCGGGCGTTTTGCGGAGCGCCGTTTCCTGAAGGATTTTTCTGAACTTGCGGAGCGGACGTTGCAGGCGGTGCGCGCGCCGCTTTCTTTTAACGCTTGTTCGTGCGCCGCAAGGCCGGATGCGGTCGGGGAGCAATCGCATATTTGAAAAAGGAAGCGTTCAGGTCGTGAAAAAAATTTGTCCCCTTATTTTGTGCGGAGGCAGCGGCACGCGGCTGTGGCCGTTGTCGCGTTCCTTATATCCCAAGCAGTTTATGAATCTTGGCGGCGGCTCCCTTTTTGCGGGCACGCTCGAGCGTTTGAAAGCCCTGGATGATGCGGAAACGCCGCTTGTCGTCTGCAATCAGGAGCATCGCTTTCTTGCGGCGGCCGCAGTTCAGGCCCAGGGAATGCGCGCGGAACTCATTCTTGAGCCTGTCGCGCGCAATACGGCCCCGGCTGTGGCGATTGGGGCTTTGGCCGCAATGGAGGCGCATGAGGATCCCTTGCTCCTTGTATTGCCTTCGGATCATTTGCTTACGGATGCGGCGGCCTTTGCCCAGGCGGTCGCGCTCGCCGTTTCCTGCGCCGAATCCGGGCGGCTGGTCACGTTCGGAATCGACCCGTTGCGGCCTGAGACCGGGTACGGCTACATTCAGCGCGGCAACGCGCTGGAATGCGGCTATCTGGTGGCGCGATTCACGGAAAAACCCTCTTTGGACGCGGCGCGGCGCATGCTTGATGAAGGCGGCTATTTTTGGAACAGCGGCATGTTTTTGTTTCGAGCTTCCGCATATCTTGCGGAACTGGAACGGTTCGCCCCGGACATGGCGGCCGCGTGCCGCGCGGCCTGGAGCGGCGCGCAAAAGGACATGGATTTTATCCGTCTGGCGCATGAACCGTTTGAGCAATGTCCGGCCCAGTCCATTGACTATGCGGTCATGGAAAAGACGGACAAGGCCGCGGTCGTTCCGTTGCGCGCGCAGTGGAGCGACCTTGGCTCCTGGATGGCCGTGCATGAGGCCCGGCCCAAGGACGGCGACGGCAATGTTCTTGTCGGGGATGTCGTCGCCGAGGATACCCATGATTGCTGCCTGCATGCGACAAGCCGCCTGCTTGCGACCCTGGGGGTTTCCGGGCTGGTTGTGGCGGAAACGCCGGATGCCGTGCTTGTGGCGGACATGAAGCGTTCGCAGAACGTTCGAAATCTGATAGCCCGCCTTGGAAACCGCCCGGAAAAGGACGCGCATGTGCACGTATTTCGTCCCTGGGGCGCATATGAAACCCTGTCCAAGGGCGACAGGTTCCATGTAAAGAGGATTACGGTCAATCCAGGCGCATCATTGTCCCTGCAAAAACACCATCATCGCGCGGAACACTGGATTGTCGTCCGGGGAACCGCTGAAGTGACAATCGGCTCCGAGGTTGTGCTGCTGCATGAAGACCAGTCCACATACATTCCGCTTGGGATAAAGCACAGGCTGGCCAATCCCGGCCGTATTCCGCTTGAAATAATCGAGGTTCAGACCGGTTCCTATCTTGAGGAAGACGATATTGTACGCTATGAGGACACCTACGGCCGCAGTTGAGGAGCCTGCGTTCAGAGCGTTTGTTTTGTAGGGGTGGGTGCATTTTGTATGCTCCGCCCTTTTTTGCGGCCAATAAAACCGCGGGAACGTTTTCGTCGCCTGAAATTTCCAGTTTTTTCGGCTTTTCCTGTATGCGGCAATCTGGTATATGGCGGCAGTCAAGCGAGGCACACATGACATATATAGTGGAAAAAAGCGATAACGAGACGCAAGAAACGGGTGCGGCGGATTTTGAAGCGGATGCGGCCTATGCCGCATGCGGCGATGTTCTTGTAACCGGCATGGATTCAATGGAAAGCGGCACTGGGCCGCGTTTTCATATCCTGCGCCTTGAGCGTCCGGACTGGTCCGTCTGGCGTCCGGGACAATTTGTTATGGTGCGGCCGAAAAAGGAATGGGCGGATCTTGTGTGGGGACGCCCGTTTTCAATATGCAAAATGACGGAAAAAGAACTGACGCTCTTTTTTCAGGAGGCGGGGCGGGGCACAAAGCGGATGGGCCAGTTGCGCCCCGGCGATGAAGTCACGCTTTGGGGACCGCTTGGACGAGGTTTTGCTGTGGAATCCGAAAAGCCCACGCTGTTGCTTGCGGGCGGCATTGGCATCGCTCCGTTTGTGGGGTATGTCGAGCGGCATCCCGCGCCGCAGAACATGAGGCTTGAGTTTGGGCACCGCATGCCGCTTGAGTGCTATCCTTTCAGGGAACTGGCCGGCATGATCCAGGCGACGGCCCACCATGAAACCTGCAGGGCGGACTTGACCGCGTTTATTGAATGCATGGAGCAGCGCATTCGGGAAACGCGCGATGGATTGATTCTTGCGTGCGGCCCGACGCCGTTTCTGCGCACGGTTCAGACGCTTTCTCTTCAATATGGAGCGCGGGCCCAGCTTTCTCTTGAGTCGCGCATGGCCTGCGGCGTGGGCGCGTGCCTTGGGTGCGTGGTGAACAGCGCGGAACGGATGAAAAATGTCCCGACCCCGGGATGGCCGGTGCAGGTGTGCCAGTGCGGCCCCGTGTTCTGGGCTGATGAAATAGATTTAAACGAGTAAACGGAGCGCGTTCATGAACAGCACTGCGCCATGCCTTACAGTGAAGCTGCCGGGTCTGACCTTGAAAAATCCGATTCTCACGGCTTCGGGCACATTTGGCTACGGGCTTGAATTCGCCCGGTACGGCGATCTTGCCGCGCTTGGCGGCTTAATCGTCAAAGGACTGTCGCTTAAGCCGCGGGTTGGAAACCCCTGTCCCAGAATCGCGGAAACGCCGTGCGGCATGCTGAACGCCATAGGCCTGCAAAACACCGGCGTTGAGGAGTTTCTCAGGAAAAAACTGCCGCGCCTTCCATGGCGCGAAACAGCCGTCATCGCCAATCTGTATGCCCAAAGCGCGGAGGAGTTCGCGTCCTTGGCCGACATTCTTTCGCTTGAGCCGGGCATTGCCGCGCTTGAGGTGAATATTTCCTGTCCCAACGTGCGTAAAGGCGGCGCGGCGTTTGGCCAGGATCCTGCGGCGGCCGCCCTGGCGACCGAGGCCGTGGCCGCGCGGGCGCGGGATAAGACCGTCATCGTCAAGCTTTCGCCCAATGTCACGGACATATGCGCCATAGCCAAAGCTGTGGAAAACGCGGGGGCGCATGTCCTTTCCTGCATCAACACCCTGACGGGCATGGCTGTGGACCTTGAGTCACGAAAGCCGCTTCTTGCCAATATCATCGGCGGATTGTCCGGTCCGGCCATCAAACCCGTGGCTCTGCGTTGCGTGTGGCAGGTCAGCCGCGCGGTGTCCATTCCGGTAATCGGTCTTGGCGGCATCGCAAGCGCGCGCGACGCCCTGGAATTCATACTTGCGGGAGCGTCCGCCGTCCAGATCGGGACTGCCAATTTCATTCGTCCTGATGCGGCGTTTCAAATCGTCGACGCCTTGCCCAGAGTCATGCGGGAGCTTGATATTCCGGATATTGAGAGTTTTCGGGGAACGCTTAAAGCATGACTTTCCGAAAGCGGGTATGGCGTAACGCCCTTTTATTGCGAACAGTTATGATTTCTATTGATCAATGGCTGCAAACAGGATAAACAAGAATATCCTTGTTTAATTGAAAAAACAGCGCATAAAAACGCCTGAGGCTGGATTGGCGTTTTGAAGAATTGGGATGTGTCGCGTAACTTAGAAAGCGGCCAACGCGGCGCAGGGCTCTGGGGTTATACAGGTTTTCGCCATATTGTCAGAAATAGAAGAAATTCGATGGACCAGTTATGATAATTTCTGACTCGCTTATCAAAAAGAACCAGCAGCAGTATGAGAATACTGTTATTGACTATATTGATAAGCAAAATGGGCATTTTATCGTCCTGAGCGACGACCAGTCGTTTCTTACGCTTTTACGTCTGACGCTTGGAAAAGTTTTGGGATTGCAGCCGGACATATTGACGACGGTTGTCGATCCCGCGCAACTTTTGCGCTACATTAACAAGGTTATCGTCAGGCATCCTTCTCCCGTCATTTTCATGGAACGGGTCATGGGCGCAAGAGATTTGAGCTTTTTGGTGCAGCAGTTTAAAGGCGCGTTTCCTCTGTCGCGGATCATCGTGTTGACCATAGGCGCGGAGCGGGACCGGATTATGCTGCTCCATGAGGTGGGGGCCGATAATTTTATAGCCAAGCCGGTTTCAACCAATACCCTGGTTGAAAAAATAGCCTTCACTCTGCGGCCTCAGACCAGATTAGGGCAAATGATTGATTCCGCAAAGGAATTGCTGGACAAAAAGCGGCCTGAAGAGGCTTTGGAGCTTTGCCGGAAGATTCTTGAAATCAAGCCCAACAGCGCGGCGGGGTATCTTGTAATGGGAGATGCGCACCGTCTTAAGGGCGATATTGAGAAAGCGCGCGGCTCGTATGAACTGGCAAGCCAGCATGCGAATCTTTTTCTGGAGCCCCTGCGCAGACTTGCTGAATTGCATGAGGAAGCCGGGGACGCCAAGATGCGGCTTTTGTATCTGCAAAAGCTGGATAAATTGTCGCCTCTTAATGTGGATCGCAAGGTGAACATAGGAGAAATCCATCTGCGGCTTGGCAATGCCGATGAAGCTGAGAAGCTTTTCGACAGCGCGCTGGCTCAGGTCACCAGGGAAGCCATGCGCAATGTTTCTTCTGTTTCGAATAGAATCGCCGCGTTCTATGAGGAAAAGAATCCTGTGAAAGCGGAAAAGTTTTTGCGCAAGACATTGGAAATCAGGGAAAGCTTCCTGTCGCGCGCGGATGTTCATACCTTTAATCTGCTTGGCATAAGTTTGCGGCAGCAGGGCCGCTGGAAGGATGCCGTCGCCGAGTACGTCAAGGCGTTGAAACTCGCGCCTGATGATGAAAATCTTTATTACAATATGGCCATGGCCTATGCTGAGGGAAAAGAATTTTCCGCGGCGCGCGGCAACATGATCAGGGCGCTTGAACTGAACCCGGATATTGTTCGTTCGAACGCAAGCGTGGCGTACAATATGGGCCTGGTGTTTGTTCAGTCGGAATCAGTGGAGCGCGGTCTGCAATGCTTCAAAACAGCCTTGGAGCTTGAGCCGGAATTTGAGCCGGCCAGAAAGGCGCTGGAGCGATACGCGAAGTATTAGACGGCGCCTATTGCCCTGTCGGAGTACAATTGCTTTCTTGCGCAAAAAACAGCGACGCGTCCATGCGGCGGCTGTCATTCCGGGCAGAATGCCCGGATCAGGGCTTCGGCATGGGGGAACAGCCGGACAAGCTCGGAGCGGCTTCCCATTTCAAAATCCTCAAAGGAAAATCCCGGCGCCACGGTGCATCCGACCAGGGAAAAAGCCGCGCCTGCACAGGGCCGCGCGCCAAACCAGCAGCCGGCTGGAACAGCATATTGAAGCTTCTGGCCGCCGGAGATTTCCTGTCCTAAGATGACTTCCCGCACATGGCCCTCAGGCGTGATCATAACCAGACGCAAGGGGCCGCCAAGATAAAAATGCCATATTTCATCCTGCTGAATGCGATGCAGGCGCGAGCAATCCCCGGCGCGCAGCAGGAACAGTATGGCTGTGGAAAAAGAGCGGGTTCCGCGGAATCTGTCCGGCAAGCCGCATTGGGGCACGCTTTCCGCGCAACGGTATGTTTCGCGGTAAAAGCCGCCTTCCGGATGCGGGATAAGTTCAAGACTGTCTATCAGAGCGCGTTCCGTCATATTGTTTCTCTCAAGGGCGTTATCCTGCAAGAGCGGTCAGGATTTTGCTGAAAGGCGTCGTTTCGCGATATTGTTGTTCAGGACGAAAAAGAGGACGCCGTCTGATTTTCTCAAGGCGTCCGGTCGTGATGCCCGCTGACGGCGCGGCACACGAGCACGGGCATATTCTTGAACATGGCTGCTGTGGTTTCAGGGACAGCGCCGCTGGCGACTGTTTGGGCTTCCAGGGCGATGCGGGCCTCAAGCGCCGCTTTGAGCGTCTGGATGCGCTCAGAAGACAAAGGGACGCTTACATGCAGTTCCGCCGGGCGCGCGGCATGCACGCGCACGCGAAAATCCGGCGTTTCCGCGGCATCCGGAAAGAATTCCCGCAAAGCGCGTTCAACCTCTTCCTCCAGGGCCGCGACCATGCGTAATGCGGCTTCAGAAGGTTGCATATCATAGGCGAATCTGGTCATAAGGCAGGGGCGAGCAGGCTGTTCCGGGCGTTCCATGCCAAGAAGGCGCGCGCTTTCCCGGATTTCATGCTTTTCAAAACCGGCGTCCGCCAACGGAGACGCAATCCCAAGTTCCTGAAGCGCCTTCAGTCCGGGGCGCGGGGAACGCAAGTCCGTTGCATTCGTTCCATCGCACAGCGTCAGGCCGTCCGCGTTCTCCCGAAGCCTGGAAAACAGGGCGCGCTTGCAATAATAACAACGCTCGCGGCTGTTTTTTCGCACTTCGGGAAGCGCCAGAATATTGACAGGCACGACGCGCAGCGCAAAGCCATGATGCGCGGCCCATGCAAGCGCCTGTTGCGTATCCTTTTCACTTACATGCGGCCCGGAAACATGAAGCAGGGTAAAGCGCGCTTTGGCCAGCGATGCGGCGAAGGCCAGAAAGCGGCTGTCCAGGCCGCCTGAATAGGCTATTCCCAGGGGACCGGAAGCCGTCAGACGGGCAAACAGCAACGAAAGTTTTTCATTCATCATATACCGGCGCGGAAAACTCCCGCTCTTCATGCGGAAGAGGAAACGCCGCCTCCTGCTTTTATATGAGGCCCGCGCCTGGTCGAAGGGCGCGGGGGTACGCAACGCTGCGATTTTTATTTATCCGGCCTTTCGGCCGGCTGCAATCCTTCATCGATGGCGAAAAGGGGTTCCGGTCGGTCCGCCCTGTTCCTTAAGTGATTATCTGCCGGCCTCTTTGCGCATATCCGTTAAAAAGGCGTCCAGCGCTTCCCTGTCGATATGCTGCATGACGACGACGTGGGCAAGCTTGCCGCCAAAACGCTCGTCTTCTTCAGGCGCGAGACTGTACTTTTGCATGATTGCCTCTGAGGGACGTCTGAAAAAGACCGTGTTGGACTTGTCTCCAAGCCAGGCAGGCCAGCCAATGGCGTCAAGTTTTTCTTTCAGGTAGGCTGCGCCGGCAAGAATCTGCTCCGCCTGGGCGGTAAAGTTTTCAATGCCTGTTTTTCGGGTTATCCAATAGAGCTTTAAGGGGTTTAAGGCGGAACGCGAACAGTTTATCATGGGCATGTTGGCGTTTAAGTAGGCTATATTGAAGGAAGTCTGTTTTTCAAGGACGTCTTTTTTGGTCAGAAAGAGGCCGCAGGGCTCGTCCATGCCGAAAAACTTGTGCCCGCTCACGGCAATGGAGTCAAAATGCTGCTTTTGGCTGTTCACAATATCCTTGTAAGGCGTGAAGGGCAGATACCCGCCGAAAAGAGCCGCATCCGCATGCCTGTAGACAGCCGCCGGCTTAACTTCCGCCAGGACGGCGTTAAGGGCGGGGATATCATCGATGGCGCCTTTGAAGGTTGTGCCGATGGAATAGATTATGAGCGCCGGTCTTGATGGGTCAAGAACCCGCTTCAGGGCTGAAGGAAGCATGCGGCCCATCTTGTCGCAGTCGATGAGGCGGCATTCTATGTTTTGCAGGTCGGCAAGACGTTTGTTGGAGTAGTGGGACTCCTTTGAGACATAGAGAATAGGCTCTTGCCCGGTCTCGTTTTTGAGAAGCTTGGCGCCGAAATAGATGCCGTGGTTGTTTCCGTCTGTGCCGCTGGCCGTCACAAGCCCCCAGACCGTTTCCTTTTCAAAGCCGTAGAGAGGTGCGAAGAACTCGACGACCTTTCGCTCAATGTCCAGCGCGTTCAGGGCGCCGTGGGCCGCAAAGGGGTCGCCGGCATTGTTCAAAAGGATGGAGCAAAGACCGCTTTTGGTATACCATTCGTAGAACTCGTTCAGGGCGATGTTCTGGTTGCCGGGGTACCCCAGCGTTCTTGAAGCGTCGATTTTGGATGTTCTGACCAGTTCCTCCAAAACGGCGTCCGGAAGCGTTTCGGCCTGCGGGCGCTGCAGGGGAAGCGCCAGAAAGGCCGCCAGCAACAGGAAAACAAAACGGCGGGCGTATGACTTCATCAGCATCAGTTCCTCCAAGGCGGCGTTCCGAAAGCGTTTCGGCCGCCGCCGGCAACAGGGAAAGAGAACGGGCGGCATGCGATTCATGGTCTTGCATTCAGTGCGGCGCCCTTCCCGCGTATTCTGGGCTGCGGTTAACCGCACTTGGAATAGGCGCACGATGGGCAGACATGGCATCCTTCCTGGAACACCAGCTCCGTTCCGCAGTCAGGGCAAAGATGCTTGCCAAAGCCGTTGGCGCCGTGACGCTCAAGCGGAATTTTTTCATCCGCCAGGTATCTGGTTTCCAGAACCCAGGCTATGGCGTCCGGAATGGAAAGCAGCAGGCCCTTTTTTTGGAATTTGGGGTGTTCGCCGCCAATGCCTTTAAGTTGCCGCACTATTTCGCGCACGTCAATGCCGGAACGCAGGGCCAGGGAGACCAGCCGGCCAATGGCTTCGGCCTTGGCGGTGACGGAATGCCCTGATTTGCCGATGGTGACGAACACTTCAAACGGTTTTCCCTCGACTTCGTTCACCGTGACGTACATCATGCCCAGTCCGGTTTCCACTTTCAGCGTGAATCCATAGAGCATCTCCGGCCTGTCGCGCACTTCAGGCCGGTCGGGCGTTTCCGGGGTTCCGGATTTTTTTTCATGTTTGCCCGTGTTGAGAACCTGGACGCTTTTGCAGCCGTCGCGATACACGGTCACGCCTTTGCAGCCCATTTCATAGGCCATGCGGTAAATATCGCGGATATCGTCCACTGTCGCGCTGTTGCGGAGATTGACGGTCTTTGAGACCGCATTGTCCGTGAACATCTGGAATGCGGCCTGCATTCTAAGATGCCAGACCGGTTCGAAATCCATGGCCGTCACATATATTGCGCGCAGGCGCTCAGGCAGGGCGTCCATATCCTGTATGGAGCCCTTTTCCGCAACCTGTTCCATGAGCTTTGCGCTGTAAAGTCCCGCGTCTTTGACGGCGTTTTCAAAATAGGGATTGACTTCGACCAGACGCTCGCCGTCCATGACGTTGCGGGCAAAACACAGGGCAAAGAGCGGCTCGATTCCAGAGGAGCAGCCCGCGAGAATAGACAGGGTGCCTGTGGGAGCGATTGTGGTTATTGTCGCGTTGCGCAACGGCTCCATGCCGCGTTCAGCATACAGAGATTCCTCAAAGGCCGGGAACGCGCCGCGTTCAGCGGCCAGTTCCCGCGACGCGGCCCGCCCCTCTTCACGCACAAACCCCATGACCCGTTCCGCAAGTTCGACGGCGGCGGCGCTGTTGTAGGGTATTTCGAGTTGAAAGAGCATATCCGCCCATCCCATGACCCCAAGCCCGATTTTACGATTGCGCCGCACGATTTCCGCGATGCGCTCCAGGGGGAAACGGGACGCGTCGATGACATTGTCCAGAAAGCGGACAGCCAGGCGAATGACGCGTTTTAGTTCGGCCCAGTCAATGGAGGCATCCGGATTCGAGGGATTGAGCGGAGCGTCCTTTTTGACGAACGCCGCAAGATTGATCGAGCCCAGGTTGCAGGCTTCATACGGCAATAGGGGCTGTTCTCCGCATGGGTTGGTGGATTCGATTTCGCCCTGCTTTGGAGTGGGGTTGTCGCGATTGATGCGATCTATGAATACGATTCCGGGGTCGCCGCTGGCCCAGGCTTTCTGGACCAGGGTTTCAAACACGCTGCGCGCGTTCAGCGTTCCTTTCTGGGCGCCGGTTGAAGGGTCGATTAACGGGAAATCCGCGCCCTTTTCCACGGCCTGCATAAATTTTTCAGTCAGGGCCACGGACAGGTTGAAATTGTTGTATTCGCCTTCCTTTTCCTTGGCCTGGATAAAGGCCAGTATATCCGGATGATCTACCCGCAAAATGCCCATGTTCGCGCCTCTGCGGGTTCCGCCCTGTTTTATCTGCTCCGTGGCCGTGTTGAAAATGCGCAAAAAAGACAGGGGGCCGGAGGCCACGCCGCCGGTCGAGCCCACGCGGCTGTCTTTGGGACGCAGTCTGGAAAAGGAAAAGCCCGTGCCGCCGCCGGATTTGTGAATCATGGCCGCATATTTGACGGCGTCAAAAATTTCTTCGATTGAATCGCCCACAGGCAGCACAAAGCAGGCCGAAAGCTGTCCAAGGTCCGTGCCCGCGTTCATGAGCGTCGGAGAATTGGGCAGAAACCGCCATGACGTCATCAGGTTGTAAAATTCTCTGGCCAAATCAGAAGCGGCGTACGGAGACGCCGGATATTTTTGTTCTTCAGCCGCGATTGCCGAAGCCACGCGCCAGAACATGCCGCGCGCGTCTTCCATGCATTCGCCGCCCGGCCCTTTGCGGAAATAGCGTTTGTCCAATACAACGCGGGCATTGTTGTTCAGTGTGACCGCCGGAAGGTCCGAAGGCATTGCAAAAGGGCCGCTCACAGAAAAGTTTTCGTTTTTCATAGCCAATCCTGAGAAGGTTTCGTGAAAGGGAAAAGATGCCCGTTTGATATGTTTTTTGAAATGAAAAAAATATCTGTCCTGAAAAGACGCGCTCGCGCGGTTTTATCCGAAAATGGCGCCGCGCCGGGGCAGGATGAAAAAACCGTGGCGCGATGGGATTTTCAGTGGGGCAAAAACGTAAAGCTCTTTTCAATACCTTAACCATTTGGGAAAAACAACCGCTTGGGTGATGAAGGCCGCGGCGTCCTGTCTTGTCTTTTGTGAGGAGTCGGGCTAGACAGCACTATATGTTATGCGGCAAAAATTTTTTTGTTTGAGAGAGCGAAACGGCGTGGAAAACCCGGCTGAACCGCGGCCGGGCGGGATAGGGCGCGTGTCGGGCAGCCGAAAGACAGCCGGAGGCCATATGATGTTTAAAACAAAATCTTGCGCGGCGAAAAGAAAAGAGGAGCGGGCCCGTTTGCGTCAAACCATGCTGGCCAAACGGCGCGCGCTTGAGTCTGACGCGCGAAGAGCGGCTTCCGCGGCGGCCCAGAACGCGCTGTTGCGCTCGCAGGCGTGGCGGGCGGCGCAGACGGTGTTTCTTTACTGCGCGACGCGCAATGAGACGGATACGAATATGCTGCTTTCAGCGGCATTGCATGAGGGAAAAACCCTGCTGCTGCCCAAATGCGATCCGGCCCGTCCGGGAGTGATGCGCGCCGCGCCGTGTCTTGCGCTTGAGCGTCTTGTTCCCGGCAAGTTCGGGATTTTGGAGCCCACGGAGCCGGATGACGGTGAAACGCGGGATATCCCTGAGCCGGATCTCATTGTTCTTCCGGGCGTGGCCTTTGACCGTTCGGGGGGCCGTCTTGGATATGGCGGCGGCTATTATGACCGTTTTATTGCGGGGCTTGCCGGTTCGCCGTTTCTGGCGGGTCTGGCTTACGCCTTTCAGGTCGTGGACGCCTTGCCGCTTGAGCCGTGGGATATGAGCGTTCATGCTCTGTGCCTTGACGCCGGTTTTTTTCCGTGTCCTTTATCCGGCCATGCCGCCGTACCCCATTCAGGAGATGCTCCATGACGCATATCGCCTATATTCCTTTCGCTTTTCCCCAGGTTCCAGGCGTGCATGCCGCTTTTCATCACCGCGTGGGAGAAGGCGCGGCCGGGCCAAAAGAGTTCGGCAACATCTCTTTTGATGTGGGCGATGACCCGGATATCGTGCTGGAAAACCGCAGGGCGCTTAAAGAAACATTGGGCTTTGCATCCTGGGCCGAGTTGAAGCAGGTGCACGGGGCGGCGTTTGTTCCGGATGCGGCGCCCACCCGGATGGAATGCCCGGGAACGCTTGAGGCCGACGGTCAGGCCACGGATGTTCCGGGATTGGCGTTGTTGATAAAAACAGCCGACTGTCAGCCTGTTTTGCTGGCCCATGAGGACGGCGGACATGTCGCGGCCCTGCATGTGGGGTGGCGGGGAAACCGGCTTGCATTCCCTGTGAGCGGGGTGCGCGCGTTTTGCCGGCGTTTCGGATTTTCCGCGCGGGAGCTTTTTGCGGTGCGCGGGCCGAGCCTTGGGCCGGATAAGGCGGAATTTGTGAATGCCGCGGCGGAATGGCCGGCGTCTTTTCTTGAATGGTATAATCCAGAAACCAGGGCCATGGACCTCTGGGGCCTGACCAGGGCGCAATTGCAAGAGGCCGGATTGCTTCCGGAGCGCATTTTCGGCATTGACAGATGCACGCTTTCAAATCCCGGCGCGTTTTTTTCCCATCGGGGGAACCCTGGAAGCGGACGTCAGGCTTCGCTTATCTGGATAGCGAAAAAATAGGGCGCATGTAAAAAAGGGGGAGAGCTCCCCCTTTTTTGATCAGTTTGCCAAATGTGTTTGCGCCTGCTATTTCAGGCAGCGATTGAAAAAGCGTCCCAGCTCGCTGAAATGAAATTTCGTTTCCGGCGCGTTTGGGGGCATCATGTGGTACTGGGCGTGCGACATGCCTTCAAAGACAATGAGATCTGCGGGCACGCCCGCTTCCCGCAACTTCAGATGCATACGGACCGTATTGCTGAGAAAAAGGTCGCGTGTTCCCGACGTGAGCAGGGTCGGCGGAAAACCGCGCACATCGCCATATACCGGAGAAAGCATGGGATCTTTCATATCGTGCCCGTTTGCGTATGCCCGTGCGGCTTCCCCCAGCCATCCGTCATAACTGACCAGAATATTGTCCACCCCTTCGTTGGTGAAATAGGAGTCGCCGGTTTTGGTCAGGTCGGACCAGGGTGTGCCGGCCGCAAGGGCCGCCGGAAGCGGCAGTCCTTCCGCTTTGGCCCTGAGCGCCAGCGCCAGGGTCATGCCGCCGCCGGTGGATGTGCCGAATACGCCGATTTTTTCCGCCGGCGTTGTTTTAAGCAATTCCCGATATATGGTCATGGCGTCGTCCATGGCTGCGGGGTAAGGAAAAGCCGGGGCCATTCTGTAGTCGGCGTATACGACCCGGAAGCCCCCTATTCCGGCCATTAAAATGGCTTCCTGGGTTCCGGATTCTCCAGGCCCCAGGACATAGCCGCCGCCATGCAGGTTCAAAAGAACGCGGTCGCGGTTCGCTTCAGGCAGTTCCCTGGGGGTGAAGGTGAACACCGGCACCCCGCCAAGCTCTCCCTGGGCGACGGAGACGCCCAGTTGTTCCCGTAATTCCGGAAGGCCTTTTACCGCTTCTTTGGCCAGAGAGCCGACCCAGGTTTCCCATTCCTGTTTGGTTTGCGGATGGGCGTTCCAGTGGGAAGGGGGTTTTGCCTCAATGAGTTTTTGCAGTTCCGGACTGACGGTTTGCGGCGCGGGAAAGGAACGGGCGTTTTCCTGCGCTGTTACGGGAAAGGCGACGGCGCAAACGGCAAACATTGCGAGCAGAGCCTGTTTGATGGGTTTCATGATGCTCTCCTTGATAAAAGAGTGAATCGCGCGTTTTATGGGATCTGACGGAACATGGCCGCATCCGGGGAGCGTCTTTGTTTGGACGCTGGATGTACGCGCATGGCGGTTGCGGCGCTTCAGGTTTTTTTGAAACAGCATATGCTTTCGTCAAAAATTCCTTTATGAATTGAAATCGTCTTTTTCAGGGGGAAAGGATCTGTTGACGACATGGAGAAACCGGTGAAATCCTTTTCCATAACCCCGCTCGAAAAGCGAGGCGCGGATTAAAACATATACTGATACAGCGTTAAAGAAAATAAGGAATAATGGGATGGCGACATACGAATATGCGCCCGAAGGTTTTGGGTCAAAGAGCCTTCGGGCGCATGATTTTTTGGAACGGGAGGGCTGGCTGTTATTTTTTGCCGGTGGCGATTTCGTCGAATGCGCCCCAGTCGTGTTTGATGCTTACGCCCTGAAGCACGAAAACCGTGGATTCAGCGATATTCGTCGCAAGGTCGCAGACGCGTTCAAGGGCTTTGGCCACGAATATGCGGTGCATGGCGATTCGGGCAAGGGAGCGATTTGACTCAAGGTCCGCAAAGCAGGAATGCACGGCCTGGCTGTGCAGGCTGTTCGCTTCATCTTCAAGTTCGCGCACGGTTCGGGCCATGACAAGATTCGCGGTGCGGAACGACTCTACGGACTTGCGGAACATATTCTGAGCAAGTTCCGCAAGCGCGCGCATGACCGGATGCGGCTCTATGAAGGGAAGTTTGCTTAAGCTTATGGTTTCATCAGCCACGTTGCACATCTCGTCGCCGACGCGTTCAAGGTCCAGGACCATGCGCATGGTTGCGACAATGTAACGCAGGTCCGTGGCCACAGGCTGATCCAGGGCTAAAAGGCGCAGGCATTTGTCGTCCAGCTTGCGCTCCAGATCTCCTACGGCATGGTCGGCGCGGCGCACGCTTTGCGCAAGTTCCGCATCGCGCAGAATATAGGCTTTTACTCCGTCTGCAAGCATTCTGTCCACGGCTGTGGCCATGCGGAGCAGATCAATTTTCATTTCATCCAGTTGTTCATGAAAATACCGAACAGCCATGTTTGAATCCTCCGAAAAACAAGGCGGAACATTCCGATGCGGCTTGTCGTGAAAAAAAGACAAACTGCAGGCTGGAATGCAACTATGTCTTTTCAAGAAAAGTGTTCAAAGAGTGAATATGGCCTTTTTCCTTTTAAAAAGCGGACCATCTTGCGAAAGGCGCATGTTCCCGCATAGCCTGGTAAAAAGCGCCGGCGAAGCTGGCCGGAAAGAGGCGCGACGCATTTGGAGAACGCCTTTTAGCCAAAACGTCCGGTTATATAATCTTCCGTTTGCTTTTCTCTGGGTCTTGTGAAAATCGCATCCGTGGGCCCGGCTTCAATAAGGCTGCCCATATAGAAAAACGCCGTGGTGTCCGAGACGCGGGCCGCCTGCTGCATGCTGTGCGTGACGATTACAATGGTGAAACGCTGTTTCAATTCCTGGATGAGATCTTCAATTTTCTGTGTGGCGATTGGGTCCAAAGCCGAAGCGGGCTCGTCCATGAGCAATACTTCCGGTTCCACGGCCATGGCCCTTGCGATGCACAGACGTTGCTGCTGGCCGCCTGAAAGTCCAAGAGCCGATGAATGCAGCCTGTCTTTCACTTCATCCCAGAGCGCCGCGCCCTTAAGACTTTTTTCCACTCGTTCGGCCAGAGCGTTCTTGTCCGCCATGCCGTTTATCCGAAGGCCGTAGGCCACATTTTCAAAAATGGTCTTGGGGAAAGGGTTCGGTTTTTGAAAAACCATGCCCACACGGCGCCGCAATACGGTCGCGTCCACGTCCCGGCCTGTGATATCCGTGCCGTCAAGGGTCAAAGCCCCTTCCATGCGCGTTCCGGGAATAAGATCGTTCATGCGGTTCATGCAGCGCAAAAACGTGCTTTTTCCGCATCCGGACGGCCCGATGAAGGCCGTGGCGCTTTGAGGGGCGATATCGAGACTGATATCTTTCAAGGCATGAAATGAGCCATAGTAAAACTGAAAATTTTTAGCCGCAAGTTTGGGCGCATGCACGGCCTGGTCCGGCTGTGCTGAACGCTCTGTTTGTTCGTGCATGGCAGCATCCTTAAAATTATAAGGCATAGTTAGGCTGGAAACAGCTGGATGGTTACGTGAGCAAGCGTTTGCCGCGGGGATTTCTCATAACAGCGCGCCCCACGGCAATGTTTTTCGCGATTGGGCCGCTTGAAGCGCGCGGTTATTCGGTGAAGCGATAGCCTACGCCGCGCAGGGTTTCTATGTATTCCGACGCCTTGCCCAACTTTTGCCGTAGACGACGCACATGCGTGTCCACAGTTCGGGCATATCCTTCAAAAGAATAGCCCCACACCGCGTTTAAAAGCTGCTCGCGACTGCGCACCCGGCCCATATGTTCAAAAAGTTCAAGAAGCAAACGGAATTCCGTAGCCGTAAGATTTATTTCTTCATTATTTACGGTCACCCGGTATGCATCCGGATCCACGGAAAGTATTCCTTTTTTGAGCGTCCGGCTTGCGGCCGGCGCTGTTCCCGCGCGCGCTCGGTTCAAAACTTTTTTGGCTCTGAGCACAAGTTCGCGTGGAGAAAAAGGTTTGACCACATAGTCGTCAGCGCCAAGCTCAAGCCCGACGATACGGTCCACTTCCTCAGCTCTGGCAGTCAGCATGATGACCGGAATGCCCGCCGTCGCCACATCGCGGCGGATTTCCCGCAACAGGGAAAATCCATCCATGCCCGGCAGCATGACATCGAGAATCACCAGGTCCGGTTTTTCCCTGCGCACGGCTTCAAGACCTTTTTCGCCCTCAACTTCGCACAGCACGGCATTGCCTGCGCTGGCAAAGGTGAATTCAAGAAGTCTGGCAATATCTTCATCGTCTTCCACCACCAGAATTTTGGCCTGGGCGTCCTGAGCCGGAACAGTTTGCTTTTGCGTGCCTGTCGTGTGTTGCATGATGTTTTCGTCTCCAGGGACAATCTACATGAAAATTGCGGACATGCATGTCGAAATCATGAAGACAATGTTACAAAGCGGTGAACTTTTTTGTAAGTGTACGGTCAGTACGGCAAATTTTCCAGTCTGTCCACAAGCGGATGAAAAGTGCGGGAATGGGGCGTGCGGGGCAAATGTCATTCACAGGAAAAAAAGTTGTCACGGTTTTGTCACATTGCCGGTTTTAAAAGAAGAGCGCTTTTTGGAAAAAGCGTCAAAGTTTAAAGAAAACACCAATCCGGAGGATGATATGAAACGTATTTTGCTTGGCATTGCCGCGGCGGCGCTCGTTGTCGGCGGTTCCGTAAGCGCGTCCATGGCTGCCGAAAAAATCAACATCAATGGCTCCACCACGGTTTTGCCCATCATGCAGAAGATGGTGGAATCATATATGAAGGCCAATCCGGGCGTGGAAATCAGCGTATCCGGCGGCGGTTCCGGCAACGGCATCAAGGCTCTTTTGGACAAGACCACGGATATCGCCATGTCCTCCCGCGAACTTAAAGCCTCTGAAGAAAAGCTTGCCGCGGAAAAGGGCGTGCAGCCGAAATCCATCGCCATAGCCATTGACGCCGTGCTTCCTATTGTCCATCCTTCCAACCCCGTTATGAATCTGAGCGTTGATCAGTTGAAGGGCATTTATTCCGGCAATATCCGCAACTGGAAAGATGTGGGCGGCGAAGATCGCAAAATCGTCGTTGTTTCTCGCGATTCCTCGTCCGGCACGTTTGAGGCCTGGAACGAGCTGGTGCTGAAAGGCGCCAAAGTCACCCCCGCGGCCATGATGCAGGCTTCAAGCGGCGCGGTCATTCAGGTCGTGTCCGGCAACAAGTTCGCCATCGGCTATGATTCTTACGGATACCTGAATGATACGGTGAAAGGCGTGAATGTAAACGGCATCGCCGGCAATCCCGAAAATGCGTCCAACGGTTCCTACCCTGTGTCCAGAAAGCTCTGGATTATGGTGGATGGCCAGCCTTCGGCCGCAGTGCAGAAGTTTATCGACTATATGTTGAGCCCCGCCGGGCAGAAAATCGTTGAAGAATGCGGCGCGGTGCCTGTGAAGTAATCTTTGCGCTCTCTTAATGTTTCCAGCCGGCCTGTCCGGCTGGAACGCATCCGTGCCGCGACCGGGGACATATGGCCCGTTTTCAGGGGATGGTCCCCGGCGTTTTCCATACAAGGGTCCAGGAGAACATGTATGTTTTTACGTTCAGGACAGCGCGCCCGCGAACAGATGATCCGGCTGTTTTTCTTTGTCGCGGCCGCCACATCCATTATTACGCTGTCCCTCATTATGCTGTATCTGCTTCTTGAGGGACTGCCTTTGTTCAAGACCGTGTCTGTCCTGGATTTCATCTTGGGCAATGACTGGTATCCCACATATGATCCGCCGTCTTTCGGAATATTTCCTCTTCTTGTGGCCTCTTTTGCGGTCACAGTCCTCTCTTCCCTCATCGCCGTGCCGCTTGGGGTCATGTCCGCCGTGTATTTGGCGGAAATAGCGAGCCCTCGCGTGCGCGGCATATTCAAGCCTCTGATTGAGCTTTTGGCCGCGCTGCCGTCCGTGGTCATCGGCTTTTTCGGCCTTGTGGTGGTCGCGCCTTTTTTGCAGGATACGTTCGACATGCCCACGGGCCTTAATCTTTTTACCGCGTCCTTGATGCTCGCGTTTATGAGCGTGCCTACGATATGCACCATTTCAGAAGATGCGGTGTATTCCGTGCCCAAGGATTTGAAGTCCGCATCGCTCGCCCTTGGCGCCACGCGCTGGGAAACCATGTGGCGCGTCACGTTGCCGGCTTCTTTGTCCGGAATCAGTACGGCGGTGATTTTGGGCATGTCGCGCTCCATCGGCGAAACCATGGTCACGCTTATGGTGGCCGGGGGCGCGGCCATGCTGCCGCTCTCGTTGTTTGATCCGGTGCGCCCCATGCCCGCGTCCATTGCCGCGGAAATGGCGGAAACGCCGTTTCGAAGCGAGCATTATTTCGCATTGTTCGCCATAGGCATTGCGCTTTTTCTTTTTACGCTCATGTTCAACCTTCTGGCCGACCATATCGCGCATAAGCACAGACAGACCGGCGCGGCCACGCTATAGGAGCCTTTCGTGTACGGAAGTCTTGACGCCCATGACTTAAAGCGCCTTGGCGCGCGCAAGCGCAAACAAGGCGTCATGTTTTTGCTTTTCCGGGTTGCGGCCCTGGTCAACGGCATTGCGCTGGCTTTTATTTGCGGTTTTCTCCTCATAAAGGGCATTCCCGCATTGTCCTGGGAATTTTTAAGCGAAATGCCGCGCGATTCCATGACGGCCGGCGGGATATGGCCGGCCATAGCAGGCACGGCCATTCTTGCCCTTGGCGCCTTGATTGTGGCTTTTCCTCTCGGCGTCGCCTCCGCCGTATATCTTAGCGAATATGCAAAACCAGGCCGCGTTACGCGCTTTATACGCCTTGGCATCGCGAACCTTGCGGGCGTGCCTTCCGTGGTGTTCGGCCTTTTTGGCCTGGCTTTTTTCGTGACCTTTTTCGGCTGGGGCGTAAGCATCCTTTCCGGGGTCTGCACGCTTGCTGTTTTGACATTGCCGATTATCATCGGAACGGCTGAGGAAGCCTTGAAAAACGTGCCTGATACGTACCGCCAGGCTTCGTACGGGCTTGGCGCGACAAAATGGCAGACGATTCGCCGCGTGGTGCTTCCCGCGGCTTTGCCCGGCATGCTGACGGGCTCCATCCTTGGATTGTCGCGGGCCGCCGGCGAAACCGCCGCCATTATGTTCACAGCGGCCGTATTTTTCAGACCCACGCTGCCAAGTTCCATTTTTGACAGCGTTATGGCCCTGCCATACCATATCTATGTTCTTGCGACCGCCGGAACCGAGATAGACAAAACCCGGCCGCTGCAGTACGGCAGCGCTCTTGTGCTTATCGCCATGGTCTTTTCCCTGAACCTCTTTGCCACCTGGCTGCGTGCGCGGCTGCAAAGAAAAAACCAGTGAGTTTCTGCGATGCCCACCGATTCCATCAGCAGGCGTTTGCTTTTCGCCATATGGTTTCTGCTGCTTCTGGTCCTCGGGATTCCCTTTGTATATATAGCCCTGTCTTTGAAAGCGGACCTGCATACGGATATGACAAACAGCGCTGTCGCGGAATTGCGTACAGTGGAATGGGTGCTCTCGAAACAGGGGCCGTTCGCTTCGTATGAAGAACTTGACAAGTGGGCCACGGAATACCAGAAAGCTTCAGGCGTGCGTTTTTCCTATATTGTGAATGACCGGCTCGTTGCGGATTCCAGCGTGCCTTACGATGATGTGCAGCGCAGCAGCTATCATGGCGACCGCCCGGAAATTCTTGAAGCCCGGAGCAAAGAGTTCGGCACGGATGAGCGTCCAAGCGAAACGCTTGGCAAAAATTTTCTGTATGCCGCCATATATTCGGATGCGGTTCCCGGTCTGGAACCCGGATTTATCCGTCTGTCGCAGCCCGCTTTTGCGGTCGCCAAGAAAATATCCCGGCTGTATGTGGGCCTGGGGTTGATTTTCATTGCGGCGTTTCTTGGGTCCGGGCTTTTGTGCACGTTCATTGTCCGGGCGATCATGAAAGGCGCATGGGATATGGTGACCACCTCAAAGGCTATTGGCGACGGGCATTATCATCGCAGGCTGCATCCCAGCAAATGGCGCGAACTTCAGCCTCTTGTGGTCGCGGTCAACTGCATGGCCGAAAATATTGAGAAACAGCTTGACGAACTTGAGGAGCAAAACGGTCGCTGGACCGCTTTGTTCAATGGAATGCGCGAAGGCGTCATGGTCGTGGGGCGGGACGGGAAAATCAGCTCCTTTAACAAGAGCGTGCAGCGCATGTTCCCTGGTCTGGTCAATCCTGTGGGCGTTTCGCCCATGGAGGCGACCATGATTCCCGAACTCCAGGAACAGGTGGATGCGCTATGCGGCAATGGAGACGGCGAAGCGAGCGGAGTTTTGGACAGTGAGCAGGAAAACGCCCTGGCAGACCAGGAATATCAAGCATTTTGCGTTTCGCTTCCGGATGGACGCCATCTTGAGATAACGTCCGTTCCATTTCGGCACGGCGATTCGCGCGAGCTTGTGCTGGTGTTTACGGATGTGAGCGAGCGAGAACGGGTGGAGCAGTTGCGTCGCGATTTCGTGGCTAATGTGTCTCATGAGATAAAAACGCCTTTGACCAGCATTCGCGGTTATGCGGAACTGCTTTTGGATAACCCCGACACGCCCGCGGAGCAACGTAACCATTTTCTTCAGATCATTATGAAGAATACGGAGCATATGGTCAAAATAGCGGCCAGTTTGCTGGTGCTCGCGAAATCGGAGCATCAGACCCGTTCTCCCAAGGCGGAGCCGCTCGACCTTATGCCTATTTTGCGCGGCACTATTGCGGATTTGATGCCCCTTGCCCAGTCCGAAGGCATAGAAATTGCGCTTGACGTCGCGCAGGAACTTCGTGAACAGGCGCTTATGATTCAGGGCAATACCGAGGGCCTGTCCGAAGTGTTTCATAATCTTCTTGATAACGCCCTTAAATATGGAAAAGAGGGCAGCAGAGTGGATATAGCCGTGACGCGGGAACATCTCGTGCCGCCGGCCAACGGGAGCGACATTCCCGCATACCAATTGCAGCAGACGCGCGCGGACGCCCGATTGGGAACCTTTGTGACCATACGGTTTCGCGATTTTGGCCCCGGCATTCCGGCTTCGTCCAGAGAACAGGTCTTTCAGCGTTTCTATCGTATGACGGCCAATGGAGAACATCAGAAAAACGGACATGCCGGACTTGGGTTGTCCATTTGCCGGCGCATCATTAAAAGCCTTGGCGGCCACATCTGGGCGGAGTCTCCAGCTGACGGCGGCCCTGGCGTCGTGCTGACCGTGGCCTTGCGCCCTGCAGAGTAAATGATCTGCCCTTCTTTTTTATTGAAAAGGGGAGAACGCAGGGGTCTCCCCCTTTTTCTTGGTAAAAGATCTTTGAAGATCAATCCGTTATTCGGAAAGATAAAGAAAAATAAAGATTCCGCAAAAACGTCTTGACATTCACGCATCTTTTAGGCAAAAAAAGCCGCGTTGGGGTTGTAGCTCAGTTGGGAGAGCGCTTGAATGGCATTCAAGAGGTCAAGAGTTCAATTCTCTTCAGCTCCACCAGAAATTTCAAGGGCTTATGGCGAAAGTCATAAGCCCTTTTTTTGTTTCTGGCAGTCTGGCCCCGCTATTTGAGTTTATATACGGAAGACTGCAATCCTTTGCGGCCTGGTCAAAGAACGTCGCCATAGATAACGCATTTTTATTGATCTGACTGTTCTTTTTCTTTCTTTTTCTCTCTCTCTCTCTCCTTTTATAGGTATGAAAATTCTTTATCCTGCGCAGAAATATCCTTTTGAAACGAAGCCGGGTACAATGAGTTCTTCCAGCGGGATTTGGAGCAGCGCCCCAAACGCATGCCCAAGCTGTTTTTCATAAAAACAATTTGATGGAATGAATGCGTTTTTTATGGTATTCGCTGGGATATGCCAAATAGATGTCATAAACGCTTTTCAGCGCCATGCCATGGAGAACGCTCAATGAACACGCTTTCCGGTAAAGTTGCAATAGTGACCGCGGCAACGAAGGGGATAGGACTGGCTTGCGCCAAAATGCTGGCTGAACACGGAGCGGCGACATACATCGCCGCGCGCAATGAACAAGCCGGGCGTGATATTGTTGAAGAAATGGAACGCAAGGGCCTCAAAATGCATTTTCTGCGTTTTGATGCGCAGGAAAAGGATGAGTACAGACAGGTCATTGAAACCGTCGCAGCGCGGGAAGGCCGTCTGGATATTCTCGTCAATGCCTTCGGCACGACGGACGTCGCAAAGGATAAGGATTTGCTGGGCGGAGACGCCGAAGCGTTTTTCAGCATCGTGCAGACAAACATACAAAGCGTGTATCTGACCTGCAAGCACGCCATTCCGCACATGATGCCCACAGGCGGCTCCATCGTCAATATTTCCAGCATCGCGGCGGTGGTTCCGGATTTAAGCAGGCTTGGGTATGGGGTTTCCAAGGCCGCTGTGGACTGGCTGACCAAAAATATAGCTTTGCAGTACGCACGCTGCAATATTCGCTGCAACGCCGTGCTGCCAGGGCTTATCGCCACGGATGCGGCCATGAACAATATGACGCCGGAATTCAGGGATCTTTTTTTGAAACATGTGCCTCTGGGACGCATGGGAAAACCGGAAGATATTGCGGCCGCGGTTTTATATTACGCAAGCGACGCATCTTCATATGTGACGGGCATGATTCATGAGGTGGCTGGCGGCTATGCTTTAGGCACGCCGCAATACGCTGATTTTATGGGAAAAGCGGATTTTAGCCGCTAGGTTTTCCAAAAGGGCGGATTGTATTGTCGATGGAGTCGGTTTTCGGGCGGAACATAGCTGTTTTTCATTAAGGACATGCCATGCACAGTTTCCTTTCAGTTTTAGGAATTCTTTGCCTTGTCGCCTGCGGCGCCGTCTGCGGGGCGGCGCAAAACGCGTATTCAGGCGAGGCGGAACGCATCGATGCCCTGTATTATAACGGCAACATCTATACCATGACGGAAACGCCTGAAGAGGCCCGGGACGTGCGCAAGGCGCATAAAGCCGAGGTTGTGGCCACGCGCGACGGGCGGATTGTCTATGTGGGCGAGAAAGACCGCGCCGAAAAGCTGGGGTATGTTCAGGCGGCGCGCAGGCTCGTCGATCTGAAAGGGAAAACCCTGTTGCCCGGATTTGTGGATGGTCATGGCCATTTTCCTGAGCAGGGACAGTATGATCTCTATGAGATCAATTTGAATAGCTATCCTTTGGGGCCCATGGCCTCAATTGAGGATTACAGGAAGGCCCTGGAAGCGCGCTGCAAGGCTGCGAACCCCGGAGAATGGGTTTTGGGCTGGGGGTATGACGATACGTCCATCACGGAACGGCGTCACCCCACGCGCTATGACATTGACGGGGTCTGCCCGGACAATCCCGTGTATCTGCGGCATATTTCGGGGCACATGGGCGTGGCGAATTCCATGGCGTTGCGCAGGGCGAACATAACGCCGGCCAATCCTGAAATATTTCATACTGACGGGGTGGTTAAAGACAGTCAGGGACAGGCCGCGGGCCTGCTCATGGAAACCAGGGCCATGGGACTTGTCACGTCGCTTCCGGAATTTCCGCATTCCGATCCGCAAAAAAGTCTGGCCCGCGCCAATCATGTGTATGCCGCGGCGGGCGTGACCACCGCGGATCAGGGCGCGTCCATGATTCCCATCCATCTTCCCCTGTTTCAAACTGGCCTTGCCCGTAATAATCTTTCCCTTCGGGTGGTGCTGCACCCATTGGCTGTGTATGAACAGACGACGCCGGACGGCGGCGCGGCTGATGCCGCCGGGTGGATGAATCGCGCGGCTTTGGGGTGGCGCGAAAGCGGGCGTTCTGCGTCATCGGACGCGGCGGACGTTGAAGCGTTTTTGTTCGCTGACGCCGCAGAGGCTGTAAAAACCGGCGGCGATATCACCAGGCGGCCAGTCGCGGTGTATGCTATGGCGCAAGACGCCAGGACAATCCGCAAGGAGGCGGATATTCCCGCGCCGCCCGGACTTGCGCCCGGCATGCTGTTTCTTGGAGCCTGGAAGCTTCTTTTTGACGGCTCTCCGCAAGGATATACGGCCTGGCTGAAATATCCCGGATATTACGACTGGGGAACATACACGGCCGCGGACAGTTTTGACGGCGCATCCTTTTTCAATGGCGCCAAGGGCACGCTGAATATTTCCCCTCAACGTCTGGAACAGCTCTTGCGCCTGTATCATCGGGCCGGGCAAAGCACGGAAACCCATGTCAACGGCAATGCCGCGGCCGAAGCCTGGGTCACGGCCATGGAAAAAACAGTGACCGCCTTCCCGGACGTGGAGGATTCCCGGCATACGGCCATTCACGCCCAAATGCTCGAATTGCAGCATATTCAACGCATGACCGGCAATTATGCGGCTCTTGAGGGAAGCGCTTTTCTGTATGCCGGATTGACCGGCGCGTTTCAAGACGGCCGTCTCAATCCGGCGGAAGTGGGGGCGTCTGATATTCAGGTTTTGTCCGCGCTCATGAAAAAACAGCATCTGTTCAGTTCGTATTTCATTGATCATGTTTATTTCTGGGGAGAGCGGCACAGGAATATTTTTATGGGACCGGGGCGGGCCAATAACATGAGTCCTGTGGGATGGAGCATATATTATGAACAGCCCTATGCATTTCACAGCGATACCTTTGTTACGCCCGTGCACCCCATGCGCAGCGTGCAGACCGCGGTCACACGCACCACCGCCCCGACGCCGCTTTCCAAAGGCGGCACGCTCATAAGCGGAACGGGCGGCGATATTCATGCCGTGGCGCGTTTTCCCGCGCGAGATCCGGTCCAGGTCCATGACTCCGAAGAAATGGGCGTTTTTCCAAATTACGACCAGCGCATCAATGCGCTTCAGGCTTTATTGGGCGTAACGCGGCTTCCGGCCTGGCAAAACAAGCTTGAGACCCGTTTCGGCTCGTTGCGCGAAGGGCTGGCCGCGGATTTTGTCATCCTTGAACAGGATCCCCTGGCCGTTGCGGAGCAGGATGCGCATAAGCTGGCCGCCATACGGGTTATGACCACAATTGTGGGAGACCGGATAGCGTTCGGTTTTTTGCCGGGCGCTCGCGTTTTGGCAAGCCCGCCTGTTCCCGCCTATATCCGGAATGAAGGAACCGTCATAACCCTTTTGGACAACGCGCCGGCGGATGCGCCGGATGAAGCGAAGACGGCCGGCAGGGAAAAAACGATAGGCGCCTACAGCATCAACGCCAGCGTGCAGGGCGCCGGCATTCCTCTTTTTCAGATGGATGTGCTTGGCAACGGCGGGCTGGTTCGCGATATGCGCCTGTACCGCGTTGATGCGTCGGGATTATCTCCATTTGCGTATTCAGTTTCCGGACAAACGCAGGCCGGGTCTTTTTGGATTGCTCCTTTAAGCGAGCCCATCCGGATGCTGCAACCTGAGGAGCGTCTTGAAATGGATGCGCCGTACCTTGTGTTTTTCGCTCTGAGCCCTGACAAATCCCTTGCTGAAGGTCCGGCGCGCAATCAGGTCGCCGCACGGATTTTTCTCAGCACAACCGGGACATTGCCTGAGAATGGCCAGACCACGCCATGATGCATAGCCTATAAGCGCGGCTGAATCTCAGCCGCGCTCTTTTTTTAAAAACACATTGTTCCTGCCTGATATCGTCCCTTCCGCACATTTTCATTTTTATTTCTTTACAAGTTAACGTGCAATAAAACTGCATACGATTTTATCTTTCTGTTTGGAAATATTTTTTTATGTATTTTTATTTTATTATAAAAAATATATAAATATAATTGTGTAAATTAATTTCATGATATTGCACAAATCAGTATTTTTGCAATATATGAATATATAAGTTATTTTACAAATATTATTGAATTAATTTCCCAAATATTCTATAGTATAAGTTCATTGCATATACTCTTGTATTGCTTAAGGAGGTTCTCTATGGCCAATTCCAGGAAGCATCCCCGTCAGGCGCCTTTTACGGATGCCAAAGCATCTAAGCCCCATTATGAAAATATTGTCGAAAGCGATGCGCATCAAGTCAACGCAGGCCCAACATTGCCGGGAAAAGCGCCCATGGTTTCCGGCAGCGTGAAAACGCCGGACAACGTGTCCGCCAAAACCAGGGACATGGATGCGTTCAGGGCCGCGCCGGACGCGATGGGGCTGACCACGGACAAAGGGACAAAGATTGCCGACAATCAAAATACCTTGGGCGTCGGGGCGCGCGGTCCCAAGCTGCTTGAGGATTTTCACTTTATGGAAAAACTGGCGCATTTTGGCCGCGAGCGCATCCCTGAGCGGGTAGTCCATGCGCGCGGCTCCGGGGCGCACGGTTTCTTTCAGGTATATAAGCCGCTTTCCCAAATAACCAAGGCATATTTTTTAAATCACCCTGAAGAAAAGACGCCGGTTTTCGTACGTTTTTCGACGGTTCAGGGGTTTCGCGGCTCGCCGGATACGGTTCGCGACATTCGCGGCTTTGCTGTAAAATTCTATACTAAAGAAGGAAATTTCGATCTGGTCGGCAACAACACGCCGGTTTTTTTCATTCAGGACGCCGTCAAATTTCCCGACTTCGTGCATGCGGTAAAACCGGAGCCGCATAATGAGGTGCCCCAGGGGCAAAGCGCGCATGATTCGTTCTGGGATTATGTGTCCTTGCAGCCGGAAACATTGCATAACGTCATGTGGGCCATGTCGGACAGGGGCATTCCGCGCAGTCTGCGCATGATGGAAGGGTTCGGCATTCATACGTTCCGTATGATCAATGGAGAGGGAAAAAGCTGTTTCGTGCGTTTTCACTGGAAGCCGCTTTGCGGAACGGCCTCCCTGATCTGGGATGAGGCTCAGCTTATCACGGGACGCGACCCGGACTTTCATCGCAAAGATTTATGGCAGGCCATAGAAGCCGGGGATTGCCCGGAATGGGAACTGGGCTTGCAAATCATATCTGAAGAGGACGCATCCAAATTTGATTTTGACATTCTGGACGCCACGAAATTGATTCCCGAGGCGTTGGTTCCTGTGGAGCGCGTGGGGAAAATGACCCTGAATCGGAATCCGGATAATTTTTTTGCGGAAACCGAACAAGTCGCCTTTTGTCCCGCGAACATCGTGCCTGGTCTTGATTTCTCCGATGACCCGCTGCTTCAGGGACGCATCTTTTCCTATCTGGATACGCAACGCTACAGATTGGGCGGTCCGAATTTCAATGAATTGCCCATTAACCGTCCTATCTGTCCGGTTCGCAATCATCAGCGCGACGGGTTCAGTCGTTTGCAGATCGACGTGGGCGCGAATTACGAGCCTAATTCCATCAGCGGCAATTGGCCGCGCGAGGTTCCGGACGCCGTCCAGAACGGCGGGTTCGCAACGTATCCGGAAACGGCGGAAGGGCGAAAAATGCGTCGGCGCAGCGAATCCTTCGGAGAATACTTTGCGCACCCCAGGCTGTTCTGGTTAAGCCAGACCAAAGTTGAACAGGCGCATATCGTCAGCGCCTTCAGTTTTGAATTGGGCAAAGTCTCGCGCCCCTATATCCGCGAGCGCGTCGTGGACCTGTTGACCCGCATTGACAGGGAGTTTGCATCCAGGGTGGCCGGAAACCTCGGCATTGAACTTGCCGGAGAACAATTGAGCCGGCAGATGCCCAAGCCGGTTAACGGGCTGCAATCCGACCCGGCTCTCAGCCTCTACGCCCAGGGGAATCAGACGCTTAAATCCCGGCGCGTCGCCGTGCTGCTTGCGGACGGCGTGAGCGGAAAATCCGTGAAGGCGCTTTGCAACGCCCTGGAAAAAGAAGGGGCGCATCCTCAGCTTTTTGCGCCGCGCATGGGAACGGTCAAGACCGCGGAAGGAGCGGAACTCACAGTGGATGGAACCATTGCGGGCAATCCTTCGGTGCTTGTGGACGCGGTTTTTATTCCCGAAGGCGAAGGCTCCATTAAAACGCTCATGAAGGATGGCGGCGCTTTGTACTATGTGCGTCAGGCGTTCAAGCATCTTAAAGCCATCGCCTTGCCCGGCAAGGCGAAAGCCCTGCTTGAAACAGCGGGGTTGTCCGAATTTGAGGATGCCGGTCTGATTGCGGGCGGGAACGAGGACGCGACGCTGCAGCTTTTTTTGGACGCCATGCGGCGGCATCGCATATGGGAGCGCGAAGCCCATCTTGACGGTTTTGCCGCTTAGATAATCCGATTATGGCGCGCAAGGACCTGCATGACGGCTCCTTGCGCGCCATAAAGGGATCTTCGCGCCCGACTATTGGATGACCGGGCGTTCCGCCTTTAAAAGACCGCATATGCCAAGTTGTTTGGGGTGGGTGCAGATTTTTGGAAAAACGGTTTCCCTCAACCATTTATGGGCCGGATCATTGTGATGTATCTCATGCCACCATGCGGAAATTTCAAGCTTTGGAAGATCAATGGGCAGCGGCATACATACAAGCTTGCTTGCCATGAGATCATTTCTGGCCACATGCCGGGGGACGACCGCCAGAAGATCTGTACGCGCGGCCACGGAAAAAGCCGCCTCATAAGAATAAAGATTCAATTTTATTACGCGCTGGAGTCCAAGTTCCTTTAAGGGGTGATCCACAACGTCATACCAGCCGCCGCCGGTTTTTATCGAGATGTGCGGATAATCCAGAAAATGTTCAAGCGTTACAGGGGAATGCTTAAGAATGGGGTGTTGCGCGCGACAGACGAACACAAGGTCGTCCTGATCTATGATGCGCCGGTGCATATATCCGGGAAACCGGTTGTCCATGCTGAGCGACAAATGAACCTTTCCGGCGATGAGATCCCGTTTGGCCGCGGAATCCCAGGGAATAATCGAAAACGTGATTCTGTTGTTCACTGTGAAAAGAAAGGACAGCACATCGCACAGGACATAGTTCACCACATAATCGGGAGCGGCGATGATGAATTCCTTGCTGTGTGTGGTCGGCGTGAATTCCGTGGCAAAAAGCGAGCGTATGTCGCCAAGCAGCGCATCGACTTTGCGTTGCACTTCCTTTGCCTTTTCTGTAAGCACGAACTCCTTGCCTGAACGTACCAGCAAAGGATCATTGAAATATTCGCGAAGCTGGGAAAGGTTTCGGCTCATGGTCGGTTGCGAAGTATTGAGTTTCACAGCGGCCGCGCTCACGTTGCGTTCATCAAGCAGCATTTTAAGAGCGGTCAGCATGTTCAAATTAACATCTTTAAGGTCCTGCATACTGTCCCCTTTATTATTTTCAGTAAATGCAATGCCTTGACTGGCCGTCTGGAACGCCATACGGCCAGATTCTAGAGAAACATAACGCGCCCCATGTCTTTGGAGAAAAGCATACGGCTGCATGAACAGATACGCTAATGCCCGGACTGCAAAAAAACAGCCCTTTTGAAAAACATGCCTGTCGGCAAAAATTAAGGAATGATACTTTTTCAGCCCGCCTGGGACGGAGCGATTGTCTTTATGGATGTCGAGCGATTTGCGACAGCGGAAGTGATTCTTGGCAGGCTTGAGGCGTGGGTCGCGTGACGCATACCGTTATCGACAACGGATCAATAATACAGAAAAAAATAAAAAATTGGAATAAGCTTTTTCTTTATGCGGCAAAAGGCTGGCGTTTTTTGGGGGAATGAAGCCATAACTGGGAAGAATGAGAATATAAACTGTATTCAAAAAATGAATATGATATATTTATATACTGCATAGTTTATTATATAAATTTTTATGACCTATATCAATATATTTGATACAGATATCACATTCATAATGTGAATAATGTGTATTAGTATTTACTAATTGATTTTTTTATCTCGCTTGAGTATCAGATAGGTGCATGGTTGATTAAGTCGGTTTTTATGTGTCAGCCTTTTCAAGATGTATGCAAAAAAAGACCGGACTTTTGAGGAGAAGAGGATATGAAGAAAAAACAATTGATCGGCTTTGTGGTAGGTATCGTCCTGGCCGTGGTCATCATGCTGTTGCCGGTAAAAACGCTGCCGCCCGCAGGACAGCGCTGTCTGGCGCTTAGTCTTCTCGCTGTCGTGTGGTGGGCGACCGGCGTGGTTCATCCCGGGTATACATCCCTTTTGATGCTGACCGGATACGTTCTTCTTGGAGTGGCGCCGGCATCGGAAGTATTCAGCCTGTGGGGAACGCCTCTGGTTTACATGGTCGTCGGCGGCTACCTTATCGCGTCGGCGGTGCGCGGGACCGGACTTGGCAAACGTATCGCCTTCATGTACGCCCTGCGCTACATCAGCGGGTATAGAAGCGTTATTGTCGGCGCGTATTTGCTTGGGTTCCTGCTCAGTTTCCTTATCCCCCATCCGTGGCCCAGATGCTTCATGATCATTTCCGTTCTCGCCATGGTCACGAGCAGCGCCAATATGCCGAAGGAAGACATGGCCAACATCGGTCTTGCGGTGTTTGCAAGCTCCGCGGCGACTTCCGGCATCCTGCTCACGGGCGATAGCGCGCTGAACATCGCGGCGGTCGGCATGGGCGGCGTGGACCTTGGCTGGCTTGGCTGGATCAAGTGGATGGGCGTTCCCGGCGTCATTGCTTCCGTGCTCATGATGCTTCTCCAGTTCATGGTTTACAAGCCCAAGGCCAAGTTTGTCCTGAACAAAGACGTTCTGCGTAAAGAACTGGCGGATATGGGCTCTTTGTCCGGACAGGAAATTCGTTGCCTTATCTGGATTATCCTTGCCGTTATCGCCTGGGTGACGGACAGCGTGCATGGCATCAACCCCGGCTGGGTCGCGCTTCTGTGCGCCATAGGCATGACGCTTCCGCGCATCGGCGGCGTGCTTAACGCGGGTTCCTGGAACGACGTCTCTCTCGCCACGCTGTTCTTTCTTACGGCGGCCCTTGGCATCGGCAAAATCGGCGGCATCAGCGGTATGAACACCTGGCTTGCTTCCGTGCTTCTGCCTTCGCAGGCGCCGAGCAACGTATTCCTGTTCGCTGGCTTCGTGACAATCATCGCGGTGATCATCCATATGTGTCTGGGCAGCGCTCTCGCGGTTTTGGGCATCGTCGTGCCGACCATCGTGGCCTTCGGCAATACGGCCGGCATCTCGCCCATGGCTTCGACGCTTCTGGTGTACACCGCTGTCGCGTTCCACTTCGTGCTCCCGTTCCATCATATGAATATTCTGGTTGGTCTTGGTGAAAAGCAGGGCGGATACGGAGACAAGGAAGTCATACGCCTGGGCTTGCCTCTTACAATAGTGGTCTTTATCGTAACCATGCTTATAGAAATTCCTTGGTGGACCCTCATAGGCGTCATGTAATCAACCTTTGCCGTGTAATTATCTTTCGGAAGAAAAGGACAGCGCAATGAAAAACGGGATGAAACGACTTGTTGTGGGAATAAGCGGGGCAAGCTGCGCCAATCTTGCGATGCTTCTCTTAAAGCAGATGAGCAAATTGGAAGGCTGGGAAACCCATGTGGTGGTTTCCAAAGGCGCGCAGCGGACCCTTGAATATGAAACATGCTACACGCTCAATGATGTGGAATCCCTGGCGACCGTACTTCATCCCCTTGATAACGTAGGTGCGAGCATAGCAAGCGGAACATTCAAAACAGAAGGCATGGTCATTGTGCCGTGCAGCATGAAAACGCTTGCGGGCATTGCGCACGGGTACTCGGACAACCTTCTCTTGCGCGCCGCGGACGTCGTGCTCAAGGAGCGCCGCAAGCTGGTGCTGGTTACGAGAGAAACCCCGCTTAACCTCATTCACCTGAACAACATGGTGACGCTTGCGTCCATAGGAGTGATCATCATGCCCCCGATGCTGACGGGATACAACAGGCCCGAAACGCTTGAGGACGCCGAGATGCATATCGTGGGCAAAATAATGAATGAATTCGGCTTGGAAGCTTCCGGGTTCCGCCGCTGGAGCGGAGCCTGTGGCGGAGAACCCCGGTAAGGGACAGGCCGCAACCAAAAAAACCAAAGGCAGGGAACGTCATGACACGCACGATAGAACTGAGCGATTTCGCAGACGATATGGTTTTGCAGCTTGTGGCTCTGCCCTTGGATAAAGATATATGCATTTCACTCCATGACAGTGAAAAGGGCGGCATCGGGGCCGTAGTGCTGGCACGGCCCCGTGACCTCCCTGACGGAAAAAGAGAATGCGACGTCTATTCGGTCAGCGCGGGCACAGAGCTTGAAGAATCCATAGCCCGCGCCGTGGCTGAAAAGGTGGCCGCGGAAATAGGCGGATGCGTTTCCATGAGTTGTGGGGTGCTGCCCGTTGAACTTACGGAAGACGGGCGGCGGGAAGTGATGGATATTTCCATGAATTTGGCGAAAAATCTTGTGTCGAAACTTAAGATGAAACAGGAATGATTGCTGGAAAATCCGGACAACCGGATGAAACAGTCAATCAGGGTGGCCATGGTTTCATGCGACGGCCACAGCTTTTGAAAAGTTGACTAAGCGGCCAAAAATGCCGCAACAAACTGTAAAGGAGGCTTTATGTTCAAAGATCTGAGAGAATTCCTGGCGAAACTTGAAGAAGAAGGACAGCTCGTATATTACAACGATGAAGTGATGCCCGAACCTGAAGTGCGTCTGATCAGCCGCGCCGCGTGCGATATGGGTTCCGGAACCGCTCCCGCAGTCATCATGAACAATATCAAGGGATACAAGGGGCAGAGACTTGCTGTGAACGTGCATGGCTCCTGGGCCAACCACGCTCTTATGTTCGGTATGCCCAAAACCACCAGCCTGAAGGACCAGTTCTTTGAATTGAATCGTCGCTGGGACAACTATCCCAACGGCAAGGTGGAATGGGTTGACGGCGACAAGGCTCCCTGCCATGAAGTCATTCTTGACGAAGGCAAGTTCAACCTGCTTGAACTGCTTCCCTGCTACAAGGTTAACGAATATGACGGCGGCTTCTATCTGTCCAAGGCGTCCGTCGTTTCCAAGGATCCGGATGATCCGGACAACTTCGACAAGGAAAACGTGGGCACCTACCGCTTGCAGATTCAGGACGCCAGCACCCTGTGCATGCAGGGCCTGGCCTTCCATGATATCGCCATTCAGTTGCGCAAGGCCGAAGAACGCAATGAGCCCCTGCCCGTGGCCGTATGTCTCGGCGTTGACCCGGTGCTTACCTTTATGGCCAGCACGCCTATCGCCTATGACCAGTCCGAATACAAAATGGCTGCGGCCCTAAACGGCATTCCGATGGTTCTGACCAAGACCACGGACGGCAAGCTTGACGTGCCGGCGGGCGCGGAATTCGTGCTCGAAGGCGAAATCGTTCCCCGCGTGCGCGTTCCCGAAGGCCCCTTCGGCGAATTCCCCGGCAGCTATTCCGGAACCCGCCGTCAGGTTCTGATCAAAGTAAAGCGCGTCACCCATCGTAAGGATCCGATTTTTGAAAACCTGTACCTTGGCCGTCCCTGGAGCGAAATCGACACCCTGCTTGGTCTGAACACCTGCGTGCCCATGTTCAAGCAGATCACTGAAACCATGCCCGAAGTCGTGGCCGTCAACGCCCTGTACCAGCATGGCCTGACCGTCATCATCGCGGTGAATCCCCGCTTCGGCGGCTATGCGAAGTCTGTCGCCTTCCGCGCGGCCTCCACGCCTCACGGCATCTCCTATGTGAAAAACATCATCCTTGTTGACGGCGACGTTGATCCCTTCGATCTCGAAAAGGTCATGTGGGCCATGTCCACCCGCATCCGCGGACCGCAGGACGTGTTTGTCATCCCCGGAACGCCGGGCATGCCGCTTGATCCGGGTTCAGAACCTGCCGGCATGGGCGTGAAGGTCATCATCGACGCGACCACCCCGGTCGCCCCTGAACGGCAGCTGCGCGACGTGCGCATGGTTTGCCCGATGCCCGAAGCCAAGAAGTATCAGGATATCCTGACTGACCTCCAGAAGGCCGCCAACAAGAAATAAATCACGTATAACAAAAGGAGCAACGTCATGAAATGCATTCGTTGTGGAAAAGAAGATTCAGTTCATGTGGTGGCCAAAGCCCCGGACGGCAGCGGCGCTTGGGAAATATACAAGTGCGACGTGTGCAACTATGGCTGGCGTTCTTCCGAACCCGCCAAGATGCTTGACAGCAGCAAGTGGGATCCCTTCTTCAGCCTGATAGGGGTTGACCTGAACAAGCTCATGATTCCCTGCCCGATTCCGCCGCTCAGAGAAAAATAGAATGGCGTTACGCTTTATAATGCGTAAGACATTAGAGTGAGTTTATACAAAAAGGAGATGCCTTAAAAAAGCGTCTCCTTTTTTTTCATTGTTGTTTCATACATAAAGAGTGAGAGGCGCAGCATATACGAAAGTGAAATGTGACAATGCATATATTTTGTGAAGGAGGTTCTTTATGTTTAAAGACTTTAGAGAATTTCTGGCCGTTCTTGAAAAAGAGGGGCAACTGGTGCGTTATGCGGATGAAATTGTGCCCGAACCAGAGGTGCGCCTGATCAGCCGCGCCGCGTGCGATATGGGTTCCGGAAGTTCCCCGGCGGTTCTTATGGACAACATCAGGGGCTATAAAGGCCAGAGGCTCGCGGTGAACGTGCACGGCTCCTGGGCCAACCATGCGCTGATGCTGGGCATGCCCAAAACCGCCAGCCTGAAGGAGCAGTTTTTTGAGCTGGAACACCGCTGGGACAAATACGAGGAAGGCAAGGTGGAGTGGATTGACAGCGACAAAGCGCCCTGCCATGAAGCCGTCCTTGACGAAGGGGCGTTCAACCTGCTGGAATTGCTCCCCTGTTTTAAAATCAACGAATATGACGGCGGCTTCTACCTGTCCAAGGCGTCCGTTGTTTCCAAAGATCCGGATGAGCCGGACAACTTCGACAAGGAAAACGTGGGCATCTACCGCATACAGATGCTGGATGCCGATACCCTGTCCATGCAGGGCCTGCCTTTCCATGATATCGCCATCCAGTTGCGCAAGGCCGAAGAGCGCAACGAGCCTCTGCCTGTGGCCATATGTCTTGGAATGGACCCCGTAATCAGTTTCATGGCCAGCACGCCTATCGCCTATGACCAGTCCGAATACAAGATGGCCGCGGCCCTGAAAGGCGCTCCCGTGGTTCTGACCAAGACCACGGACGGCAAGCTTGACGTGCCCGCGGGCGCGGAATTCGTGCTCGAAGGCGAAATCGTTCCCCGCGTGCGTATTCCCGAAGGCCCCTTCGGCGAATTCCCCGGCAGTTATTCCGGCGCGCGCCGTCAGGTTCTGATCAAGATACGGCGCGTGACCCATCGTAAGGACCCGATTTTTGAGAATTTATATATTGGCCGTCCCTGGGGTGAAATTGACACCTTGGGCGGGTTGAACACCAGCATATCTCTTTTTAAGCAGATCACCGAAACCATGCCTGAAGTCGTGGCCATTAACGCTATGTACCAGCATGGCCTGACCGTCGTCATCGCGGTGAATCCCCGCTTCGGCGGTTATGCGAAGTCCGTCGCCTTCCGCGCGGCGTCCACGCCTCACGGCATTTCCTATGTGAAAAACATCATCCTTGTTGACGGCGACGTTGATCCCTTCGATCTCGAAAAGGTTATGTGGGCCATGTCCACCCGCATCCGCGGACCGCAGGACGTGTTTGTCATCCCCGGAACGCCGGGCATGCCGCTTGATCCAAGTTCGGAACCGCCCGGCATGGGCGTGAAGGTCGTTATCGACGCGACCACCCCGGTCGCCCCCGAACGGCAACTGCGCGACGTGCGCATGGTTTGCCCGATGCCCGAAGCCAGGAAGTATCAGGATATCCTGACCGACCTCCAGAAGGCCGCCAACAAGAAATAAATCACGATAAGCGGATATGATTGAGGGGAGAGGCGTTTTATGCCTCTCCTTTTTTATGAGGTGTCGGATATCGCATTCAGAAAATTGTACGCCGCCGCTTTTTACTGTGATGTCCTGTCGTTACGGCTGAAAGTGCGTTTTGCCTGCATCTATGCATGCGCGTCTTTTTTATGAGCATTTTTATGCTTTCCGCATCTTGTGGAACCGGAAATATGGATAATATCGCGCGACGGCTTGGCCGTATAAAAGAGGGGGATAAGGGGGCGGAGAAAGGGGGATATCCGCCGCCCGCCTTATCCTCATATGGGGGAGAGTAGGGTGGTGCTTTCTGGTCCAGGTTTTTTTCCGGATGCGCCGCATCCATAAAGAGCCTGGTTTCATATTTTTGTTTGCGGCGTTCGAAAGTCGAGAGCGCCGGCGTATTTCCTTTTCATGACGCGGGCCATGCTTATGCGGCCGAAACTTGACGTTTGCCGCGCGCGAATGAACTTAAAAGGCCCATTATTGCGAAAAATGCGAAAATGATCAGGCTGATGCGCATGGTGAACAGGAAGGTCGGCAGGGTTTCGGGGGTCACGCTGTGATCGCCCATGAAAACCGAAAGCATCAATGTCGCGCACGTCATGCTGATGACCATGCCAAGAGTGCGCATGGTGCCGACAAGGCTTGAGGCCACGCCATAATATCGACGCTCCACGCTGGTCATGATAGCCAGCGTGTTGGGGACCACAAATACGCCGTATCCTATGCCGATAAACAGAAGTTCGCCGGCGATGAGATAGACCGAGGTGTCCATGGACAGCGTGGCGGCAATGCACAAGAGGCTTATTGTGATGATGATAGCCCCTATATTGGTCAGTCTTGAAGGATCCATTCTATCCGCAAGCTTTCCGAATCTGGGAGAAAGCAGCATTTGCATGAGAGGCTGAAGCAGCAGGATAATCCCCGCGGCACGGGGAGAAAGCCCGGTAACATATTGCAAATAAAGGCTCATAAAAAAAATCAGGCCGAATGTTGAGGCATAGTTGCCCATGGCTGCCAGCAGGCTGAAGGTAAAGTACCGGTTTTTGCGCATCATGCCCACATCCAGCAGGGGCATCTTGGTGTGCAGTTCAAGGAAACAGAAGGCAAACAGGCCGACGATGCCGGCAGCCATCATAATCCAGCCCCGCAGTTCCGAGCCGTGCGAAGCCCCAAGCATGACGAGCGCAATGCTTGCCGCATAGAAAGCGCTTCCTTTCAGGTCAAGTTTTTCGCCTTGCGCATCGCCGGTGTCCTTCCACATATACATGACGCAGAAAACGCAGGTTACAAGGCTTAACGGTCCAAGGGTCCAGAAGATATAGCGCCAGCCCAGATTTGTGGTGATAAAGCCGCCGATAAGCGGCCCAAGGGATATCCCCGCGTAAATGACGCCGGAAATGAATCCGAGTTTCCGGCCGCGCATTTCCGGTGGAAAAAGCGAGGCCACAAGAGCCATGGCCACGGCCGACGTAAGCGCCGCGGACAGACCCTGGATAAACCGGATGACGATAAACCAGCGCATATTGGGCGCAAACCCGATGCCTATGGCGGAAAGCGTGAATAAAATGGTGCCCAGGGTAAATATTTTTCCGCGGCCCACAAGGTCGCCAAGACGGCCGAACGTCAGCATGGTCATGGCCAAAGCCAGTAAATAAAGCTGTTCCACAAGTCCAAGTTCAAGCGCCGTGGCGCCAAGGTCGTGGCCTACGGACGGAAGCGCCACGCCCACGGCGGAAACCATGATGGGCACGACAAAAGCTGAAAAACAAAGGGTAAAGAAAAGGATGTTGGTTGGGGATTTTTGGGTCTGGCTCATGGGCGGCACCTGGAATGGGTCTCGTTCAAAAGATTGCTGAAACGCTATCCCTTTTTTGAAGGAATGTTTTTTGATAAGTATGTCTTGCGCCGCATCAAAGAGGCAAACCATGCCGAAAGAAGCGGGCGCATATGTACAACAATTCTGGCGGTCTATATATTTCATTGAAAGGTATTTCGCAACAAGATATATTCTGACGCCATGACTCTAAACAATGATTATATCCAGGAGAATACTGTGAAACTGTCATTATTAAGCATTTGCGCTGTTGTTTTATTTCTTTTTACGAGTTCGCACGGTTATGCCTCATATACTGAAAAAAATAAAATTGAAGGGAATGTGATATATAGAGAACGCATAGCCATGCCTCATAACGCAAAGGCGCGTATTGTTTTGTATGGATACCGACATGGAGCAAGCCATATTGTTGCGGAAAAGTATTTTTCTGTTCAAGGACGAGCCGTACCTTTTCCCTTCAGTCTTGAATACTCTGAATCATCTGGAGAAAATGCGGACAGATATATGCTGAAAGCATTTATTTTTACGCCGGACAATCAGGTTTTTGCAGCGTCAGAGCCCATGCGCGTTGATCTTCCGGCCGCAGCCCCGGTCACGGTTGTAACGCGCGTTGGCGCGGGCGAGCCATATGCCGGCGAGCCGGAAATTCGTGAAATTGATGTCCCCTCGCTGTATGAGGGGCAGGTTTCGCACAATGACGCGCTTTCAAAGGTCATATTGCGCCTTGAGCATGATCATGGGTTTGTTTTGCTTCGTGATTTCACGCTTGATGGAAAAGAGCAGAGCCAGGTGGAAACAGGACGCTGGCGGCAGATTGCGAATGGTCATGCGCTTATTCTTGGCGGCAACGGACGTGCTCCGCTTCGCGTGCTTGTGCGGCCTGGAAATATTCTTGAGTTCGCGGACAGGCCCGAACAGGGCGGCATGAATATGGAACTTTTCCCTGTTCCGGATGGCGGTCCATTGCCGGCTCTCCGCATTTTTACAGGGGCGTTTACGTATTATGAAGACTGCCCCACGTTTACGGACTGCTCTAACGGCATATCGTATCGTGTTTCCAGGGATGGAGATTACGCCGCTTTGGAAAAGAGCGCCCTTGCTGAAAAATCAAAGGGCAAACAGCTTCAGGTGCGCTTTGAAGGGCACATGGCGCGCGATGCGCGCAGCGGCAAAGGAATGATTGTGGTGGACCGTTTTGGCGGCCTTGCGGTCGATTCCGCATGTCCAAAGAGCGGCAACATGGACGAACTCTTAAACAGACATTGGAAGCTTTTGGAAATAAACGGGAAAAAAGCTCTGGTTTTTGACAATCAGACCGAGACGCACATCATGCTGCAAAAAGAACAGGACGCATATCGTCTAAGCGGCTCTGACGGCTGCAACCGGCTTGTGGGGACGGCCAAGATCACTGAAAAGGATTTGCAGTTCGGAAATCTGGGCAGCACTATGATGCTGTGCCCGCAAGGCGCGGAGCAGTCGGCCGAGTTCACGAAAACCCTGTCCGAAGTCAATGGCTGGCGCGTATTTGGGGATGTGCTTGAACTTTTGCACAACGGGAATCCGCGACTTGCGTTTGAGTCTGTGCTTATGGATTAACGGATTAGGGGAAGCGGGCGCTCAGATGCGCCCGCTCCTATTCCATGTTTGAGCGTAATCAGGAGTTTTTTTGACTGAGCAGGCGGCGCAGCACCTTGCCCACCGCTGACTTCGGAAGTTCTTTTCGAAATTCGACGGCCCGCGGAACCTTGTAGTTGGCCAGACGTTTACGGCAATATGAGAGAACCTGTTCCGTGGAAAGCGTTGCGCCTTCGACCGGAACAATGAACGCCTTAATCGCCTCTCCCCGGGTGGGGTGGGACATGCCCACGCTAATGGCTTCCTTGATCAGCGGATGCGTGTGCAGCACTTCATCTATCTCGCGCGGATATACTTTGTATCCGCCGACAATGACCATATCCTTTTTGCGGTCCACAATGGTGAAATGGCCGTCTCCATCCCTGATTGCGATATCGCCGGTAAAAAGCCAGTTGTTGCGGAATGTGTTTGCCGTTTCATTCGGCAGTTTCCAATAGCCAAGCGAGACCTGCGGACCGCGCACCACAAGCTCGCCCGGCACGCCGTCTTTCATGGTCAGATCGCCGACTTCCATGTCCACGATTTTGGCGTCCGTATCCGGCAAAGGCGAGCCGATGCTGCCCGGCTTTCTTTTTTTCCGGTCTATGTTCAGATGCGTGACCGGAGAGGCTTCCGTAAGTCCGTATCCTTCCATGACCAGTGCCCCGGTTTTTTCTTCGAACTGTTCCAGGTAGTCAAGCGGCATGGGGGCGGAACCGCAGACGCAATAGCGTAAAGACGACAAATCGTAATTTGCGAGGTCTTTTTGGTATAGAAGCGTAATATACAGGGATGGCGCGCCGGGAAAAACCGTAGGTCGGAATTTTTGTATTCCCTGAAGCAGCTCGCGCGGAGAAAAATGCGGAAAAGGCGCTATGGCGCCGGCCACCGCCGTCCCTACTCCGACGCAGATAGTCAGCGCATAGATATGGAAAAGCGGCAGCACGGCTAAAAATACGTGATGCTCGTCAACGCTCAGATGCAGGGCCGCCTCAATCTGGCGCACATTGGCCAATATGTTGTAATGGCTGATCATGGCGCCTTTAGGCACGCCGGTCGTGCCGCCGGTATATTGGAGAAGGGCCAGGTCGCGCTGCGGGTCCGCAATCGGGACGCTTAATCTCTTTGTTCCGGAAAGCAGGGTGTCCCAGGGAAAGAGGCGTTTTCCGTCATATGGAATCGGCTCGGACATTTCAGACTGCGGCACGAGAAACACCGCCCTGAAATCAAGCGAGCCGCTTAATTTTTTGATTTTAGACCATTGGTGTTCATGGCTGATGAGAATACGCGCGTCGGCGTCCTCAAGATTGCGCCGCAGTTCCTGTTCCGTATAAAGAGGGTTGCTTAAAACCGCGACGGCGCCTGCTTTGAGGATGCCCCAGAATGTGGCGATCAGTTCCGGAAGGTTGGGTAAAAGCACGGCGACCCGGTCTCCCGGAACAACGCCCATATCCGCCAACATGCCGGCAATGCGTTCAGCCTGGTCAAGAAGCTCGGAATAGGTCAGGGTTGATTCCCCAAAAACCACAGCCGGGTGATGGCCGTACCGCTTTGCCGCGTTGTCCAGTATATGGTACAGGGGAAGGGTTTCATACTCAAGGGAAAGAGCCCGGCCTTTTTCATGAAAACCTGTGCAGGAGCGAATACTCTCGGTCATGAATGTCCTGAATATGGTTGGTGTGGGGTGGATATATGCCGCCTTATTCGAACGGCATCGGAATTCGACCATTAATTGAAGTAATCCGTGAGCATAGCCAGATATCAGGGATTGCAGCTTTTTTCAATCCATCTCTTGGAGGCGGCGTTCGTGGAAAAAAACGCCATGTCTTGTATCCAAACATGGTCTCTTTAGCCGTTTTGGCCCTTCAGAGAATGACAGGCATCTTTTCCCAAGGGACTTTGGCGAATAATCCTGTCGCCTGGAAAGGCGTTTTTGGCAAAAAGATCTATATTGCGGAACGCTTTTCAAATCATGTCCGCCGTCAAGAGGCTTTCAGCATGGCGATTCTTTTTATGCTTGCCTGGCGGGATAGACGTTCGCTATTTTTTGCGGATGAGCGTCATGTCTTGCCGGCATGGCGTCTGCCAACGCCGGAAAAGCAGGAAGGCGAAGATTTCAGTCAATGGCGCGCCGCGTCGCGCCTTTTCCCGGAAAAGAACATTGTTGCCGCGTGGCATGAAACAATATGTCTGCAATGGGCAAAAAGACAGCGGCGCGCCGGCTTTCTAGCAGGAGCACGACCCTGCGGGCACGCGGCACTGGGATTCCACAAACAGCCAGCCGTTGGCATCCGCGTCTATGTAAAAGCTTCTGGCCTTTTCAGCAAGATCCTTGTTGATGACGAAGGTGAAGCCGTTTTCCTCGACGGTGATATCGTTTGCTCCCGCTTGCCCCGCGCCCAATTCGAATTTTGACCCGCCGCAGCAGGTTGTTTCCGTATGAATAATCCGTATGGGCTTCTTTTCACTGTTGATAAAGGATTTATTGAGCGCTTCTACAGCGTTTTTTGTTAATGCGATCATATCTGCATCTCCTTTTCAGTTATATTATGTTGCACGTTGCGGTGCGCGGCAATCATGGACGCCTTGCGGTCGTCTTTCGGTTATATATGGCGCAGATGCGGCGTCGCTTTCCGTAGATTTTACGCGGGAAAAATTTTCAGGTCAATAGAATGATATCTATTATCATATGGCAACAGGTTTGCCCGGCTCCGGCACGATCAGCGTGCAGTCCGGCGCGGTATGGGCCAGTTCCGCGCGTATGGGGTCCATATTTTGGGCAAGAGCCGGGAACGTACCCCAATGCATGGGAATAAGATGTTTTGTCTGCAACATGGCCGCCGCCAGCGCCGCCTGGCGGTAATCCATGGTGAAGACCCCGCCGGCGGGCAGCAGGGCGTAATGAATATCATACAGTTTGCCCCAGGTCGCCATGTTGAAGAAAATGCCTGTGTCGCCGGCATGGTAGATGGAGCGCCCATCCGTCAGGGTAAGGATGAATCCTGTGGGCATGCCGATGCCGCCGCTGGAATGGAAGGCTTCGGTCATGGTGATGCCGATGCCGTTTACGGTCACGGTTCCGCCGATGTTAAAACCGATGCCGTTTAAAATCTGGGATGCGGGCAGCCCTTTTTTTGTGAATTCGCTTGCTATTTCAACAATGGCGCCCAGTTTGGCCCCGGTCTCGCGACATATTTCAAAAGCATCGCCGACATGATCGCCATGGTGGTGCGTCGTTAAAACGACATCCGGGGCGGGAATCTCCGTCCATGAGCCGGAAAACATCGGATTGCCGGAAAGAAAGGGGTCAATAAGGATACGAGTATTGTCCCAGGTTATCAAAAAGGCCGCGTGACCATACCAGGTAATACTGTTCATAAAGGACTCCTTATGTGTGGAAAGTAGAAAAAGGCGGCTGAATCAGCCAGGCGGGGCATATGGCATATTTGTCCGTATTCTGGCGCGGATGAAAAGAAGTGTGCGTGAAAAACGCATGACTGTCAATCCGGAAAGTTTTGCGCGACGGTCCGCCACAGTTGCGCTGTCATGTCTGATGCTGTTTTTTTGCGTGCGGCAACAAGGCGCGCAGCGCGTCTTATTGCTTCTTGACGACGTTTGCTGTTTCCCCATATGAGAGAATCCACGGATGCATATGCGTCCTGACAGGGCGCGTGCGAATGTTTTTTGGGGAACAGCAATTTTTAAGGATACTGGTTGGGTATGTATTTACATGATATTGATCCCATATTTTTGCGTATCGGGCCGTTGCAGGTGCGCTGGTATGGCCTTATGTATGTATTCGGCATTGCGGTGGGCTGGTTTCTGGGGCGCAAGCGCGCAAAACAAAACGGTCTGACAACCAGGGAAGTGGATGACCTTATTACGTATCTTGTGGCCGGAATTCTTATCGGAGCCCGGCTTGGACAGGTTTTTTTCTACGAGCCGCAATATTATTTTGCAGACCCAACGCGCATTTTTAAAATATGGGAAGGCGGCATGTCCTTTCACGGCGGAGTCGTCGGCGTTATGCTTGCTTTCTGGTTTTTCGCGCGCAGGCACAAGAAATCCTTTTTGCAGATGGGCGATTTTGTGACGCCGCTTATTCCGCCCGGGCTTTTTTTCGGGCGTATGGGCAACTTCATCAATGGCGAGTTGTGGGGCAATGCGACTGATGTGCCATGGGCTTTTGTCTTCCCTATGGCCGGCTTTGCGCCGCGCCATCCCTCGCAGCTTTATGAGGCGTTTCTTGAGGGCATTGTTTTATTTTTAATCTTATGGATTTTTTCTGCAAAACCCCGTCCCGCTGGGGCGGTGTCCGGGCTTTTTCTGCTGTGTTACGGCGTGTTCCGCAGCTTTGTGGAATTTTTTCGCGAGCCTGCGGACCTGGGGTATCTGGCGTTTGGCTGGGTCACCATGGGACAGATTCTCTGCATTCCCATGATTATCGCCGGCATATGGCTGCTGTGCCGCGCCTGCCGGGCAAAACGCGGGCAGGGTCGGATTGTTGGAAACGATTGCTGAAACATATCAGCGGCTGCCATTGCGCTTTTGCATGCTTTCCTATGTTTTTCTTTCTTTTTGCAGCGCAATCAAATATTGTCGGTTTTCCTGCGCATTTTGGAAAACGCATGCGAGTTTTATGACCCGCTTATATTTTTGCCGCATGACAGGATAAAGGATATATTGATGAATATTGATGAGCAAACTCCCCAGGAACAGCCTGTTGAACAGGAAAAGACGGCGCGGAAGAAAACGCGGGCCGGCGAGGGAAAACGGAAAGCGTCTGCAAAAAAAGCAGTGGAAAGCGGGGCGACGGAGACAGAAGCGGAAAAAACACTGGAAGATGCGCCCAAGACCGAACGTCGTCGCGTGAAGAAAGAGGGCGGTTCCGCTTCATCTAAGGGGAAAAAAGCGAGAAATGTCGCTAAAAAGGAAGCGGCGGCCGTTATTGAGGGCGATGGCGGCGATCACCCCGCGCCTGTTGCGGATGCGCGGCCGGATGCCGTGGAAGCGGACTCTTCCGGGGCCGTGCAGGATGCGAATTATGAAGAGCCCGCAGCAGCCGGCGAGCCTCAGTCAGACGCGCGATATCAGGCGGCGCAACAGCCTGTGCGCGTCAGCATCTTTTTTGACCGTCCGCTTCCGGCTTCTGTTCCGATGCAATCCGGCAAAGCGGCGCGGCAGGACGCCCCAAAGGACGCCAAGCCCCGTGCTTCTTTTGCTGAAAAAAAACGGAATGGAAAAAAGGGGCAGGCTGCTTCCGAAGCGGTCCATGAAGAAATTGGAAATGAAGCGGCCGAAGCGCCGAAATCCGGCGCGGAAAGAGCGGAGTTTTCAGAAACGAGATCTGAAGCCGATGCGGGCGTCGCGCCGGAAACAGGCCGCGCAGCCGGGAAATCCAGAGGCGGCCGGGCGGGGCGTTCAAAGAAAAATCAAGGAATTGAAGCGCCGGGCGCGGAAACGGCGGGTTCCGTGTCGCTGCCGGCGAACGACGGTCAGGGCGACGGCGGCAAGACGCCGGACCCGGCAATTCAGATGAATGCCATGCATTCGGGCGCGGACGAGATGACGGCCGCTCTCGCCCACAGACCAACGGACGCCATTATGCCTGTTGATGCCGGCGCGTCTCAAGCCGGAAAACCTCAGACTGCTGAGTCCGCGATGCCGGAGGGCGACGGCCTGGCCGCAGGCGTGGTAAAACAGAGCCTTGAGCCTGAGAGCGTTCACGCCGGCGATGCGGAAACGGCAAGCTCCATAACTGTGGAGCATTCCGGTCAGGGAAAGACGCTGGCGCCCGTGACCATGGAGGAGCTTCCTCAAACGTTGCGGGATGCGGCGGCGCGCGCCGGATGGAAGACGCTCATGCCTGTGCAGCAACATGCTTTGCCGTATGGGATTGCCGGCCGTGATCTTATGGTGCAGTCCCGCACCGGCAGCGGCAAAACCGGCGCTTTTTTGCTGCCGCTGCTTGCCCGGCTTGAGCCGGCGGAAGCGACATGTCAGGCGCTGGTGCTGGTGCCGACCCGCGAGCTGGCTTTGCAGGTTGACCATGAAGCGCGCGTGCTTTTTGAGGGAACCGGTCTTGTTTCAGCCGCGGTTTATGGCGGCGTGGGGTATGCAAGGCAGATGGAGCAATTGCGCAAGGGAGCGCATTTGGTGGTGGGCACGCCGGGACGCGTGCTGGATCATTTGCTGAAAAGAGTGTTGAATCTCGACTCGTTGCGGGCGCTGGTGTTTGATGAGTCCGACCGTATGCTTTCAATCGGGTTTTATCCGGACATGAAGGAAATACAGCGCTATCTTCCCAAACGGCCTATCCCCACGCAACTGTTTTCAGCCACATATCCGCCTCATGTGCTGCGGCTTTCCGGAGAGTTTTTGCGTGACCCGCATATGCTTTCCCTGAGCCAGAATCAGGTTCATGTGGCGCAGATCGACCATATGAGCTGCGAATGCGCGACAATGGAAAAAGACCGCGTCCTGGTGCGTCTTATAGAGGTTGAAAATCCGTCATCCGCCATTATATTCTGTAATACCAAGGCTAATGTGCATTATGTGACGGGCGTGCTTCAGGGGTTCGGGTATAACGCCGACGAGCTTTCTTCCGATTTGTCGCAGGCGAAACGGGAGGAAGTGCTGGGGCGACTGCGCAAAGGCGGAATACGTTTTCTTGTGGCCACGGATGTCGCGGCGCGCGGCATAGATATTCCGGAACTTTCGCATGTCTTTTTGTATGAGCCGCCGGAAGACCACGAGTCGTATATCCATCGCGCCGGTCGAACCGGCCGCGCCGGCGCCGCGGGAACCGTGATATCCATTGTCGATGTCATGGAGCGCCTTGAGTTGCAACGCATTGCAAAGCATTATAAGATTGAAATACGGCAGATGCCTGCTCCTACGGATGACGATGTGTCCGATGCGGTGGGAGCGCGCATGACGATTATGCTTGAAGCGCGTTACCGCACCCTGACCGGCCTGCAGCGGGAAAGGGCCAAGAGGCTTGCGCCCCTGGTCCGCAGTATGGCGGCGGACGAAGAGTCTTTGAATCTTCTGGGGATGCTTCTCGACAGCAGTTATCGGGAACCGGCATCTTTGCCTGTTTCGACGCCGTCTCAGTCCGTCTTGGCGGGAGCCCGCGCGGATACGCCGTCCCCAAGTCAGAAATCAAGTCGGCGCAGGCGCAAGCGTAAACCTCTTAAAGCCGTTCCGACTGCAGAATAAACAGGCAGCGTATGGAAACCTTGGAAACAGCGGCCAGAATCAGACCCACTCCGTATAAAAGTGAAGAGGTCATCAACAATTTCCGGGCACTGCTTGCGGATGCCGACATGGAACGGGAATTTGAGATTCTGAAAATAGGGCGTCTGAATATCTTTCGGCGCAAGAAAGCGGCTTTCGAGCTTACCGCTTTGTATATAGCTTTGTGGAAATTGGCGCTTGGCAAGTCGTTTCCTAACGACGCCGAGCCGTTTTACAGGGAATATATTGAGGATACTTATGTAAAGCCGGAGGGCGAAACCCTCAAGCCTTCCACCAGGTCTTTTCTTGAGATGATCTGCGGGTATGTAAGTTTGCTGGAGCAGTCCGGGGATGCGGATTTCACCGCGGTGGCCAAACATCTCGTGGAGCAGTTTGCAAAAAAGCCCGGCGAACACAGGGAAATGGAAATGCGCCTTATCCTTGTTATCCGCAGCGCCTATAAATCCATTTTTGACAGGTTGATTTGAAAAACGGCCTGAGGGAACATCATCCCTCAGGCCGAAATTTTCGCAATCCCGGTCCGGCGCGTCCTTATTTCCCCTGGATGAGCGGCGTTTGTCCGCTTCAAAGCCGGACCGGGTATGGAATCAGCCTTGCGGCTGTTGTAAAAAATATGAATGGCCGTTGAGCCGCAATAAAGCCGTTGCGAGTAGAAACAGCAAAAAAGGGTATGATTCCAGTATATAGGATAAAAAATATCTTTTGTCACGTTTCTTTGTTTTTGAGCGAATGGTTGTGAAAAGCGCCTTGTTTCCGGCAGTGTTGCAGCCGCGCCGTTTTTGGCGTTTTTTTCAGCAATAAGGCAGCAAAGCCCTTCAGGGGTCTGCGCTTGTGGCTGGGAGGAGTGTGCATCCCCTCCCAAGCTTTCCGCCCATCTGATACCCCGCCCTTCAGGGCGGGGTGGGGCTATATGGCCTTCCGGCCTTCGGTCTCAAACCACAGAGGAAGATAGATGAAATTGGTCGAAGCGGCGGCGTGACGCGAAAAAAACACATTTCCGGCATCAAATAGACACACTTGGCGCGCATATAGGTCGCATCGTCACAGCGGGAAGAGTTGGAGAGAAACCTGCGGCATGATGTCCATTATTTGGGGTAATGGATGTGCATGTCTGTACTTTGCCAACTTTCCACTGCCTTTGGCAGTGCTGCTTTACTGGAGCGCCGCATGTCTGACGTTTTTTCTGATTCCTGTTCCGGATTCTCCCGGAAGCCATCGTCCACTCCCAATATAGAAGATTGCCTCTCCAACTCTCCTGTAATCGCCGCGGTGCGCAGTATGGAAGAGCTGGCCATTGCCTTGCGCAGTCCGGTTCGCGTCATTTCCATGATGGGCGGCAGTATCGGAGAAGCGGCCGCAATCACGAACGCCGTTCATGAGAGCGGCAAGCGCGTGCTTTTTCACCCGGAGCTGGTCAAGGGCCTGGGCCGGGATCAGGCCGGCATCGAGTATCTTGCCCGCATCGCCAACCCTGACGGCATTGTTTCAACCAAACGGCAGCTTCTGCATACGGCTTCTCAACTAGGCCTGCTTTCCGTTCTTCAGGTATTTATGATCGACACGCAGGCTTTTGAGACAGGGCTTGAAAATATAGCTTCTCACGCTCCTGATGCCGTGGAAATCATGCCGGGCCTCATGCCGCGCATCGTCAGTTGCGTCAAGGCGGCCTTTGCTGGACCGGTCCTTGCCGCGGGGCTTATAAAAACCACAAACGACGTAGATGTACTGCTAAAGCACGGCGCTTCCGGCGCTGTCGCAAGTGAACAGACCCTGTGGGCCTATGCCCCGCAGGCGCGCAAGTGAAAGTCTAAACCGCTATTCCAAGAGAAATCGCATGTTGCAGCTTGATCATATCACAAAAACGTATACGAATGTGGAAGTTCTGCATTCGCTCAGTCTTACGGTGCGGTCTGGAGAATTCATCAGTCTTCTGGGGGCTTCCGGGTGCGGCAAGACGACCCTGCTGCGCATTATCGCGGGGCTGGATTCGCCCACTTCAGGACGCGTTCATATCGGCGGCAATGATGTGACGGACTGGACTCCGTCGCGGCGGAATATCGCCATGGTTTTTCAATCCTACGCCTTATATCCGCATAAGACGGTACGCGAGAATATTGCCTTTCCCTTGCGTATGCGCGCTCCATGGACTGCACGGCTTCCTGTCTGGGGGCGTTTTACGTCGGAAGGGAAAAAACTGGCTGCTCTTATCAGGGAAAAGGTTCCTGCAATGGCCGAAGCCCTGAATCTTGGGGGACTTCTGGAGCGCAAGCCGTCCCAGCTTTCGGGCGGTCAGAAACAGCGTGTGGCCTTGGCCAGAGCCCTTGTCCGCGAGCCTTCTCTTTTTCTCATGGACGAGCCGCTGTCCAACCTGGACGCCAAGCTGCGCACGGAAATGCGCAGGGAAATCATCGCGCTGCATCGCAGTACAGGCAAGACCTTCGTGTATGTCACGCATGATCAGACAGAGGCCATGACCATGTCGGACCGTATTGTTCTGCTTAATAAGGGAACTATCCAGCAGATTGGGGCGCCCGCCGAACTTTATGGAGATCCGGCCAACCTGTTTGCGGCGACTTTTATCGGTTCGCCTGGAATTTCCGTGTTCCCGTGCAGCGTGGACGGGGACGGTCTGTGCATCGGAAGCTTTCGCATGCGAAACGAGGCGGCGTGGAATTTGGCAGGGGCGCTTGGACCGGGGCAGTATCGCTTGGGCATCCGCCCGGAATCCTGTTTTTTGTGTCCGTCCGGCGACTTGGACGCTATTCCGGCGGCGGTCCGGCTTGTGGAGCATATGGGCAACGAGCGGATTGCGCATCTGGATATCCGCATGGCGGACGGCGCCGTTTTCCCGGCCTGCGTTCGCGTTCCCAATGATTTTTGCATACCGGAAAAACATGCCTGGTTCCGTCCGTCCTGGCGGCATGCGTTTTTTTTCGACATGGCGGGGAACCGTATTCGTCCAGCCGCAACCTGTCGCGTCATTCCCCTGAAAAAGGCGGCCATATGAAAATGATTGGAAAACAGCATTCTCTGCCGTGGATTGCCTGTCCAGGGTTTCTTTTTCCCGCGTTTGCCGCGTTGATTTTGTTTTTTGTCCTTCCGGCTCTGATGACCGTGGCCGTGAGCTTTACGGACTGGACCCTTGGAAAGGCGGATTTCACATGGGTTGGGTTCGATAATTATGCATACATTCTCACAGATCCTGATTTCCTTAAAAGTTTGCGCAACACGGTTGTTCTAACCGTCATTGTCGTGCCCGTGTCCTTTGCTTTGTCGCTGGGGCTTGCCCTGGCGATTCGTTCTTTGGGAGGGCGCTGGGGAGAACTCTGGCAGACCATATATTTTTTGCCTGTGACGGCGTCTCTTGTGGCCATGAGCGTGGTATGGCAATGGGTGCTGCATCCTGAGGTGGGCATTGTCGCCTGGCTGCTTTCCTTTTTCGGAGCGGCGGCAAAAATTAATTGGCTCAATGACAGAGATATTGTTCTGTTCACGCTGGCCTTTATCATCATCTGGCAGATGACGGGATATTATATGGTCATTTTCCTGACCGGCCTGTTGCAGATACCTGCCGAAATGTATGAGGCCGCGCAGATTGACGGCGCGGATTGCGCCTGGACGCGCTTTAGGCACATCACCTGGCCCTTGCTGACCCCGACGTCCTTTTTTATTTTCATTCTTACCATCATCAAGACATTTCAGGTCTTCGACATTGTCAAGGCGCTCACGCGCGGCGGACCGGAAAAGGCCAGCGAGATACTGCTCTATACAATGTACCAGGAAGGATTTTCCTTCTTTCGCACCAATATCGCCGCATCCATTGCGACGCTGTATCTTCTTGTCATGCTTGGGCTCACCCTGTGGCAGAATTATGTCCTGGGCCGCCGGGTTAATTATACGCTTTAGGAGCGCCTCATGCGTTTTCGCACAGTATTATTGAATGGCATTCTTGCTTTGGGGGCTGTGGTGATTCTGACGCCGTTCGTCTGGATGCTGAGCCTTTCTTTTAAGCCGGAAAGTGAAATCTATACGCCGTTTATCCGCCTGCTCCCCGAAGTCTGGGATTTTGCCAATTATGCGGAAGCGTTTTCCACAGGCGAGGTGGGGACGTTCATCCGCAACGGCGTTATCGTGACCTTGAGCGTGCTTGCTCTTCAGTTCTGCACCATTATTCCGGCCGCGTATGTGCTGGCTCGCAAGCGCTTCCGTTTGCAGGGACTGTGTTTCGCAATCGTTCTCGCCGCGTTGATCATTCCTCAGCATGTCGTCGCCATACCTCTTTTTATGGCTGCGGGAAAGCTGAATTTACTCAACACTCTGCCCGTTCTCATCATTCCCTTTGTCACCAGCGCCTTGGGCATCTTTCTTTTGCGCCAGCATTTTAAAACCATTCCGCAGGATATCATCGACGCCGCCCGCATTGACGGCGCCGGCGAGATCTATACGCTCTGGCGCATCCTTGTGCCGCAAATTCTGCCGGCGCTGGCGGCATTCTCCATTTTTTCCATTGTGTATCACTGGAACGATTTTTTTTGGCCGCTTCTGGTCATCTCAGACATGGATCTGGCCACGCCGCCTTTGGGCATCTCCCTTTTTGCCTCGGATGAAGGCGGCAACGACGTCGGACCGATGATGGCGTCCGCAACCATTATCGTTTTGCCTCTTATGGCGGCTTTTCTGGCGGCCCGCAAACGGTTCATTCAGGGCGTCACCATGAGCGGAATGAAGTAGGGGAGCGAGCCATGCGTAAAATACTGTTGCTTGGAGACCTGCATTGCTCCTTGGGCGCTCCCCTTTACGAATGGGATGTGTGGGAACGTTTGCGCGCCTGTTTTGCGCACATGCGGCGCAATCACCCTGATGCGTCCTGCCTTGTTCTGCTTGGGGATTTGGCCCATGAGGCTGAGCCTGCCGTGTATGAGCGGCTGGCCCTGGAGGCGGCCGAATTGGACATGCCTGTCGCGGCCGTCCCTGGAAACCATGACGACGCAGACGCCATGGCGTGTATTTTTCCTGCGGCGTCTCCTGAGGAGGGGCTTTTACAGGGCATTTTTCTGCCGCAAGTATTGACCTTTCCTGAGTGCCGGCTCCTTTTCGCTCATTCCAGCCGCAAGGGGCGGGATTATGGTTTTCTGGACGGCGAAGACGCCGCGCGGCTAAAGCGCGCCCTTCGCGAGGCGCAGGACGGAGCGGGATGCGGAAATATTCTTTTGTTTTTGCATCACCCCCCTTTGAAGAGCGGCATTCCGGTCATGGATTCTCTGCGTTTGACCGAGAGCGCCGTTCTCTATGAGGCCGCCCAGGCTGTGAACGCCCTGAAGGGGCCGCGCCTGGTCCTGATATGCGGCCATCTTCACCGGACCGTTATGGGGCTGTGGCATGGGCTGCCTGTCATAACGGCGCGCGGCATTATGCCGGAGGTGTCCTTTTCCCAGCCAAAGGGCGTCAACGGCATTGTCGGGCGCGACACGCCGCCTTCCTACGGGGTGTTGCTCCTGGATGTGGAGAAAAACGGGGAGCCTTTTTGCATGGCCGTGCATGAGGAGTTTTTCCTGGAAGAGGCTTCAGACTTTTTGTTGTAACCCTTAACTTGAAATGCCAATCCATTTGAAATCAATCTTGAAGGAGTTTTGGATGCTGTCTTTATTTCGAAAAATCGCCCCCAAGGCGGCCGCGGGCCTTGCCTGCGCCATTCTGACTTTTTCCGCAGCCGGTTTTGCCCATAGCGCTGAAGAGGTTGAAATCACGGTGGCCCATCCCTATGGGAAGATATTCCGCCCCATTCACCAGAAAATCATCAAGGAATTCAATAAAATTCATCCTGAAGTCAAGGTGACGCTTGAAACTCCTTATCCCGACTATGAGGAACTCACGCAGCGCACCCTGGCTGGAATACCGCTTAAAAACGCTCCTGTCCTTTCTTTTCAGGGCATCAACCAGATCCGGCAGTATGTTGAAGCCGGGCATGCCTATGATTTGAGCGAGTTCGTCAAAAATGACCCGCGTTGGAAAGAGGAACATGCCTATTATCCCAGCATGATGGCCCTTGGGAATTTCAACGGCAAGCAGTTCGCCGTTCCTTTCGCCATTTCGACGCCCATTGTGTATTACAACGCGGACCTGCTGAAAAAGGCCGGGGTTGATCCTGATCAGGATTTCAACACCTGGGACGATATCATTGCCGCGGCCAAGAAGGTGCAAGCCCTGGGCGCGGAATACACCGGGCTTTTTTACGACTATCAGGCCACGGGAAACTGGATGTGGCAGGCTTTGCTGTATTGCGAAGGCGGCAGCATGATGGATGAAAAGGAAACCCGCGTCACGTTCGCGGATGAGCCCGGCATCCGGGCGGCCAAGACGCTTCGCCGCTTTATGGATGAAGGCGTCATGAAGGACTGGACGCGCTTGCAGGGCGAACAGGCCTTCATTGCCGGCCGCGTGGGGTTTTATGCGGCTTCAACCTCGTGGCTTAAAGGCGTGCAGGATAAGACGGGCAGCTTCGTCATGCGCACCAGTCTGTTCCCTGTGGGCTCCACCGGGGAGCGTCATCTGCCGTGCGGCGGCAACGGCGCCATGATCATCACCGATGATCCGGCCAAGGCCAAGGCCGCCTATGAATACGCCATGTTCGCCGCCGGTCCTGTCGGAACAGCTATTCAGGTGCAGGGTTCAGGCTACATGCCCATGCATGAGAAAGGGGCCGAGGCGCTTAAGGACTTCTATGAACAAAATCCCAATTTCAAAACGTCGCTGAAGCAGATTCCCAATATTTTCCGTTGGTATTCTTTCCCCGGAACCAACACCCTGAAAATCATCGACGTCATCAAGGATAACCTGCAATCCATCGTGAGCCAGAAGGTCGCGCCGGAAGCAGGAATCAGACAGGCCGCCGACGAAGTGACGCAGTTGCTTTCCAAATAACGCATGCGCCGCGCCCTTTTTCGCATGGGAAGGGGCGCGGCTTTTTTTGAGCATTGAAAGACAATGACAGGTCAGCATTTTTCTCAGAGACATTCTTTTGTAGGCAGCGCCAGGGAACAGCTCTTTTCGGCGTCCGCCGTGATTTCCGACATTGACGGCGTGTTGCTGCTCAATGAGCGGGTTATGCATGGAACCGCGGCCCTTGCCGCATGCAAGCCCCTGGCGCTTGTTTCCAATAATTCCACGCATACGGCGGAAGAGCTCTGCCGTATGTTCAGGGATGCGGGCGTGC
>CALUUT010000087.1 GCA_944324045.1 uncultured Desulfovibrionaceae bacterium | reverse complement strand
TGGACATTTCCGGAAAAACCGCGTGGGCTGTGGGCGACTTTCTGCTGCTCATCTGCCTGTCGGACGGTCTGACCGTGGAAATGATTGAAGAAATGGCGGACTATGCGCCGGGACAAATCGTTCTGGCTGAAAACGCTCTGGCCGACGATACGGCCATGTCCAACGCCTATTATATCCTGCGCGACAGGAATATTGAAGTGAAGCTGGTGTAGCGGGGAGCGTGCGCGCATGACGAAATATCTTCCCGCTGAACCGCCGGATGAAAAAAGGGGCGAACTCCTCCTCTATCAGGCCGAAGGCGACGGCCCCCGTCTTGAAGTGCGCCTGTATGACGAAAGCGTATGGCTGAGTCTGAACCAGATGGCCGAACTTTTTCAGGTGGACAAGTCCGGAATTTCCCGCCACCTGAAAAACATCTTTAAAACCGGCGAGTTGCAACGTGAGGCAACTGTTGCAAAATTTGCAACGGTTCAAACCGAAGGACAACGCCAAGTCTCGCGGCAAGTCGAATACTTCAATCTGGACGCCATTATTTCCGTGGGATACCGCGTCAACAGCCTGCGCGGCACGCAATTCCGGATTTGGGCCACGCGCCTGCTGAAAGAATATCTGCTCAAGGGCTTTGCTCTTGACGACAAGCGCCTCAAAGAATCCGCGTCAGCGCGCTATTTTGAGGAGCTTGTCGCCCGTATCCGAGACATTCGTTCTTCAGAAAAAGTCTTCTGGCGCAAGGTGCTGGATATTTACGCCACAAGCATTGACTATGACCCGCGCTCCGAACGCTCCAGAGAATTTTTCAGGCAGGTGCAAAATCAAATGCATTGGGCCGCGCACGGACACACGGCAGCGGAACTTATCTACTCCCGCGCCGATGCGAAGCAGCCGCAAATGGGCGTGACCAACTTCCCCGGCGACCGGCTTCTCAAGCGCGATGTGGAAGTGGCCAAAAATTACTTGAGCGAAACGGAACTGGATATGCTCAACCGCATCGTCACCGCCTATCTTGAAATTGCTGAAATTCAGGCCATGAACCGCAACCCGCAAACCATGAAAGACTGGACGGAACGCCTGAAACAGTTTCTGACCATGACCGGGCGGGAACTCCTTACCCATGCCGGAAAAATCTCACATGAGCAGGCGCTGCAAAAAGCCCATGCGGAATACGACAAATACAAGGCTCAGCTTCTGGCCGAACCGACGGAAGTGGAAAAAGACTTCGTGGAGTCTGAGCGGGAATTCAAAAAAATTGAAGCTCTCAAAAAAGGAAAGGGCGCATGAAACTCAAATTTATCAACCAACCTTTCCAGACCGCTGCTGTTAATTCCGTGGCGGATCTGTTCATCGGCCAGGAGAAAAAGACCGCCGCCTTTTCCATTGTTCGCGACGACCGCCCGACGCTTCTGGAAACGCAATACGGCATCGGCAATGCTTTGCTCATTGATGATGAAACCATGCTCGCCAACATGCGGGCCGTGCAGAAACGCAACACGCTGCCCTTGACGGACGATTTGGAAGGGAAACAGTTTTGCGTAGAGATGGAAACCGGAACCGGCAAAACGTATGTCTACACCAAAACCATTTTTGAATTGAACAAGCGTTTCGGTTTCACCAAATTCGTCATTGTCGTGCCGTCCGTGGCCATTCGTGAAGGCGTGTACAAATCGTTCCAGATCACGCGGGAGCACTTCGGCGTTCTCTACAATAATGTTCCGTACCGCTACTTCATTTACAACAGCGCCCGGTTGTCCGATGTGCGTCAGTTTGCGACCAACGCCAACATCGAGATCATGATCATCAACATCGACGCCTTCAAAAAGGCCGAAAACGTGATCAACCAGGCTCAGGACCGGCTTTCCGGCGAATCCGCCATGCGTTTCATCCAGGATACCCGTCCCATTGTGATCATCGACGAACCGCAGAGCGTGGACAACACGCCCAAAGCAAAGGAAGCCATTGCCTCGCTGAATCCGCTCTGCGTGCTGCGTTATTCCGCCACCCACCGGGAAAAGATCAATCTGCTGTTCCGGCTCACGCCGGTTGACGCCTATCAAATGGGGCTGGTGAAACAAATCTGCGTGTCTTCAAATCAGGTGGCGCACGGGTTCAACAAGCCGTACATCAAGCTGCTTTCCGTAAGCAAGGACGACAGAGGCTACCGGGCAAGAGTGGAAATGGACGTGGCCGCCAAGGACGGCAAGGTGACCCGGAAGGCCGTCACTCTCAAACCAAATTCGGATCTGTTCGAGCTTTCCGGCCGGCGTGATTTGTATGAGGGATATGCGGTTGTGGGCATCGACTGCACGCCGGGCCTTGAGGGGGTTGAGTTCGGCAACGCCGAATTTCTGCAACTTGGCCGGACCATCGGCGGCATTGACGAGAACATCGTCAAGCGGGCGCAAATCCGCCGCACCATAGAGGCCCATTTTAACAAGGAATTACGTTTTGCGAAAAAGGGCATCAAGGTGCTCTCCCTGTTCTTCATTGATGAAGTGAAAAAGTACCGCACCCCGGACGGCGGCAAAGGGATTTATGCGGAATTGTTTGAGGAGTGTTACCACGAACTTTTGAATCTGCCGAGGTACGCCGAGCTCAAGGAGCGGTTCCGCAATCCGGTTGAAAACGTGCATGACGGCTACTTTTCCCAGGACAAAAAGGGCAACCTCAAGGACACCAAAGGCGACACGCTGGACGACACCAATACCTACAACACCATTATGAAGGACAAGGAATGGCTTCTGTCCTTCGATTGTCCGTTGCGCTTCATCTTTTCGCACTCCGCGCTGAAAGAGGGATGGGACAATCCCAATGTGTTTCAGGTCTGCACGCTCATTGACCAGAAGTCAACCTTTACCTGCCGCCAGAAAATCGGACGTGGACTACGGCTGTGCGTGAATCAGGACGGAGAACGCATTGAAGACAAAGATATCAACCTGCTGCACGTCATGGCGAACGAAAGCTTCGCCGAATTCGCGGCCATGCTCCAGAAAGAAATTGAGGTCGAAACCGGCATGAAGTTCGGGGTGCTGCAGCTCGGCCTGTTTGTCGGAATGACCTACATGGATATGGTGGAAGAACAAAAGACCATCGCCCCGGAAGAAGCCTTGCGGATTGTCGCGCACCTGGAAAAACAGGGCTACATCTCGCCCGAAGGACTGGCGCGGCCCGCGCTGCAAACAGCCATTGAGCAGGACCGTCTGAACCTGCCGCAGGAAATGGCCGCGGCCAAAACGGAAGTCGCCAAAGCAATCACGTCCGTTGCAACCGCGAGCGCGGCCGCAGCCGCGCCGGTCACAACAGCGGCCCTGAAAAACGCCCTGTCCGGCACAACCTACACCCATACTGTGCAGAAGGAAAAGACCGTTTCCTATGAAGACGCCCAGGAACTGCTGACTCACTTGCATGCAAAAGGCTACACGGATAAAAACGGCAAAATCAAGGACACGCTGAAAAACGCCCTGAAAACCGGAACCCTGGATTTGCCCGCCAAGTTCGAGGCCGCCCGCGAAAAGTTTGAACGGATTATCGCCAATGCGGACAGACGTCCGCCGCTCCGCGACGCTTCCAGGGACGTGACGGTCAAGCTGAAAAAACAGGTCACGGCCTCTCCGGCGTTCCTGGAACTGTGGAACAAGATCAAGCAGAAGACCACATACAGGGTGAACATCGACAGCGCCGCCTTGGTCAACCACTGCGTCAAGGATTTGCGGGACATGGAGCCCATCCCCAAAGCCCGACTTGTCTTACAGACCGCGAACATCAATATTGAATCAGCCGGCGTGACCCACCAGGAAACCGGGATGCGGACCATGGACATTCGCGACAGCTACAGCAAAATGCCGGACGTACTGGCCGTCATCGGCGAGCAGACTCTTACAAAACGGGCCACGGTCTGTGAAATCCTGCTCCAGAGCGAACGCTTGCAGGACTTGTGCAACAATCCGCAACTGTTCATCGAACGCGCGGTGGATATCATCAGGAACCGCCGCCGCCAGCTTGCCGTGGACGGCATCAGCTATCTCAAGCTGGCCGGACAGGAATACTACATCCAGGAAATTTTCGACAGCGAGGAACTTATCGCCAATCTGGAGAAAAACGCCGTGACCGTCGCCAACAGCGTTTATGACTACGTCATCTATGATAGCGACACCGTGGAGCGCCCCTTTGCCGTGGCTCTGGACAATGACCCGGACGTGAAGATGTTCTTCAAAATTCCGCGTACGTTCAAAATCGAAACGCCCATCGGAACCTACAACCCGGATTGGGCCGTGTACCTTGACCGCGATGGCGAAAAGAAACTCTACTTCGTGCTCGAAACCAAGGGCGACTTGAGCGAGATCAACCTCCGGGCCAAAGAAGCAATGAAAATCCACTGCGGCAAACAACACTTCAAAGCATTGGGGAATGGCGTGGAGCTACGGGTAGCCAAAGAGTGGAAGGAGTTTAAGCTGGAGGTGTGACGGGAAATTCTCCTTGCGTCCTGTTTACAATATAACCGCCGAAAAACGCTCGAAAGGAGAAGCCGCGCAGTGGGAAGAACAAAGAATGTCATTGATGAAATAGACAGACGCATTATCGAATGTCTGCGAAAAAACTCGCGCATCACGATGAAGGAGCTTGGCGAAAAGGTCTTCCTTACAGGACAGGCCGTCAAAAACAGGGTCGAACGTCTTGAGGATATGGGAATAGTCCAGCGATATACCGTCAATATAGACTGTCCTGTATTTGGGTATAAAATCCATGCAATTATTCGCCTGCAGCTCGCCAAAACGCATATCGACGCTGTAAAAAATCTTTGTAAAGGGGAAAAACTGCGCGTTTTACACTATTACCAGACAACGGGCGAAAATTGTTATTTTTTTGACATGGTTTTTCTCGATATGGATGCGCTGAATACCTTTTTAGCGCAGATTGATCCCCTGTGCCAATACGAGCTGCATATCGTCCTTAAAGAACTACATAATCCGGAATTATGAACGCGCCCGCTTCATGCCATAGGGACAAGCAAAGCCCCAAAGAGCCTTTTCATGACCATCCCCGGCCTCAGACCCGAACCTGACGCCGCAACGCCGCGACTGCAAACGCTTCCCAAAAACGCGCTCTGCGGCGACGCGCTCTTCATCCATCGCCCGGCGGGCGATGGATGAACGAATCGCAGCGCCCTCACATGAGGGCAGTTGACGTCTGAAAAAGGGCGCAATCAAAAAGAGTAGGCTTCGCCGTCGTCGGGCATGAGCACCTTCTCCCAAATGCCGCGCCGGGTCAGACGTTCGCGCATGTTTTTTCTGGTGATGGCGGCATGCGCCACGTTGTCCATATGGCTGATGATGATCTTGGCATCCGGACAGGCATCGCACACGTTCTTAACGTCCTCATCATCCATGATGAGACGTCCCTGATCAATAAATTCGGCGGCGCACGCATTGAGAATAACGACGTCGGGCCGGAATGCCTTTATTGTTTCGGCAACGCTTTCATACCAGATGGTATCGCCGGCGACATACAGCTTTTTTTCGGAAGGATGGTCAAAAATCACGCCGCAGGACGGTCCGCAGGGAATTTTTGTTCCGTGCAACCCCGGAGTCTTGATAAGGCGGATTCCTTCAAAAGAAGAGTCCTGCGACAGGACGCGCACCTGTGAAAAGCCGGAACGCTTCAGCACGTTGGCATCGTCTTCGCTCTGCACAAAAACAGGAACGTTTTTATCCATAAATTCCCCGACAGTGCCGTCGGCAGCCATATCAATATGGTCGGGATGGACATGCGTCACCACATAGGCGTCAACCCCTTCCAGAATGGTTTCCCGCGGCATGGGCAAATCGCACATGGGCATGGCAATTTCGGCCTGCTCAGGACGACAATAACGGAAAGACGGGTCGTTAAAGGGCCCCATGGCCCCTTTTTCCGCCAGCCAGGGATCTGTCAGAAACGTTTTTCCGGCGTAATCGATGCGAATCATGGCGCTGCGTATCTGTTGAATTTTCATAAACATACCTCACGGATTTTTGTCTCTCCATGGCGCGGAAAGAACGATTGTCATGTTTATTCAAGGATACGACGCCTGCGAAACTCCATCCAGAGCCTGATGAAAAAAATACGCTGCTTTTTCTTGAAAAAATCAAGCGAGGCATCCTTTTTATGTCGGCTGATTGCGCAAAGATCAGCCAAAGGACAAAAGAAAGCGGTATCGCGCGGGACGCGGCTCTATCCGGTCTTACGCCCAAGGCTCGAATTGCAAACGCGATGAAAGCCGCTAAGCTCCAGCCAGCCGCCTGCGTCCGTAAGAGAATCAGGCAAAAAATAACGCATTTTGTATCTGTAAAACGGTTTCAAGCTGATATATTTTCGACATTCGCGACAGGTTCAAGACGCCTGACATGCCGCCTTTGATGTATCGCGCGCTTGCGCGCCGGTCGTGTCCATCCGTCCTATTCAGAAGAAAAAAGGAAAAGCGTTATGAATATAATAGAAAATATGTCATACGATGAAGAACGCGCGCTGTACGGAATCAAACATGCCCGCCTCATACGGTGTTCCTTTACAGGCCCCAAAGACGGCGAAAGCGCGGTCAAGGAATGCAGCGACATTATTGCGGATCATTGCTACTGCAATTTACGCTACCCCTTTTGGCACGTCCATCAACTGAAAATACAACATTGCGAAATGACGGAAAAGTGTCGCGCCGCTCTCTGGTATTCGGATCATATAGAAATTACGGAAAGCGCCATGCATGGAATCAAGGCATTGCGCGAATGCCACGATGTTCTTATCCAAAACTGCACCATATCATCCAATGAATTTGGATGGTTTTCGTCAGATATTCGTATGGACTCGTGCGCTGTAGAAAGCGAATACTTCATGTTGCATACGGAAAACGCACAATTTTTTGATGTGCGCATAAAAGGAAAATATATCCTGCAATATATACGCAATTGCACATTTGATAACTGCGTCATTACGAGCAGAGACGCTTTTTGGCACGCCCGCAATGTTGTTGTCAAAAACAGCGTGCTCCATGGCGAATTTCTGGGATGGTATTCCAATCATCTTACGCTGGAGAACTGCAAGATAGTCAGTTCCCAGCCGCTTTGCTACTGCGCCAATTTACGGCTTATCAATTGCGAACTCGTCGATTCTGACCTCTGCTTTGAAAAGTCCGATGTGGACGCCGTGATCACCACCCCGGTGGACAGCATAAAAAATCCCCGTTCCGGCCGCATCGTGGTTCCTTCCGTTAAGGAAATCATCCGCGACGACGCGGATTCCACGGCGGATATCGTGACGGCATCCTGAAGAATCCCGTAAAATCAACAGAGGCGCATTCCGGCAGACTCGCGCCGCGCCGTTTTTTTTTACAAAGGCCCTGAAACGGCGCAACCATAAAAAACAGCGATATGACAAGACGGCGGCTTCCTGAGGCAAGGAAACCGCCGTCTTGTGAAAAGATATCCCGGCAACGGATTCCGCATCCGGAAAACGTTCGCCGCATAGGTTCAAAAAAACGTCTTCTCAAGCAAAACAACAGGAAATACGGCGCGCGCTACCCTTGCAGGATCATGGATATTTCAGACGGATGGTTCAGCAAAATCCGGGCGCCGTGTGCCTCAAGCTCTTCCCTGCCGCGAAATCCCCACAAAACGCCGACAGGAAGCATGTTCGCGGCAACCGCGGTTTTCATGTCCGTTTTGCTGTCGCCCAGAAACATGACCGCGGAAGCCGGGACGCGCCATTGAGCGGCGATGCCTAACGCAAGCTGAGGGTCCGGTTTGGCCACTTTGCCCGGCGGGCTGCCCTGCACAATGGAAAAGCGCTGTTCCGGAAAAAAATGCCGGACCATTCCAACGGTAAACGCATGCGGTTTGTTCGACAGCACCGCCAACGGCATTGTCCGGGACAGCTCGTCGAGCATCGCGGCAATGCCCTCGTACGGAAGGGTCGTTCGGGCCCAGCATTCATTATATATTGCCTTGACCCTGGAAACCAGAGCGGCAAGAATATCCGGCCCCGTGCCGTCCGGGGCCGCTCTTTTGACCATGGTCTCCATCCCGTCGCCCACAAAAAGGCGATAGGCGTCAGGCTCGTGCAGGGGCAAGCCGCGTTCGGCCAGAGCGAAATTTACGGCAAAGGCCAAGTCGCCCAATGTATTGAGCAATGTGCCGTCAAGATCAAAAATAGCAGCGCTGATCATCTGTGAAACCGCCATGTCTGAAAATTATCATATGAAAAAATCCGCCGGCGCAGGGTGCGAAGTTGCGAGCCGCCGTCCTGTCCTTTACAAGATGCGGGAGATTGTCAAGTAAAATCGCAAGAGTTTCTCCGCCCCGCCTTTAAGACGAAAAGACGGCGAAAGAAGCGTTTTTCCGCCTACAGCATCTTTTTCGAGGCGGCCAGCGCCAGATTGATAAAGGCCAGCGCGCCGGGATGCGACAGGTCCGCGCGGTACACTATGGCTATTTCAGAAGGCGGCATGCCGGGCAAATCGCGGACGACGACGTCAGGCTGACCGTAACGCGCCACTGAAGCCGGGGCGATAGCCACGCCTATGCCGGCCGACACCATGGCAAGAAGCGTATACATGTCGGTCGCTTCATACACCACGCCAGGCTCGACGCCCGCCTGCGTCAACGCCCCCATGATCAAATCGTGAAACCCCGAAGCGTTCTGCCTGGAGTACGCTAAAAAAGTCACGTCATTCAATGCGGTCAACGCCAGCTTTTGATACGCCGCCAACGGATGCGACGCCGGAAGGAACAGCTTGAAAGGCTCCCGATGCACAACCTTGGTGATAAGCTTGCCCGCATTGATGCAGGGAAAGCGAATAAAGCCCACATCGATTTGCCTGCGCTCAAGCAACGAGATCTGTTCATTTGTGAGCGCGTGCTTGAGCTCAACCGACACTTTGGGCCTCTCCTTTCTGAATCGTTCCAGAAGCGTCGGCACAATATCCGCCGCGGCGGTGGAAATAAATCCAATGCGGACTGTCCCGATAAATCCTTTTTCAGCCAGTTTGACTTCTTCTTTCATCATACTGACCAGTTGGAGAATATCCTGCACTTCCTTCTGAAAAACCTTGCCCGCTTCGGTAAGCGCGGTTTTCTTGTATGACCGGTCAAACAGCCGCACTCCAAGCTCATGCTCCAAAAGACGTATCTGCTGGCTTACGGCTGACTGGCTAAGGTGGAGCCTCTCCGCAGCCCGGCCAAAATGCAGCAACTCGGCGACCGCAATAAAACTTTGAATCTGAATGAGTTCCATAAGAAGTCCTATGCCTGCGGCCGCCTTTCTTCCATATCCAGCATGGCCGCCATATCCATCATGTCCCAACAGCTTTCCGAGGGATTTGACTCATGAATCGCGGCCGCAAGGCCCACTGGCGGCAATTCGGGCAAGCGTTTTACAATTATGCCCGGCAGATCATATTTGACGGCGGACAACGGCGCCACTGCAACCCCAAGACCGCCTGAAACCAGAGACATCAATGGTATAGATCTCGCTGACTTCCTGATCTATTCTGGGGCTAAGCCCCGCATTCTCCATTACTTTCATGACCATGTCATAGTATCCCGGCGCGGAATGCCGGGCATACAGAATAAACGGACTTGACGCGAAATCGCGGAGAGTCGGATTTTTCTTTTCAGCCAGAGGATGACTGGCCGGCAGGTACAAAACAAGGGGTTCCCAGTGAATGGGCACGACCCTGACCGCCGGCGGAGCCGCCACAGGCAGGCGAAAAAAACCTATGTCTATTTCCTGTTTGGCAAGCATGGCAAGCTGCTGCACCGTCGAACGGTTTTTCAACTCCAGCGCCACCTCGGGATGCGCTTTGCTGAAACGGCCAATCAGGGAAGACAGAAGATGCGAGGTCGCAAAACTGGAGATAAAGCCGATATGCATGGTTTCAATAAATCCCCGGGCCGCTCTGCGGGTGCGCAAACCGGCGTCGCGCACCCGTCGCGCCAGAAGAATGGCGTTTTCCCGGAAAATCGAGCCGGCAAAGGTGAGACTCACCTGCTGCCGGTTCCGCACAAACAGCTTGACCCCCAGCGATTCCTCAAGCGACCGCAGTTGCATGGTCAGCGCGGGCTGGCTTAATCCCAACGCATCCGCGGCCTTGTGAAAACTTAAATGCTCGGCTATGGCCAGAAAATATTCTATTGTCCGTAATTGCATGCAATGCGACCATGAGTTTCAATTTACAAAATAGCCTCTTTTTGCAGCAAGACAACGTCCCGCAAGCCTTTTCCCAGGACAGTGACGCTGCCGGCATTCACAAGCTCTTTTAAAGAGACGCCATAACCATTGCGAAGGGAGAGCTCAGGGTCAATGCGCATCGCAAATTCCTGCTCAATTTCTTCAACAATATACATGCATTGCGCAAGAGTGTCACGTCCCGGATGCCCGTCTTCGACCTCAAGGAGCACGTCAAGGTCAGACCCCGGATGGGTAAACCTGTATCCCGTGTAAAGTTCCATGCCCGCAGAGCCCCATACGCCGAGCTTAACGCCCGGAAGACGGAGCGCTTCATCAAGCCGCCAAAGCGCCCTGAGCGCGGGCGTTCGCGTGAAACGCTCCGGCTCGCGCCGCGCGGCGTCAAGAACCTCCGCCGGACTATGAGCCGCGGCCACCTCGCTTTGTACAATCCGGGCCGGAAGGCGTAATCTTCCGCCCACGCCGCAACTCCATGAAACAAAACCGACAGACAGCTCTCCTTCTTCCATGGGGGCGGTCTCCCGCCGGACGATGCCGGGAACAGGGGGACGAACGCCGTCGCCCGGCCAGAACGATGCGTCCGTCATCGGATATTCTTCAGGCACGAGCATCTGCCCGAGAATATGTTTGTCCATGCCCGCGCCCGTTTTTTCAGAAAGCAGGCGCAGGCGGCCTTCATATGTTATGTCAAGAAGCGTATGGCGCGGATATGTCATTTCTTTTTCACCCATGTCGGATCTGTTTTGCCGGTTTCCTTAAAATGTATAACCGAGGTTACAAACGTATCAAAAAGGCGCGTTTTTTCAGGCCCCTCTATGACGGCGACCGGTTCGGGCGCGCCGTTTTTCGACACGCCGGGCGCAAGTTCGAGAACCGTGGCCGGCGCGTTGAGCGTCAAATCAGGCCGGACCTTGACGACTCTGCCCTTGATGCGCAGAAGGGAACGCGCCGTCCTTTCCAGCAACGCGGCATCGGAATACGGCGTCGCGCGGATGAACACCTCATATTCCGGCTGCGTCCTTTCGCGCCGGTACGTGAGAATAGTTCCTTCCCGGTTGCATAAATGCCCGCTGCCGCTGACTAGGAAGCTGTCGGCCGTGGGCAAGCCGCCAACCACAAGCTCCCGGTACTGCTCGCCGCGCGGCGAAGGAACAAGCGTGATATCCTCTCTTAAAGGAATCCCGTCCAGCGTCAGCCAGCCAAATTCCTGGCATCCGTACAGATCATGAACCTGCCAGCCAAAGCGCGCGGCGACAGGCAAAAGATCAAGGTCAAGGGCTGTCCCGGAGCACAGCACGATGCAGTTTCGCGGAAGCATATCGGCAAATCCAAGATTTACGGCGTCTGAAAGCGCCACGCGCAAAAAGCTCGATTCGCCTATGATCACGTCCGGCTTGTCCCGGCACAGGGCCAACAGCAGCGCATCGCGGCTTGAACGTTTGAGAAAGCTCCAGGAAAGACCGTATTCAAGCAGAGATTTCTGGGTATACACGGTGACAAGCGGCGCATAGGTCGCCAAAGCGCGGGCGCCCTTTTGCACGCCCGCAAGAGACAACGCTTTGTGCGACGCCGCAACGCGGCCTTCAATCTCCTCATACGTCACGCCGACAATGTTTTGGAATGCCGTTGTTCCGGTGGTGAAGGTCATGTAGGCAAAATTATACGGCGTATGCACCTCTTCTATGACATGGGCCGCGGTCGGTCCCGCAATGCCTTTGTCGGAAAGGGCGCGTCGCGGCATGGTTTCAAGCGTGGGCGCCGTCCCCAATAAGTCAACCAGTTGCGCAAGCTTATTCAGTTTTTCCGTATGCTCAGTCATATCATCCTCGCAACAGGGGTATGCGTCATTTTTCGCGGCGGCCCGGCGCGAAAGGCAGCCCGGCCGCCGGTTATGTAAAAAGCCGTTTTCAGGCTTGACCGGAAGCGGCATTCGGCGTGCCGGCGTCTTCAGGCTCGTCGACAAACGGACGATCCGGATGCATGGCAAGGGACAGGACAGCGCCCAAAACCAAAATGCCTATGGAAATGGAGAACGGATAAACCCAGTTGCCGAACCCGTCCACCAATTTTCCAAAGAGAATAGGAGAGATAATGCCGGCAATGGCCATTCCGGTATTCATCATCCCGGATGCCGCGCCCGCATACTGGGGAGCTATATCCATGGGCACGGACCACAAAGGACCGATATTCAGCTCCAGGAAAAAGAAGCCGGCTGAAAGCCATATGGCCACAAAATTGATGTTTTTGGTCAGAAGCGAGGCCAGAAGACAAACGGCCGCGCCCAGAAAACTGACGATTGAAACGCTCAGACGGGCCGCCTTGACGTTTTTCGTCCGTCTGAATATGACGTCGCTCAATACGCCGCCCAATGTGTCGCCCACAACGCCGGAAAAGAAGACGCCTGCGGCGAAGATTGCGGTTTTCTTGATATCCAGCCCATATCCTCTTGAAAAGAAGGACGGCAGCCAGTTAAGGAAAAGCCACAGGCACCAGCCATAACAGAAGTATGTTGCCGTAACCGGCGACATGCGCAATGCCAGTCTCCGCCAGGGCACGGCCTTTTTGGAGCGCTTCACGCTTTTGCTGCGGTCGGGCAGGATAGCCAGTTCCTCAGGCGTTATGCGTTTGTGCTTTTTGGGATCATCCCTGAAGTACACAGCCCAGACGACGACCCATACAAGGCTGACCGCCCCCAAAAGCACAAACGCCATCCGCCAGTTGAAGGTCACCATGAGAAACGCGACCAGCGGCGGGGTGATGGAGTTGCCCAAACGTGAAAACGAATGCGTGATGCCCTGGGCAAATCCCTTGTGCCCCGCAGGAACCCAATCCTGCATCGCCCTGGTGGCTGCGGGAAACGTTGCGCCTTCTCCGACGCCGAGCAGCAGTCTGCATAAAAACAGGCTTATGACGCCGGTGGTGAAATTGACAAGTATGGTGGAAACCCCGGTTATCAAAGTGCATATAAACAGCACCTTGTGGGAGCCAAACCTGTCGGCCAACCTTCCGCCGAATATCTGGAACACGGCGTACGGATATGCGAATGCGGAGAAAACAATCCCCATATCCGTATTGCTCAGTCCGAATTCCCGACTTATAAACGGAGCGGCTGTAGAAAGGTTAACGCGATCAATGTACGTCAGAAAATACAGCAAGCACAACAATCCCAATATTATCCAATGAGTTCCAATGCGATTTCTCATTGCGAAACCCCTTATGTATTCCTGTTTTCTATAGAGCCTCCGAAAAGCGACATGGCAAAATTACTGGTCAACGCATCCTGGAACAGCCCTACAGAACGCCGTAATGCAGTAAGAGGAAGAACGTCGGAATGGTTATGATGGCCATAACTGTGGTCACCGCAGTGCCGATGGAGACATAACCATAGTCCGCCTTGTACGCTCTGGCCGCAATGGAACACTGGGTCATGACGGGCATTGCCGCTTCAATGATGAAGACCTTGCGCATAAGGTCCGGAACATCGATAAAGGACGTCACAAGAACGATGACGGCCGGGGCGATGATGAACCGGGCCAAAATGAGAATGACGATATCATATGTGAGACGGATGGAGCGAAGATTGACCAGATAAATGGAAATGCCGATGAAAAGCATGGCCAAAGGCGTGGTCATGCCGCCCAATGACGAGAAAGAGCCTTTGATGAAGGTCGGCAGTTTGATATCGAAAATAATGAAGATAATAGCGATAATAGCGCCTATGAGAGGCGGCGTCAGAACATTTTTGACGGTCCGCATGCTCAGAATGCGCGGCATTTCCGCGGAGCCGCCGTCTTCGGCAAGGCCCGCGGCCACCATTTTAGGACCGTCCAGGCTCATGTTGTACGCGCCTATGGTCCAGAACAACAGAGATTGGACCAGATAGTACATGACGGCATAAGGCAGCGCCTTGTCGCCGAAAAGGGCCACGTTCACCGGAAATCCGATGAAGGCGGTGTTGGCTACGAAAAACATGTTGCGGAACGCGCCGCGCCGGTAGTCCGGAATGCGGAACAGGTACGAAGAAATAACGCCCAGAGTGAACGTGATCAGCATCGTGACGAAAGGCACGACGACGACCACGCCAAGTTGCAGCAAATCCTCTTTGGTATATGATTTCATCATGCTGGTGATCATATACAAAGGGATGGTAAGACCCATGGCCACCTTGGAAAACAGTTTGGCCGAAGACTGCTCGAACCATTTGCGATGGGTCAGAAAAAAGCCGATCGCTATCATAAGCATACAGCTGAAAACGCCGCTGAGCGATTCAAATATCTCTCCCATATGGGGCCTCCAAAAAATGTTTATTCGGTTCACAGCCCGCGGCATTTGCTGGTCCGCCTAGGCGGTGGCCGTTTTTTCTGCATTTTTGTCGCGCGCCCGGCGGAGAGAGGATTCCGCCGGGCGGTTGCATGGCTTAGTGAGGAAAGGAATTAAGCCTGATTCCACTGTTCAATCATCATATCCCGGACCTTGATGGACTGGGCCCGATATGTTTTGGCGCCTTCGGTTTCCAAACGGTCAAAAAGATCATCCCGCGAAGACTGCCGGGCGTCGGCAATGGCCTGAATAAGGGCGTCCTTCACTTCCGCAAGGGTCTGCGGACACGGCGCGTCGGGATTGGCGACCTGCATGAGCCTGTAGAGTCCGCCCAACTTATTGAAAGAACGGATATCGTACGCCATGGGAACGATTTCTTCCGCCAGCTTGTTCAGTTCTTCCACGGTGCGCTTGGTGATGCGGGCCGCGGCGTCCTGATACATGGCGTGAATGAGGACTTCAGGGTCGTCAAAGGCGATCATGTGGTTCGCCTGAGCGCAAAGGGTCAGAAACGAACCGGATACCGCGCGGCCCACAATGAGCGCGATGACGGGATGACCGGCCATTCTGGCTTCGGCAAAGGCCGCGATAATGGCGGCGGCGGCGATATGAATGCCGACCAGTTCCTCGCGGCGTCCATATGCCTGACAGATGGAGTCCACGACGCTGATAATGGGCCGCTTGACCGGCTTGTCTGCGTCTTCCGCCATAACCTGACGCAATGCCCTCGTGCCGTAGAAACCTTCTTCCAATCCCACTTCCGCGTTGCGGGCGCGGGGGAAACGACTGTTAGGGTCAGGAGCAAGGCCCACAAAAATAGCCGGTTCATTTCCAAGCGCCGCTTCAGCGACCATCAAAGAGCCCGGGCCGTCCGGCATTTTGCCGTCTTTTCCGGTCAGCGCCTCAAACCATGCGCGTCCGCGCTTTGCTGTTTTGCACTCACTCATTGGGCAATCTCCTTCCATACTTTGCGGATATCTTCGGGCATCCACTGCTTGCTGGTGTCCATAGCCGCGATGCGCTTAATGTAGAGCTCATATTGATCCGTGCGCTGGACCTTGGGCTGGCCTTTGCGGAACAATTCCTTGACCGCATTGGTGATTTCATCCGCGTCGTCTTCCACCAAAACATCGGCCGCGCCCGTTTCATAACGCTGCGCGCCGCCGCACATGCTCCAGACAAAAGGCTTGTCGCTGGCCACGATTTCCTCAAGGCCGGCTTCCTGTTCGATGACTTCAGGGCCATTCATACTAAGACGCGCCTGACGGGTCATGATGACGTAGGAAGACAGTCCGGCGGCCAGAGACATGCCGCCAAAGCATCCGGTATTCCCTGCGATGACGACGACAACCGGCATATGCTTGCGCAACGCGACCAGTTCGGAATAGATTTCCGCAATGACCAGCTCGCCGATGTTGGCTTCCTGCAAACGCACGCCGCCGCTTTCAAGCGAAAGAACTGCCCGGGTGGGTATGCCTTTTTCATTGTCTTTGCGGGCCAGATGGAAGGCCATGGCCATCTTCATGCCCACGACTTCTCCGATGCTGCCGCCCTGGAATTTTCCTTCCATGGCGATGACCACAGCGGGTTCGCCGTCTATTGTTCCCTTGGCCACGACGCAGCCGTCATCGGACTGGGGCACAATGTCCTGCTTGGGCAGCCAGACCGATTCGACGCGGTCAAAGGGGCCAAGCAATTCGTGGAACGTGCCGGGGTCGAGCAACTGCCGGGCGCGCTGCCGGGCGTTCATTTCAATATAACTGCGCTGTTCCTGAAAGGTCTCGCTCATGATCTGCTCTCCTCCACGGCTTGTTGCAGGCGCAACACAACGGTTCCAGGGGTGGCGCCGGCATCATGGATGACAATGTCGGCCGCATCGGTGTATTGGCCGAAGAACCAGTCCATCACAGATTTCCAGGTGTCCTTGAAGCCAAGAACACTGGTTTGAATGGTTACTCTTGACTTGGAATCCTTGGAGGGTTGAAGCAAAACTTCCAAGTCTCCTGACGCGACCACGCCAACGCAAGCGCGCTTGGGCACTTCGGTGGAGGCCGGGTATTCAAAGTTCATAGTTTCCATAGAGTTTCACCTTTTTGAATATGGTTTCACGTATTGCCTGCAAGAGAATCGAGGAATATCGTCGCGGCCAACAAATCCGCGCTGCCGCCCGGCGATGCGTTGGCCTGGAGCATTCTGGCTTCCAGCCGCTCATACTTTCTTTGTCCCTCATGGGTGGTGATGCCGCCCACAAGGCAGATATCCTTGGCGCCGGACTTGACCATGTGCAGCATGGCTTCGCCGCCGCGGTGCAAAAGGCAGGTGTCGTCCAGCTCAGCCATAATCGCCAAAAGCGCGTCAAGCTGGGCCTGATCTTCCGAAGCGCCTTTCAGCCGGGAAGCGTGAAGGACCGGAAGGCCAATGCCGACCACATGGGGAAAGCCCATTTCCGCTTGCCCGCGCGCCCCTTTTGCCCCAAACCGGCGTTTCGCCCGCGCGCCGTTCGTTTCAACCGGCAGCATCCCTCTGTCCGCAAAACCGGCTATTTCGCCGGCCAACAGGGCCGTTTCATAGGGATTGCCGGGCTCCGACGCCATGACCGCTCCCGCGGCGAGCAACCCAAGGGCCCAAATGGCGCCCTTATGGGTATTGATGCCGCCCGTGACGCTGAACATGGCCGTCTCTCCCCGCCGTCCGATGACCGCAAGCTGTTCCCGGGCCGCCTGCGAAGGACGCATGTGCGAAGCGGCCTTTGCTATTTCCAGAAAACAGGGAAACAGGGAGCGGGCTGAACGCAGCATCATGTCCAGATTCATGTCCGTATGCGTTCCCGAACTTCTGCGATCCACCAATCCGGGCTTGGGCGTAAGAAGCGCCTCGCGGACCAGCGCGTCCACCGCCAGGCGAGCCACCTTGAGCGGATATGGGGCTGGGTTCGATTCAACGGAGCGTTCCGCAATCATCCGAACCAGGCCGGCCTTGCGCAGAACCGGGGGTATGGCGTGCCGTAAGCTCATCACATCGTTTCTCCCAAAGCGCATCGCCTACCAGTTTCTGAAACGCGCAGGCGGCTGATAAAGACCGTCGGACCAGGCGACCAGGTCTTTCATGGAACGGGCCGAAAGCAGAGAACGCTTGGCTTCGCCGCGGTTCACGCCAAGATCTTCCGGATAGGCCACCTTGCCCAGACGGCGCAGTTCATTGACGCGGTTGCGGCTCACGCTCAGGCCGACGGAGGTGACGCCGGCCACAGCCGCCACGATTTCCTTGCGTTCTTCCAGAGAATCGGACTTGTACAGATAGGCGATGCCCTGTTCCGTGGCGATATGCGTACAGTCTTCGCCATAGACCATGATGGGCGCCACAGGCAGGCCCGCATCCTTGCCCACCTGGACCGCGTCCAGTTGCGGGACAAAGGTCGGAACGCCGCCGGCCTTGAAGGTTTCCACCACCTGCAGGACAAGCTTGCGTCCATGCACGTTCGGACCATCCGAGGTAATAGTGGAAAGCCACGCGGGAGAGCTGTGACGGCGGCCATGGGCGTCGCTGCCAAGGTTGGGCGCGCCGCCGAATCCGGCGATGCGGCCGATGGTGACCGTCGAGGTGTTGCCTTCGGCGTCAATTTGCAGGGTGGAGCCGGAGAAACAGTCAATGGCGTAGTGTCCGGCCAACTGACAGAACACGCGGTTGGAGCGCAGGCTGCCGTCAGCGCCGGTGAAGAAGATATCCGGACGGGCCTTGATGTATTCCTGCATGCCGTCTTCATTGCCGAAGCTGTGCACGCTTTCCACCCAGCCGCTTTCAATGGCCGGAATAAGCGTGGGCTGGGGATTCAGTATCCAGTTTTTGCAGATCTTGCCCTTTAGTCCGAGCTGAGCGCCATAGGTGGGCAAAAGAAGCTCGACCGCCGCGGTGGAGAACCCGACGCCGTGATTGAGCTTGGTCACCTGATGCGGCGCATAGATGCCCTTGATGATCATCATGGCCGTAAGGATTTGAAGCTCCGTAATGTCCTTGGGGTCGCGGGTCTGAATGGGTTCCATGGCAAAGGGACGGTCCGCTTCGACGATGACGTCGACCCAGCCGCCCGGAATGTCCACGCGCGGCAGCTTGTCGACGATTTCATTGACCTGCACGACGACAATGCCGTTGCTGAACGCGGTCGCTTCAATGATGGAAGGCGTATCTTCCGTGTTGGCCCCGGTATAAAGGTTGCCGTCGCGGTCGGCGTATTCGGCGCAGACCAGACAGACGTTGGGGGTAAGATCGCAGAACAGACGGGCCGAAAGCTCCACATACGTGTGGATGGCGCCGACTTCCAAAACGCCCTTTTCAATAAGCTGGGAAACGCGATGGCTTTGGGGACCGGCAAAGCTGAAATCAATCTTTTTGGCGATGCCGTCTTCAAAGATGCTCAGGTGGTCGGGACGCCCAATGGCCATGACGATGATGTGAAGATCATGCACGATCTTAGGATCCACTTGGGCCAGAGAGCGGGAAAGAAAATCCGCCTGCTTCTGCACGCTCTCCAGCATAACCTTGTCGCCGGGAAGAATAAGAGTCTGCAAGGGGTCTACAATTTTGTCCGTTGGGATAAACTTTCCATTCATATAGGATGATATGCCAGCCATTCTTGACTTTTTTGAATCAAGTCTTGTGGTCCAAGAACGATGAATCTTGCTTGAAAAATGAGATTGCTGCACCATTAATACCTCCTTATTATCTCATATCTCATAAATAATGATTGTATGCTTCTTTTATCCTTGTCTCTTTACGTTGAAGCATATATATCCCAACGGATTATGATTTGTGAAACGATAAAAAATTCCACTTGTGATAATAAAAAACGATTAATATTCCATACCCGCTCTGCATGCGCAAAGCCCAAAAAACAGGAAATCCAGGACAGAGACGCTTGCGGCAAGGGTGCGCGGACAGAAAAAAAACGCCGCAATAAAGAGAACTTGCCGAACGCCCGGCCATTCTCTATGATGCGCGTGTCCGCAACGACGGCCTTCCGGCGCGCCGCCCGCCTGGAAAAAACCGAATGCCTATTATTTGTAAGGAGATATCATGGATCGCCCGACTGCCGGCGAGCATAAGGACGCCATTGAGGTTCACGAAAATCCGGCGACGTCTCATGACGCTGTTCCCGATTTTTTGAAAAGGGAACGCATCGCGCCCATCGTCTCATTTCATCGGAGCATGCCGGCCTACGAACCAACGCCGCTTGTCGCCCTGCGCTCCCTGGCCAGGACCCTTGGGGTTTCAGAAATTTTTATCAAAGACGAATCAAAACGGTTTGGATTGAACGCATTCAAAGGATTGGGGGGAAGCTACGCGCTTTTCAGGAGTCTGTGCGGCGCATTCGGTCTTGAGCCCCGGACGTCCACATTTGCAACGCTGCAAAAGGAGTCTTTTAAAAAAACGCTTGCGGACATGATGGTCGTCACAGCCACGGACGGCAACCACGGCAAGGGCGTCGCCTGGGCCGCAAGCCTGCTTGGATGCAAGGCGACGGTTTATATGCCCAGGGGCTCGTCGCCCGAACGGGTTCGCGCCATAGAACGGATTGACCGCGCCGTGGTTCGCGTCACGGACTGTTCCTATGACGATGCGGTTCGTCTGGCGGCTT
>CALUUT010000086.1 GCA_944324045.1 uncultured Desulfovibrionaceae bacterium | reverse complement strand
GCAGGAGTGGCCGGCCGACGCGTCGGGCCATTCCTTGACTTGGCCGCGGAGAAGATCCGCTTTTTTTGCGCTTTGGGGTTCCGCATTCTCCGAGATCTCCACCTTTTCCGCCACAACGACTGGAAGCCCCGCCTCCATGATGGGGCCCATTTCCACAAGCTCGTTCGTGTTCAAGGCAATGCATCCCTGGGTATCTCTGGGAACAATGACATACCCTTTGCCGTGAACCCATATGCCGTGCCCGGTCTTGTCGCGAAGCCTGTCTACAGGGTTGGGATAGTTGAGCACATAGGCCAGACCGCCGTATTCTTCATAATCCAGCCCGCTGGAAATCTTCCGGCCCACAAAATACACGCCTTCAGGCGTTTTTTTATCGCCTTCCAGCCACTTGTCGCCGTCCACCTGCCCTGTCGAACAGGAAAGCGTGGCCACAGGACGCCGCGGATTCTGTTTTTCCACAATCAAAAGCTGCTGCGTGTTCTTATTTACAGCGAGAAAGCGGCCGGGCAGATTGGAATGTCCGCTAAGGGAACGACTCCAGCCGCCGGCGGGAAGATTTTGAGCTGGTCCGGCGGATGAGACTGCGCAACAGCCGAACGACAGAACAAAAGAAAGCAATAAAGCAGCAAAGCACTTCAGGGCTTTGCGCTTGCGCTTTTGCGGGGCGTGCATCCCCTCCCAAGCTCCCGTCCATCTGATACCCCGCCCTTCAGTGCGGGGTGGGGCTATATCCGGCCTGAAGGCCGGGGTCTCAAACCACAGAGAAAGACAGATGAAAAAAAAAGGCGCGGGCCTACTCCGGAAGATAAAACCGTCCCCTTTTCGAAAAAAGGCGCAGTACGGCGTAAAACATTCGCAAACCAAATCCAGACCGCAAAGAACTCCTTTCCATATCCTGTGAAAAGGCATCGCCATTTTGGCCCGATTTACGATACTCGATACGCTTTTACTGGAAGAGTCAAACCTGCTCATGGGCCGCAGCCGCTATATCCTTGCGGGTAAAAATGGATTTCAGTGCATAGCCCGCATCCTGAAGCCGCTCCCGGCCGCCTTCCTCGCGGTCAAGAATACAGTACACGCCTACAGGAACAAGCCCGGCCGCCTTCGCCCGCTCAAGGGCCTTGAATACCGAGCCGCCGGTCGTAATCACATCCTCAAGCAAAATGACCCGGTCGCCGGCTTTGAAGTTGGAAAGTCCCTCAATATACTGATTGGTTCCATGCCCTTTGGGTTCTTTGCGCACCAGAAAACCGGGAAGAGGATGCCCTTTTTCATAGGAAAGAACGGACGTGGCCGAAACAAGAGGGTCCGCGCCCAACGTCATGCCGCCAATCCCTGCAATCTGCTCGTCTTTAAGCATCTCCGCAAAAATGGAGCCGATAAGCCATGCGCCTTCGGGATGCAGCGCCGATTGACGGCAATCAAAATAATAATCGCTCCGTTTTCCGGATGCGAGAATAAAATCGCCCTCACGATATGAAATACGGGCAAGAAGCCGCGCCAGCCGTTTTCTGAGTTCTTCCATCATACATGGATACTCCGCAATGATTTTTGGATATATGGGCCGCTGGCGGCGCGGCCCGATTGCGCTCTGATATCCGCGCCGCATTCGGGCGGTTCAGCGTTAAAGACGGTTACGCAAGAACCACGCCACGACAAAAAATCATGCAATAAAACGCCATGCAAAAGACGCGAACGCGCCTCCTTTTTTTCGCCGCGACGCCGCCTGTTTTTTCAAGGTTTTCCCGCGCAAAGTCTCCTGCTATTCTGCGTCAGAAGCGAAAACCCGCGCAAAAATTTCATCTTCATGTCTCAAATAATATACCGGATCAAATAAATCAGCAAGCTTTTCATGACCGAGCCGGGCGGCTATTTCCCTGTCTTCACATATCAAATCCGGAAAAGGCGCGCCCTGTTCCCAACTTTTCATGGCGTTTCGCTGCACCATGACATAGGCTTCCTGACGCGGCATGCCGCTTTCCACCAGAGCGAGAAGCACCCGCTGGGAGAAAAACAACCCATGGGACAATCTGAGGTTCCGGGCCATATTTTCCGGATGCGCCTGGAGATTGTCCAGAAGGCCGCTTAAACGATTGAGGATATAATCCGCCAAAATCGTGGAATCCGGCATGATCACCCGTTCCACGGAAGAATGGCTGATATCGCGCTCATGCCAGAGCGCCATGTCTTCAAGCGACGCCAGGGCGTTTGTCCGCAAAAGGCGGGAAAGCCCGGACATGTTTTCCGCGGAAATGGGATTCTTCTTATGCGGCATGGCCGAAGACCCCTTCTGGCCTTTGGCGAACCCTTCTTCCACCTCAAGAACCTCTGTGCGCTGCAAATGCCTGAGCTCGACGCAAAGCCGCTCCACGCCGCCGGCCATAATGGCAAGCGCCGTGAAATACTGAGCGTGGCGGTCGCGCTGAATGATCTGAGTGGATACAGGATCGACCTTAAGCCCAAGGCGCTCGCAGGCCCGCGCTTCAACCCCGGGATTAAGAAAGGCATAGGTTCCCACGGCGCCGGAAATCTTGCCCACACGGATATTTTCAAGAGCGTCGGCAAAGCGTTTCCGGTGTCGCCTGAATTCCGCATAAAATCCGGCCATTTTCAGGCCAAAACTGGTCGGCTCCGCATGAACGCCATGCGTGCGCCCCATGCATAACTGTCCTTTATATTTAAAGGCCAATGTTTTCAGACTCTGCAACAGCCTGTCCATGTCCGCAAGAATAAGCCGCCCGGCCTGCACCAGCAGCAGGGCATTGGCCGTATCCACAATATCCGAAGAAGTGCAGCCAAGATGGATGAAACGGGCCGCGGGTCCGACTTTTTCCTCCACTGCCGTCAGAAACGCGATCACGTCATGACGGGTCTGCTTCTCGATTTCCCGGATGCGCTCAACGTCAAATCCGGCCTTGGCGCGCAGTTCAGCCATATCCGCGCAGGAAATGACCCCCTGCTCGCACCATGCCTCGCACACCGCCATTTCAACGTCAAGCCACGCCTGATACCGATTTTCTTCAGTCCATATTAACGCCATTTCAGGGCGCGTATACCGCTCAATCATCCGTAATTTCCAAAAATTAGGGGGTTACAAGGCCAAAACGGCAAAAACCGGACGGCGTTTGCCGCAAACCAGACAGGCCCAAAAATCCGGCGCTTTTATAAAGCGACGCCTTTTGTTCTTTGCAAATGCTAAAGAGGGATAACCGGAATCAAAGAAGAGACGCCTTGCTGCGCCCGAAGATGCCCGGCCGTGTTTTTGGGGAGGCCGCGCCTCCCCAAAACAACGCCGACGGTTGCGACTGGCTTTTTTCCCAAAAGCGAAAGAGCTCCTTCCGCCCGGGCAAAAAACCGGCGCGGCCTTGCCGCCCTTACGCGGCCAACAAGACGTATCGGACAAATTATGCCTTGGCGGCGGCCTTGGCTTCCTTCACGCGCTGCTTGAGACGTTCCTCGCGACGCTTGCGGCGGCGGTCAAGTTCCTTCTTCCGTTCAATCTTCTTGTGAGCCATTATGTTTTCTCCTTCTTGTCCAGTGTTGCAAGTGAGTGCTCTACGTTAATCCCTTTTTTTTGTCCAGTATGCCCGCCTTCCGGGCAAAAACGGCCGGACCGGCAAAAAACGCCGTTTTTTTCACAGTTATTTTCCGGCCTTCAAACTTTCCCACAAACGCTCGTACACGGCTTTCGCCTCGCCCACGCCCATGGTCACCTCGCTGTTTTTCAAGTCCTCGGCCGTGGGAAAAATAAGGCGGCTTTCCTGCAACTCTTTGGGCAGATACGGCCGCACTTCCAGATTCGGGGTGGAATATTTGAATTCCTCCACGACCAGGGCCGCATTTTCCGGACGCAGCATAAAATCAATGAACTTGTGGGCGTTGTCCTTATGTTCCGCTCCCTTGGGAATGGCGAAACTGTCTATCCAAAGCACGGCCCCTTCGCGCGGATACACAAACGCAAGGTCCGGATTTTCTTCTATCGCGATATACGCATCGCCGTTCCAGATGATGCCGATGACGACTTCCTCGCTGATAAAGGCCTGCTTTGCCGCGGTAACGTCAAAAACCCTGACTGCGGGTTTCAGTTCATTTAAAAAGTCAAAGGCTTTTTTGATTTCCGCTTCATTGCGGCTGTTCATGGAATGGCCGTCCCGTTTCAGGGCGAAACCGACCACGTCGCGCACGTCGTCGCTTAAAATGACGCGCCCCTTGAATTCCGGACGCATAAGGTCGCTCCAGCTCGCAACAGTCGCCGGGTCCGCAAACTTTTTATTCACCATAAGCCCTGTGGCGCCCCACATATATGGAATGCTGTATGCGTTGTCCGGGTCATACTCCTGATTCAAAAGCGTGGGGTCAAGCTTTGCAAGATTGGTCAGCCGGGTTTTATCCAGAGGCTGCAAAAGGCCGTCATGCCGCATCTGCTCGATGAAATACGTGGACGGAACCACGATATCATACCCCTTTCCATCAAGGAGCTTCAGCTTTGCGTACATGGCTTCATTGGATTCATAGGTGCTGTATACGACCTTGATGCCGGTTTCCTCGGTAAATTTATCCAATGCTTCCTGCGGCAGGTATTCAGACCAGCAAAAGATATTCAGCACCTTTTCCTCAGAAGCCGCATCCTTGGCGGCCGCCGGCAAGGCAAATCCTGCGCACGCGAACAACGTCACGGCTATCGCAGCCAGAAAACGCGGAAAAAGGCGGTCTCGGAACAGGCGGTGTTTCATTTTTTCCTCACCTTGATAAGCGTTTGCACCAAAAGGACGACCACAATCGTCACCCCGAACAAAATGGCGGACAGCGCGTTGATGTCCGGTTTCACCCCAAGGCGCACCATGGAATACACGCGCAAAGGCAGCACCTCATAGTCCGGCCCGGCCACAAAAAAACTGATCAGCACGTCATCCATGGAGAGCGTGAAGGAAAGCAGCCAGCCCGCGGCCACAGCCGGCAGAATAAGCGGCAATATGACATGGCGCAGAGCCTGCCGCTCCGACGCGCCAAGATCCCGGGCCGCTTCCACAAGATGCTCGTCAAATGACGAAAGCCGCGCGAGCACCGTAACCACCACAAAAGGCAAACACAGGGTAATATGCGAAATAAGCAATGTCGCAAAGCCAAGTTCCACGCGCAGGGCGATAAAAAAAATAAGCATGGCTATGCCCATCACAATTTCCGGCGACACCGTCAAAAGATAAATGCCGCCATGCAGAAATTTCTGCCCGAAAAACCGTTTGCGGCTCAGGCATATGGCCGTCATGGTGCCCAGAATCGTGGCCAGCGTGGCGCCCAGCGTGCCTACGGTCAGAGAATTCACCGCGGCCTCTATCAGTTGGGAGTTTCCCGCCAGAACCTTGTACCAGCGCACGGTGAAGCCCGCCCAGTGCGTGGAGTATCGGGCATTGTTAAAAGAAAAAAGAATCACCACCACAATGGGCAGATATAAAAAAAGATACACCGCCCAAAGATATATTCTGCCTAGAACTTTCACCGCATGCCGCCTTCCGAACGCAGTGCGCCGCCGGAACCCCGGCCTCCTTCCCTGTTCCGGACGCCCCGCCTGGAAACACGGGAATAAACCAGAACCATCAAAATAAGCGCAATGGTCATGACGCTGCTCGCGGCCGCGCCCAAAGGCCAGTCGCGGGCGACAAGGAACTGATTTTTGATGAAATTGCCAAGCAGCATGCTCTTTGCCCCGCCCAGCATTTCCGGAACATAGAACATGCTTAGGGCCGGCAAGAACACCAGCATCGCCCCCGCTATGATTCCGGGCATGGTCAAAGGCACGGTCACATGCACAAAGGCGCGCCAGGAACTCGCCCCCAGGTCCTTTGCCGCATCAAGCAGCCTGCGGTCCAGTTTCTCAATGGACGCGTAAAGCGGCAAAATCATGAACGGCAGCATGGTGTACGTCAGACCGATAAACACCGCAAAGTCGCTGTACATAAAGGAAACCGGCCCGCTGGTTATGCCGAGCATGGTCAGAAGCTCGGAAATCAATCCCTTTGATTTTAAAATCAAAATCAGAGCGTAGGTGCGAATCAGCGAACTTGTCCAAAAAGGAATGATCACCAGAAAAAGCAGAAACGGCCTGCGGTTTGGCCTGACGTTCGCCATAATATATGCGAAAGGGTAGCCGATTAACAGGCAAATCACGGTAGCGATGCAGGCCAGCCGCGCGGAATCCCACAAAATCGTCAGAAAAGTCGGGTCGAACAGCCGGATGTAGTTGTCCAGCGTCAAAACCGGCGTCACAAAATGTTCATCGCTTCGCGTGAAAAAGGCCACAAGAAGAAGCAGGGCATTGGGCGCAAGCGCAAACAGAACCAGCCACAGTGAAGAGAGCGCAATAGCGATGCGGAAAAAACGACTAGTCCCGCCCATGACGCGCATCCGTATGGCCCGGATCATCGGGAAGCACGACCTCCCATCCGTCAACCCAGGCGACGGACACCTTTTCGCCCGGATTGTAATTTATCTCCGCATCGTCTTCATTGAAAAACTCCGCCGCCATAAGCCGCTGACCGCCGGCAAGGCGGATAAAGATATCAACAGTCGCGCCTTTATACACCGACTCCTCAATGACGCCCGCAAGACACGGTCCATCCGTCTCATCCGGCGCGCCGATTTTCAGGTCTTCAGGCCGCAAAAGCACCATGACCTTGTCGCCTTGCGCAAACGTATGCCGCGAACGCAACGGGAACAAGGCCCCGTCAATTATCGCGCCATACTGGCCGCTTTCGCGCACTTCACAGATTTGCGCCTCAAGAATGTTGATCTCGCCTACAAAACGCGCGACAAACAGGTTTTCCGGCTCTTCGTAAATCTGCTCCGGCGTTCCGATCTGGGCTATATGCCCCTGGTCCATGACCACCACGCGGTCGGACATGGCAAAGGCCTCTTCCTGGTCATGAGTGACGAACACAAAGGTAATGCCAAGCTTTCTTTGCAGGTGTTTTATCTCAAGCTGCATTTCCTTGCGCAACTTGAAATCAAGGGCGCTGAACGGCTCGTCAAGAAGCAGCACAAGCGGATTGTTGACGACCGCCCGCGCAATGGCCACGCGCTGCTGCTGCCCGCCGGACAACTGGGCCGGACGTCTTGAGGCGAAAGATTCAAGATGCACGATGCGCAGGACCTCGGCCACGCGCCGGGATATCTCATCTTTCGGCAGCCCCTGCATCTTCAGGCCGAACCCCACGTTCTGCGCGACCGTCATATGCGGAAACAGGGCGTAATTCTGAAAAACCGTATTCACCTTCCGCTTTTCCGGCGGCACGCCGTTCATGCATATGCCGGCAATCCGGACTTCGCCGGAACTGGGCTTCTCAAAGCCGGACAGAATTCTCAGAATGGTGGTTTTTCCACAGCCTGACGGACCGAGCAACGTCAAAAATTCGCCATTCTTTATGCTGAGGTTGATATCGGCAAGAGCGCAGGCGTCGTCAAAGAATTTGCTCACGCCCTTTAATTCAATAATCGCATCCTGCATCATGGCACCTCAAAATGCGGCGCAAAACACCGTTTTCATCGCCCTGAAAAAGCGTCTCCGCCCGGCGCCTATTTGGCCGGGACGTTTCGCAAATCCGCCCGTCCGGCGCGCATCAGGCGCCTTCCAGGACTTTGCCGAGAAACTCGCGCAGCCGCGGATTCGACGGATTGGTGAACAGCGTATCCGGCGAACCTTCCTCGCAGATCACGCCCCGGTCAATAAAAATGACCCTGTCCGCCACATCGCGGGCAAAACTCATTTCATGCGTCACCACGACCATGGTCATGCCCTCGTTCGCAAGCTGCCGCATGACCGCCAGCACCTCGCCCACAAGTTCGGGGTCAAGCGCGCTTGTAGGCTCGTCAAAAAGAATGACCTTGGGCGAGAGCGCAAGCGCCCGCGCAATGGCCACGCGCTGTTTCTGCCCGCCGGAAAGCTGGCTTGGATAATGGTGGGCGCGCTCGGCAAGCCCGACCTTTTCCAGAAGCGAAAGCCCCAGCGTTTCGGCGTCGCGCCGGGGAACCCCGCGCACCTTGATCGGGCCCAGGGTCACGTTTTCAAGCGCCGTCATATGCGGAAACAGGTTAAAATTCTGAAAAACCATGCCCGCTTCCGTGCGTACATAGTTGATGTCCGTCTTTGGGTCATGCACGTCTAAGCCGTCGACGATGATGCGCCCGGAAGTGATTTCCTCAAGCCTGGTGATGCAGCGCAGCACCGTGCTTTTGCCGGACCCGGAAGCCCCGATGATGACCACGACCTCGCCCTGCTCAATAGAAAGAGAAATCCCCTTGATGACTTCCGTATCGCCAAATCTCTTGTGCAGATTTTCAATGCTGATCATGACGTTGCCCATGCTATGCGCCTCCCTTGACAAGAAGTCTTCTCTCCAGAATCCGCAAAAGACGCGCCAGCGTAAAAGTCATGATCAGATACAAAATCGCCACGGTAAGCCATATTTCAAAGGCGCGGTAAGTGGTTGAAATAATCTCCTGCCCTTTCATGGTCAGTTCGCCGACGCCGATGACCATAAGCAGGGATGTATCTTTCAGGCTGATGATGAACTGGTTCCCAAGGGGCGGAATCATACGTTTGAACGCCTGCGGCCAGATGATGTGCAGCATGGTTTGGGCATGGGTGAGACCGATGGAACGTCCGGCCTCCATTTGCCCTTTTTCTATGGACTGCACCGCGCCGCGGACGATTTCCGCAATATAGGCGCCGGAATTGACGGCAATGGCGATAATGCCGGCCAGAACCGGCGGGATGCGCGTGCCTGTGGCAAGAGGAACGCCAAAATACAAAAACATCGCCTGAACGATGAGCGGCGTGCCGCGAATCACTTCCACGTATGCCGTGGCAATGCCGTTTAGTATCCGGCTCTTGGAAATTTTGGCGAATCCCATGACCACGCCGAAAATAAACCCGATAATCAGCCCCACAACCGTTATGAACAGCGTCAGCGCCAAGCCGCTCAGCAGCAAGGGGGCGGTCTCCCACATAACCCGCGCTTCAAACGTAAAACCCATCTATAGCGTCCCTCCGCCCGGCAGATATGAAAAAAACGGAGCAACGTCCGGACTTCCCGCCGACACGGGAAATCCGGCGCTCCGAGATGCTGTTCCGGCCTGAAAACAAAGCCGGCGGCCGCTTACTTTTCGGGCATCGCCCCGAACCACTTCACATACAGGGTTTCATATGTGCCGTCGTCTTTCAGCGCCTTCAAGGCCGCATTGACCTTTTCCACAAGAGGGCTTCCCTTGGGAAAACCGATGCCGTAGGGCTGGCCTTCATACACCGGGCCGACCGGCTTGACCTTGCCCTTGCCCACGGTATTCGCAAAATCCTGCACAATGGGCAGATCAAAAATCACCGCGTCAGCGCCGCCTGTAACCAGTTCCATGAACATGGAATCGTTGTTGGGATAAAGCTTCACTTCCTTGGCCTTGCCGAAAGACTTGGCGAAATTTTCGCTGGAAGTTCCAAGCTTGGTGGAGATCACCTTTCCGGCAAGGTCTTCAAGCTTGGTGATGGACGCGTCATCCGCGCGCACCAGAATCTGCAGGCCGGAATTGTAATACGGGTCGGAAAAATCAATGACCTTCATGCGTTCGGGCGTAATGCTCATGCCCGCAATGCCCACGTCAAGCTGTCCGGTCTGCAGCCCGGGCACGACGCCGTTAAAGTTCATGGGCTGGAAGGTGTACGCAACGCCCATCTTTTTGGCGATGGCGTCCCAAAGATCAATATCAAACCCGACGTATTTGCCGGTCTGATCTCTGAATTCCAGAGGCTTGAAGTTCGTGTCGTGGGCCACGACCAGGGGTTTGTCCGCGGCAAATGCGGCTGACGCGAAAAGCATGCAGCCAAAGGCCAGCAAAGCGATAATACGTTTCATGGTTCCCTCACTCGGTTATACGGTTGCTGAAACATCAAAAGTCCGCGCCGGCCTTTTCACGCAGGCGCAAACCCAGCTCGCGCAATTGTTTCGCCGATACCTCGCCAGGCGCCTCAGTCATGAGGCATGTGGCTTTCTGGGTCTTGGGGAAAGCTATGACGTCGCGAATGGACGCGGAGCCTGAAAGAAGCATGACCAGCCGGTCAAGACCAAAGGCTATGCCGCCATGCGGCGGAGCGCCGAACTCCAGGGCCTGAAGCAGAAAACCGAATTTTTCCCGCGCTTCTTCCTCGGAAAAACCCAGCGCCTCAAACATCTTTCTCTGTAACTCCATGGTATGAATACGGATGGAGCCGCCACCGATTTCATTGCCGTTGAGCACCATGTCATACGCCCTTGCCCTTGCCGCCGCAGGCTCCGTGGTCAAAAGATCCCAATGCCCGTCCTTTGCCGCGGTAAAAGGATGGTGACAGGCGACATAGCGTTTTTCCTCTTCACTGTACTCAAAAAGGGGAAAATCCGTAACCCAAAGAAAGTTATACGTATTTTCCGGAACAAGATGCATAAAGTCCGCAATCTTGAGCCGCAGATTGCCCAGCGCGGCATTGACCATGCCCGGCGCGCCGGCTTCAAAAAACACAATGTCGCCCACATTCAAGTCAAGCTCGCTGGCAAGCCCGGCGCGCTCTTTTTCAGAGAGGAACTTGGCTATGGGCGACTGCCATTCGCCCTCGCGAATCTTAATCCAGGCAAGCCCCTGAGCGCCATAGACCTTCACAAAATCCGTAAAATCGTCAATTTCCTTGCGGGAAAGCACGCCGCCGCCCGGAACCTTGAGCGCTTTGACCAAAGGCGCGGTTGCAAACAGCTTGAACTGGGAGCCGCGCACAATGTGCGTCACATCCTTAAGGCGCAGGTCAAAACGGGTATCCGGCTTATCCACGCCATATTCGAGCATGGCCTGGTCATAGGGCATGCGCGCAAAAGGCGTCTGCAACTCAAGCCCCAGCACATCCTTGAATACGCGGGCAATGAGTCCTTCGGCCACAGTCATGACCTGATCTTCATCCACAAAGGACATTTCCATGTCCACCTGGGTAAATTCCGGCTGACGGTCCGCGCGCAGGTCTTCGTCGCGAAAACAGCGCGCCACCTGGAAATAGCGCTCCATGCCCGCGACCATCAAAAGCTGCTTGAAAAGCTGCGGCGACTGGGGAAGCGCATAGAATTCGCCGGGATTCAGACGGCTGGGGACCAGAAAATCGCGCGCGCCCTCAGGCGTGGATTTGGTGAGAAACGGGGTTTCCACTTCAAGAAAACCCTGTTCGTCAAGATATCGACGCATGGTCTGGGTCGTCTTGTGCCGCAAAATCATGTTCGCGGCCATGCGCGGACGGCGCAAATCAAGATAGCGGTATTGCAGGCGCAGGTTTTCGCCGGCTTCAACGCGGTCTTCGATGGCGAACGGGGTTGTTTTCGAAGTGTTCAAAAGCTTCCACTCGCCGACCACGACTTCAATGTCGCCTGTACGCATATTCGGATTGGCCATGCCCTGAGGTCGGGCGCGCACCCGCCCCTTGACGGCAAGCACGTATTCGGTGCGCAAAATGCCCGCGGTCTCATGCGCCCTGGGCGCGTGATCCGGGGAAAACACCACCTGGGTCAGACCTTCCCTGTCGCGCAGGTCAACGAAAATAAGACCGCCATGGTCGCGGCGGAACTGAACCCAGCCCATAAGGCACACATCTTCGCCGATATTCTCCTTGCGCAAAGCCGCGCACGTATGGGTTCTCGCCCAGCCGCCAAGCGGCTGGATGAACTGCTGGTGCTCGCTTTGCACGTCCGTCTTCTGGTCGCTCATGAAAATTGCTCCGTAAATGTTGGCAAAAAGGCTTTTGGCCGTTCAGACACATCAGGAAAAACAGGAAGCGAGACCGGCGCGGGGAACGTTTCGCTGCTCGCCTGTGTCCATGTTTTTTAGCACAACGGTATTCCCGGCAAGTTCGTCCGTTCCAAGCACGACGCACATCCGGGCATTGATCTTTCCGGCCTGGCGGAACTGGCTCTTGGCGCTTTTCGCCGCGAACGAAACCTCGCCTGTAAGGCCGGCCGCGCGCAACTCCTCTCCTATAAGAAGCGCTTCGTCCAAACCGGCGCCGTCCAGCACGGCCACATAAAAATCAGGACGCGCGATTTCGCGCTCGGGCATAAGCAGGGCAAGCCTCTCCATGCCGCAGGCAAAGCCCACGCCCGGAATATCCGGACCGCCAAGAGCCTTCACCAGACCGTCGTAACGCCCGCCGCCTGCGACCGAGCCCTGAGCGCCGATATCCGTGGACACCACTTCAAACGTGGTTCTGTTGTAATAATCAAGGCCGCGCACCAGGCGCGGATTGATGCGAAACGGCGCGCCGGCCTTTTCCAGAATCCGAAGCACCACGGAAAAATGTTCGCGGCAGGCTTCGCAATTGTAAGCTAAAATATCCGGCGCATGTTCAATCTGCTCCCGGCATCCGGGAACCTTGCAGTCAAGGACGCGCAACGGATTGGTTTCCATGCGGCGCACGCAGTCCGGGCACAGGGCGCTCTTGTCCAGTCCCGCGAGAAATTCTTTCAGGGCCTTGTGATACAGAGGACGGCACTGGCGGCAGCCAAGGCTGTTCAACTCAAGAATCAAACCGTTCAAGCCTATTTCACCTAAAAAACGCATGAGCATCAAAATAAGCTCGGCGTCCGCGTATGGCTCTTCAGGGCCAAGACATTCGCAGTTGATCTGATGAAACTGGCGCATCCGCCCTTTCTGCGGGCGCTCATAGCGAAACATGGGGCCAGTGGTGAACAGCTTGGATATGGACTCCTTCGTATGCCGCGCATCCTCAATATAGGCCCGCATCACGCCGGCCGTGGCCTCAGGGCGCATGGTCACGGACCTGTCGCCCTTGTCCATGAACGTGTACATTTCTTTTTGCACCACATCGGTTTCATCGCCGATGCCGCGGGCGAATATTTCGGTACGCTCCAGAATGGGGGTTCGCAATTCGGCATACCCGCAGGATCCGAAAACACGCCGGGCCGTATTTTCCATATACGTAAAGGCGTCGCTTTGCGGAGAAAAAAGGTCTGCGAAGCCTTTCATTTTATTAATGCTGGACATGAATAAGCACCCTCGTCGCAAGTTAAGCAAATTTAAACGGGGTAGCATATTCCAATGGTCACGCATTGTAAAGAGTCATCGTTTTAATAAAAAACATGCATTCTGACGCCGGGCCGCGACAAGAGAGGTGCGCAACGTAAGGGGCGTCAATTCCGGGCGCGCGCCGCAATCCACGCGAAACGCCGCATATGCGCCAAAAGGATGGGGAAGAACGGCCTTGTTGAACAGATGGAAGACCGGAAGGCCGCTCCAGGTGAACGCAGGCCCCGACAGGACGCTGCGAAAGGTCACGGTCATGTTGCCGTAGCCCAGTCCGACTTTGCGCAACTGCCGGTATACATGCAAAGGCGGCAACGCGGGCACCCCGCTTTTTGCCAGCCGTCTGGAAACGGAATACAAAGACCAGCTGTTGAAAAATCCAAGCAGCACGCCTTTTGAAGCCACGCGAAAGGCTTCGCGCAAAAAGTCCGCCAAAGAACCGTTCCCGCAGCACAAAAACGGAAGCGCCGCAAACTCAAAGGCGTTATCATCATAAGGCAGACATTCCGGCGCGGCAAGCTGGATATCCGCGCGCGACCCCATGTATTCTCTGGCTTCCTGCATAAGTTCAGGGTCAGAGGTCACGCCGGTGACGTCAAATCCGGCTTCCCAGAACAGCTCCGAAACCCGGCCGGAGCCGCAGCTTACCTGCAAAAGCCTTCTGCCGCGCCGCGGCCAGTCCGAAATAAGATGGCTTATAATCCGGCTGACCCCAACCCGCGCATATTCGCCGTCAGACGTCGCCAGCCAGGCTTCACAGGCTCTTATCATCCCTCGCGTGTCCGCACATGAAGCCATCTGAAACTCTCCCTATGCTTTTTACGCCCTTTGCCCGTCAGATCCCCTGAAGCGCCTCTCCAAAACATCTTCCTCTGAAACGTTCCCATGATACCAGAAAGTTCTTCATCACGCCAGCTCGATATAGGCAACACCGAAAAACAACGATGCAAAATAAAAAACAAAGCGCCGTCCAAATCGTTTCAAAAACAATTTGGGGAAGCCCTGCGGCCTCCCCAAACCATGTTTCATCTGCACAATGCGTTTGCGCGCGCTCTATTCCCCGTCAATAAAACGCGCCCCGGTGGAAGAGGACGACACCTGTTTGCGGTAACGTCTGAGGAAGGGAGAATTCAGAGGACGCCGCTCAGGAACAAACAATTCCCGACGCCGGGCCAGCTCCGCATCGTCAACTAAAAGATTCAGCGTACGCGCCGGGATATTGATCTCTATCAAGTCGCCATCCTGCACAAGGCCAATGGGCCCGCCTTCGGCGGCTTCAGGAGAAACATGCCCGATGGAAGCCCCGCGCGTCGCGCCGCTGAAGCGGCCGTCTGTGATCAGCGCCACATCAGAGCCAAGTCCCATGCCCGCAATGGCGGATGTGGGCGAAAGCATTTCCGGATTGCCGGGTCCGCCCTTGGGGCCGGCATACCGGATGACCACGGCGTCGCCGGCTTTGAGTTTTCCGCCAAGAATGGCCTGCATGGCCTCTTCCTCGCCCGAAAACACCTTGGCGGATACGGTGCGCACCAGCATTTCCGGGGCTACCGCGGACTGTTTGACCACTGCGCCGTCCGGCGCCAGATTGCCGCGCAAAATGGCGATGCCGCCGGTCTTGCTGTATGGAGCGTCCACAGGACGGATGACCGTGGGATCAAGGTTGCGCGCCCGCAGGTCTTCCAGGTTTTCGCCCACGCTCTTGCCTGTGACCGTCAAAGAATCAAGATGGATAAATCCTTTTTTGGAAAGTTCGGACATGACCGCCGGAATGCCGCCGGCCCGATGCAAATCCTCAATGTGATGCGAACCGGCCGGCGAGAGTTTGCAGAGGTTGGGAGTGACGTCCGAGGCTTTATTGAAAATCTCAAGGGAAAGAGCAAGGCCGGCTTCCGCAAAAATTGCGGGAAGGTGCAGCACGGTGTTTGTGGAGCAGCCAAGGGCCATGTCCACGGCCACGGCGTTCGCCACGGCCTTTTCGGTCACAATGTCGCGCGGCTTGATATCGCGCCGCAAAAGCTCCATGACCATGCGCCCCGCTTCCTTGGCCAGCCGGATGCGCGCCGCGGAAACCGCCGGCGTGGTTCCGTTGCCGGGCAATGCAAGCCCAATGGCCTCAGAAAGACAGTTCATGGAATTCGCCGTAAACATGCCCGCGCAGGAGCCGCAGCCCGGACACGCCGACTGCTCAAGCGCCTCAAGCTCTTCAGGCGTCATATCGCCGCGACTGGCCCGGCCTACGGCCTCAAACATGGTCGCCACGTCCGCCTTGCCATTGTCGCCGGCCATCATGGGACCGCCGGAAACAAGAATGGCCGGAATATTCATGCGCAACATGCCCATAAGCATCCCGGGCACGCATTTGTCGCAGTTGGGAATGCACACCAGCGCGTCAAAAGGATGGGCTGTGGCCATGATTTCGATGGAGTCCGCCGTAATTTCCCGACTGGGCAAAGAAAATTTCATCCCTTCATGATTCATGGCCAAACCGTCGCACACGGCGATTGCCGGAAACTCCATCGGCGTGCCGCCTGCGGCGCGAATGCCCGCCTTTACGGCCTCGGCAATCCTGTCCAGATGCATATGCCCCGGAACCACTTCGCTGGCCGCATTCACCACGCCGACAAGCGGCCGGGACATTTCCTCCTTGGTCATGCCAAGGGCGTACAAAAGGGAACGATGCGGCGCTTTTTCAACGCCGGAAGTCATACGTTTGCTTCTCATGGGAAATCCTTTGATTTGCTGTGCTCTTCTTCTTTAAAATAGGGAAAAACGAAAAAACGCCTGGATGCGGCTTTTCCCTGAAAACAGCGTTTCAAAAACAGGCTCAGACGCCGCCGGAAGGATTGGGGTTGGAAATTCTGGTGCGGACCGCCAGAAAGCCGCCCGCAATCCCCATGCACATGGGAACCAGTACCAACAGGACGGCCTCATGTAAAGGAATGAATACAAGCTCTGAAAGTAAAGGCGGAAAATGAAACAGGGGTTTAAGATACATATAGCAAAGCCATGCAAGAGCAAGCCCCAAAACGCCGCCCAAAAGCCCCTGCACCGCGCCGCCCGCAAGCAGCGGCAAACGGATGTACCAGTTCTTCGCCCCCACAAGCTGCAGTATTTCTATCTCCGCGGCGCGGGAAACAAGGGACAGGCGTATGGTGTTGCCGACCACCAGGGCCAGCGCGACGGACAGAAGAACAAGGGACGGAATCATGATCTTGCGGCTCAAAAGCTTCCAGGAATACCCCAAATCCGTCTGCAATGGATTCATAAGCACTTTGTCCACGCCGGGCAGAGACTGCAGATAGGCCATGGTGTCCTTCACCCATGCCGTATTGTCCGCTTCCTGGGGGTCATAATGCAAAAGCGCCGACGGCGGCAATGGGTTGCGTTCCTTCAGAAAAGACAAGTCCACGCCGGCCGCCGCATGCCCCATGCGCGAGTTCAAAGCGTTCAAGGCCTGATCCGGCGTGTACATGCTGTAGCGCACAAGCCAGGGCATGTGCTGAAGCTGCGCCCATTGCGCGCGCACGCTCTCAAGCCCGACATCCGGCTTCCAATATACCTGAAGGGCGGTTTCATTGCGGGCCGCGGAAAGATTGCGGTCCACCGTGCTCAAAAGCATGAGCATAAGCCCGCTTAAAAAAACGACCAGCGTCACGGTCACAAACGTAAGAAACTGCGACCACGGGTGCAGGCGCAAATCCCTGACGCCGCGCGCGATAAGACGCGGCACCGTGCGGAGCATGGAGCCGCTCATGAAGGGCATCTCCCGGGCATGCGCGCGTTTTCCGGCGCAGGAGCGTCCGGCGCGCGAAATATCCGCGCGCCGGGCCAGTTGGCGTATGTGATCTTGCCTTCATCCAGAAGCAACACCTTTGCCGCCGGATTGCGCTTGATCAGCGTATGGCTGTGCGTGGCCACAATCACCGTGGTTCCATAGGCGTTAAACTGCATAAACAAATCCATAAGCCTCACGGACAGATCAGGATCAAGGTTTCCGGTCGGCTCGTCAGCCAGAAGAACCTGCGGATTGACGACCACGGAACGGGCCACGGCGACCCGTTGCTGCTCGCCGCCGGAAATGGACCCGGCCTTTGCGTCCATGCGCTTTTCAAGTCCCAGCCCGCGCAACACGGCGCGCACCCGCCGGCGAACCACAGGCGCGGGCACGCCGCGCACTTCAAGCGCCAGAGCCACGTTTTCAAAAACCGTGCGGTGCGGCAGCACCTTGAAATCCTGAAAAACCACGCTCACCTGCCGCCGCAACAGAGGCACCTCGCGGGCTTTAAGCGTATTCAGATTGAAGCCCGCAACCAGAACCTGCCCGCGCTGCACAGGCAATGAAGCGTATAAAAGCCGCAAAAGCGTCGTCTTGCCCGCGCCGGACGGACCGGACAAAAAAAGAAAATCCCCTTTGTTCAGCGTAAGGGAACAGTCCTTCAAGGCCCAGTGGGAACCAAAATTATAGGAGACATGACATAATTTCAGCATCTTTCCCGCCAGCTTTCCAGAAAGTTTTTTTACTTTCCGCCATATTAGCCGCAATAACGCCGCTCGTCCAGCCCTTCGAAACGATGCAAGAAACGCGCTGGGCAAGGCTGCGCGCGCCAAAAGACGGGCAAACATATTTTGCGGCAACGGGAAAAACGCGGATGCGCCGCGGCATCCGGGCAAAATACGCCACAAACGCTCAATCGCGGCCATAAAGAATATTTCCCGGCATCCGGAGCGCCAGCAACCGGAACCGGGAAATATTACAAGGGGAGGGGAAATACAAAAAATCCCGCTTACTAACGTACTTCACAGCGTTTAAGCCAAGAGCGCGCCGGAAAAACTCTTTGTAACCCCAAAGACATGCATGTTTCAATCCCCGACTCGCTCCATCAGCCGGCCG
>CALUUT010000085.1 GCA_944324045.1 uncultured Desulfovibrionaceae bacterium | reverse complement strand
ATGTATATGGTTATCGGCTTCTGCGGCATCTTCACCATGCCCATTCTCGGCGCGGTCGCCGACAAGGTCGTTAAGGCTGTGGGCAATGAACCCGTAGGCCGTAAGATCATGCTGTTCGCGGCTCCTGTGGTGGGCCTGATAGCTGTTCTGCTGCTCTTTGCTCAGGCCGCTGCCGGCGGTTCCCTTGCCATCGGCGTTATCGCCTGCGTGCTCTTCGCCATTTACTGGGCCGTTGTTCCCGGCGGCGTCGTCGGTTATGTCGGCTCCATCTATGGCCGTAGAACCCTTGGTAAGATTTGGGGTCTGGCTACCCTGATCATCATGGGAACCGGTCCCTTCATCGGTTCTTTCCTTGGCGGTTATCTGAAGGATGCGACCGGCAACTACAGAGCGTCTTTGATGGTTGCTGGCGGCGCCTTTATTCTTGCTGCTCTGTTCGCGCTTTCCATGCCGAAGAGCATCAAGACTCCTGCTGAAAAGGCTGGACAGCAATAGTTAGAATTCCAGAGAGGTGGGGGAAGGGTGCTTTCCTTTCCCCAAATGGGATTTATACACGCTTGATATGGTGTGTGAAGGAAAGGTTAAAAGGTCTTACAGAAGATAAAGCCTGAAAATCTCTCTCTACAATAAAAGGAGCCTCCAATCTAATGATGGAGGCTCCTCTTATTTAGTATTTTAAAAATTTCAGGTGCCTGAATATTTTGGCGGCAGCCGCTCGTATGGGGAGCGGCTGCAATGCTGTCCAGTCCTGTCGTTATCCCGTGGCTTTGCGTTGCAACAGTATTGCACGGCAAAGGCTGGTGGAACCGTTCCCCAAGCGCAGAGTCAACGTCTGGAGGTTTGCTCTTACTTGCTGGCAAACAACGGTCTTTTGCTAGATGGTTATATGTAGCGTTGGAGCTGCGGATTCGGTTGAGGCGGCGCCTCTGGAAACAGATGGGTTGACGTCTGAAGCAACAGTTTTTTCGGATGCAGCGACGGTTTTTGTTTCAAAATCAGGATGCGGGTGGAAAACCATGGCACTTTCTGCTAACGCAGTTGTTTTTTGCTGAATAGGCGGGCTGCCTTCATCTTTGGACGCTATAGCGCTTTCGGTTCTGGTTTTGCGTTCTGCTTTGATTTCTTTGAGGTTCTGTGCGGATGCCTCCCCAACGCTTCGCTGCTTTTCTTCTTCCATCCGGCGAGCCGCTTTTTGTCCGATAAGAGCGCGTTCCGCATACGTAAGCTCCTCGCCAGTTCCAGCCAGAGCAAGCTGTGCAAGCGCGGTATTCAGAACGCTTCGTTGCCGGTTTGCCTGTTGAGCAACGGCCTGCAATCCGGTTCTGCGCGCTTGGAGGTATTGAGATTCCTCGCGTGTGAAGGAGACGAAATTTTGCGACAGAAGATTTGAATATGCAGGAGCGGTCTTCATAAGTATGGTCTCTCCGTATTTGAATGAACCATTTTCATATATATTGGACATATCGGCGCGCTGTTATTTTTTTTTAGGCCAGCAGGCGATTTTACATGCTGTCAGCGGCAGCATGCGGCTATTTTTCATTTCGGCCGTCAACCTTGAGAGTTGGGGCGGAGCTTTCTGTATTTGAATTTTGGCGTCTGTCGCAATGCGTATGGTCAGTCATACGATTGGTGAGTCTTTGAAAATATTTTGTGAATGCCCTCGGCTTGGCGAAGCGCGAAATGATTTGATTATCATTTCAGATGATGCGTAAGGAGCGCATCCTTTTACGAATGCGCTCCGTTATGCAAAAGAAGAAGCGTTTTTTTAGAGAAAGCGTTTCGGCGCTACGGCAAAGCGACGCCGCACATGTCAAGAAGGGCAAGGGGAAGCTCCATGCGCGCGGTTTTCAATGGATCAACCACCTGGCATATACGCAAATTGCCGTTGACTGAGAGAAGCATGGCGGCATCTGTTTCATCAAAGGACAGTTCTTTTACCAGAAAGTCATGCATATTGCGCGTGGCCATGGTTGCAGCGTCGTCCAAAGCGCGAGCCGAAGCCAGAGTCATGAAGTCGTCTTTCTGGACAAGAAGAGGCAAGGGCCACGTTTTTCCCTTTATGACTGTAAAGGAGACCGTAACGCTTCCTGCTATTTCAAGTCCGCAGACTACGACTTCACCGTCGCCCATTATGGCATGAAGATCGCCTACGGCAAAAAGAGCGCCCGGCGCAAAGACCGGCAAATAAAGAGTCGCGCCTTTTGTGATACGTTTGCAATCCATATTGCCGCCATGAACGCCGGGCGTTCCTGTTGGAATAGAGCCGGATTCAGGCGCAACGCCAATGACGCCAATCATAGGGTTAATAGGGGTTTGCAGCGGCAGTGTTTCAGAGCCCCGCTTCCACTCAAAGCAGGCTTTTCCATCCCGGATAGGGACAATGCGCGTGACTTCGCCGACACGGTCGCCCATTTCTCCAAATCCTGGCGCGGATGCGATGACCCCGTGATCGGCAATGGCAATATCCAGAATATCCACCCTAAGCATATCGCCCGGCTCGGCGCCTTCGACCCACACTGGGCCTGTCGCCGGATTTATGCATTCCCAGCCTACCGATGTAAAAAGCTGGTCCTCATGCTGCAAGGTGTTACTGAAACAATCCAAAGTTTCAAAAGTCACAGGCACGCCCTGCGGCACTTTGGCCGCAGGTTGATTATCAGGCGACATTCCAAGAACACGTTTATCAGAGGAGATGAAGTATGTTTGGGACATGGCGAAAGCTCCATGCGTTTATGATGCGGTCACGAGCTGGATTGCTTTTTCAAACCGAAGAGCCTTGGAAAATGCTCCCAGAGCTCTTTGCCGTTCATAAGCCCCTTGGGGCGGAAGATCATGATAATGATCAGCAATATGGCAGTAAAGACGTTGATTGCTCCAAAAGCAGGCGGAATCGTCATGCCGAACAGCGTAAAGCCTTCCTGAAGCGGCATGATAAGTTCAGTCCCTATCATAAGTATGGCCGCGCCTATGATGGGGCCGGACAGCGTGCCTGTACCGCCGATGGCGATCATGGCGACAAGCTGGAAAACATACAGCAGGCTAAACGCCTTGGGGTTGATCATCAGCACCTGATGGCACCACAATGCCGCCCCGATGCCGCTGATAAAGCTGCCTACGGCGAATGACAGAACCTTGTAACGCACCACATTGATGCCCATGACGCCCGCCAGCTCCTGATCCTTGGAAATGACGACAAGAGCCCGGCCGTGTTTTGATTGCATGAGCCGGTGCAGGCAGTAAAAGATAATCGCCAGAAGGCCGAATACCCACCAGATATTTGTGTACATGGGAATGCCGCGCAAACCGATATTGCCGTGAGTGAGCCAGCGCACGTTTTCCGCAAGGTTTTCCACAACGATGTTGATGCCCATGGAAGCCAGAATAAAATATTGTCCTCTCAGTCTGAAGGCAGGCAGCAACAGTATAATGCTGGCAAGCATCCCCAGACATCCGGCGATCAGCATGGCAAGCGGAAAGGGCACGGACAACTGTTCAAGCCAGAGCGGGAGCTGCAGGAATTGTGCCTTATATTCCACGGGCAGAGTGAGCAAAGCCGTTGTGTAGCCGGCTACGAGCATGGTCCCGCCAAAGCCCAGGGAAAAAATATTGGTATATCCATTGGTGAGATTGACTCCGAGCGCCACAATGGCCGTCAAGCCGAACTGAATGAGCAATCGCAGATGGTAGTCGCGTAAAAAGTTTTGCGCAAGCCAGAGCAGGGCGAAATAGACGATGATGCCGATAAGAAATTTGATTTTTCCGTTCATGGTTTCCCCCTTCCTATTCAATGCGGATATTCGGGCGGAACAGCCCTGACGGCTTGATGAACAGAATGATGAACAACAATATCCATACAAAGGTCGGACGAATCGCCGACCAGCTTGGCGGCAGCAATCCGACGAACAGCACTTCTCCAAGTCCTATGATGAAGCCGGCTATGGCCGCGCCGGGCACATTGCCGATGCCGCCAAGAACAGCGGCGATAAACCCGTTTAGTCCGGCAAGGTAGCCCATGCTGGGATTCAAGATGCCGAAACTGGTGCCATAGGCCACGGCGGATACGCCGGCAAGAGCGGAGCCTATCGCAAATGCGAGAGTGACGATGACGCGGCTGTTGACCCCAACCAGACGGGCGGCATTGGCGTTATACGCTACGGCACGCATGGCGACCCCAAGACGGGAAAATTTTATAAAGCAACTGACTGCGATAAGCAGTATGAGCGTGACGCCGAATATCCAGATATCCTTGGTATTGATGAACAGACCGCTTTCCGTGACCAGAATCTGGTCAAGCTGCGGAGGGATGGGGAAGGCTCTGCGGCCGTCGCCGTAGATCATGGTCATGAGGTTGCGAAACCCCAGCGAAGCGCCGAATGAAGCAATAAAAACAGTGAGCACTTCGGCATTGCGGTTCAGGCACGGCCGATAGATGAAGCGTTCAATGAAAAGGCCAATGAGCATTGCGCCGCCGACAGCGGCGGCGATTCCCAGAATAAACGGGCTTCCTACGAACGTGATCAGAAGATAGGCGCAAAACGCGCCGATCATGAAAATTTCGCCATGCGCAAAGTTGATAAGCCCCAGAATGCCGTAAATCATGGTATAGCCAATGGCCAGGAGCGCCAGAATGCTGCCGTAGGAAAGGGCGTTGATCACCTGTTGTAGCAGATACAAATCCATGGTCTATTTCACTCCCAGGTAGGTATCCAGAATATAGCGGTCATTAAGCAGATCGGCGCTCATGCCTGAGTGATGGATTTTTCCGCTTTCCATGACATAGGCGCGTTGCGCTATTTCCAGAGCCAGGCCGACATTTTGCTCTACAACCAGCACTGAAGTCCCCTGCTGGCTTATTTCCGTAATTTTTTCATAAATAGAATCGACAATAACCGGCGCAATGCCCAGAGAGGGTTCATCAAGCAGGAGCAGACGCGGACCGCTCATAAGCGCGCGGCCTATGGCCAGCATCTGCTGCTCGCCGCCGCTCAAAGATTCCGCAAGTTGTTTATGCCGTTCCTTCAGACGGGGGAACAGATTGAATATCCAGTCTATTCTCTCTTTGAGCACATTCTTGTCGCGAACCAAAAAACCGCCCATGCGCAGGTTTTCAAAAACCGTGAGATTGCCGAAAATGTTGCGGCCTTCCGGCGAGCAGGATATGCCAAGAGGCACGATTTTATCCGGAGAAAGCGGGAGAATGCTGTTTCCACAAAAGCGAATATCGCCTTTTACCGGTTTGATTTCCCCTGTGATGCAGCGGATGGTCGTGCTTTTTCCCGCTCCGTTCGGCCCGACAAGCGCCACGACTTCATTGGGATGGATATCAAGCGAAATGCCGTGCAAGACTACAGCCTTGTCGTAGCCTGCGTAAATATCTTGGATAGTCAGCATCCGGAACCTTCCTGAGGCGTTTTAGGGGCATGGCCGTTGTTTTTTTCCAGAGCCTGGGCCTGTTTTTTCCATGCCCGCTCTCCAAGGTACGCTTTAATGACGTCAGGATGGCTTTGAACTGCGGCCGGGGGGCCTTCAGCGATAATCGCGCCCTGGTTCATGACGATGACTCTCTGACTCAGGCCCATAACGAATTTCATATTGTGTTCCACTACAATAATGGACGTTTCAGTCGTCTTATGAATGTGGCGCACGATATTCATGACTTCATCGGTTTCCTGGGGGTTGAGCCCGGCGGCCGGTTCGTCAAGAAAGAGAACCTTGGGTTCGAAAAGCAGGGCCCTGGCAAGTTCAGCTCGCTTTTGAATGCCATAGGAGAGGTCTTCAACATTGACATTCCTGTATTGGCCGATGCCGATGGAATCGAGCGTGTCCATGATTTTTTCGACCATAATTTTTTCGGTGAGCGCATAACGGGCGTTTTGGAAAAAACTGTCGCGAAACCCTGAAGACCCGCGCAAGTGGAACGCAGGCCGCATATTGTCAAGAAGGCTTAATCCCTTCATGAGCTTCAGGTTTTGAAATGTCCGGATGATGCCTTTGGTGGTGAGTTTGTGGGGCGGCAAGCCGGTTATGTCTTCCCCCTGGAGGGTCACTTTTCCGGAAGTCGGGCGCAGAACACCGCTGAGAAGATTGAAAACCGTGGTTTTTCCCGCTCCATTTGGGCCAATAAGCCCCAGGAGCTCGCGGTGTCCCAGGGTAAAACTGAAATCAGCCACGGCGGTGAGACCGCCAAATTTTTTGGTAAGTTTGTCAACCTGGAGCACTGCTGTCTCATTGCCTCCGCGCACATGCGGACTGTCTGCTTGAGAAGGGCCGGGCAGCCACCCCTTTTGCATGGCGCTCTATTTTTTTGTTAACTGATCGCTGCTGCATTTAAAGGCGATG